>JAQIBP010000013.1 GCA_027858995.1 Deltaproteobacteria bacterium | reverse complement strand
GGCAAGCGAAAATTTACTATTTTGGGTGACAGCACTTCTTGAGTTGTGCCAACAAAAAATATGGCCCGAGAGTGAAAATAATTAGGGGTGCTTTATGTTCCATGAAAATCCGTGTTGATTATTTATCTGTGTAATACAACCGGTTTTATCAACAGCAATGACTCCACTATCTATGGAATTAATTAGAGTATTCATATAATTGTTTTTTTTAACAAGATTATCAGAGGTTTTTCTTATTCTCATCGTATTTTCTATTGCTTTGGATGCTGTAATAACCATGCCAAGGGTATGCGGATGGACTTGATTTGCTCTACCTGACAAGGCAATTACTCCTGCTAATTTATCCTCTTCGCTGAATACAGGTGAGGCAGAACAGGTATATCCATGACCGCGCTTGCAATAATGCTCATTTTCATTTATCTGAACAGGTATCCTGCGCTTAAGAACAAGACTGACAGCACTGGTTCCAACATCTTTTTCCGTCCATCTATATCCAGGAAGGCAATTACCAGTTGCAAGATGTTGCATTATTTCCTCATCCCCGACAACTTCAAGAAGATAACCTTCACCGTCTGCTATTGTAACTGCAAATCCAGCACCGGCAACAAACTGATAAATTTCCTCTATTTGTGCTGTGGCAATTTCAAAAAATTTACTATTTAACTTCAGTCTTTGTGTGAATTCATCCTGAGTCAGCATCACCTGATCTGGGTTTTGGACAGATGAAGATTTAATACCATATTGCCTGCAGCGTTCATGGGACGATACTATCTCTTTATGAAGAAGTTTTGGATCATGAATAGTATGAGTCAGCATAATTTTTTCCTTTACAGTACTATTCTTATTTCATATTAAATATTTCATTAAATAACAAGTAATATTGATTTGACTGTATCTTTTTTACAGTAATAAGCACAATATATAATATATTTTGAACTATCTATATCAGGAGGTTTCTATTTTGGTTAGTCATATGCCAGCAATCGTTGTGATAGGCGGTGGAGTAATCGGAACATCCGTTGCCCACTACCTGGCATGTAAAGGTGCTAAGGTCACCTTACTTGAAAAAGGAGACCTTGCCTCTGGAAGTTCTGGTGCTTGTGATGGATTGATTTTTATTCAATCTAAAAAACCTGGAGTACATTTGCAGCTTGCCCTTGCAAGCCTTGAACTTTATGAAGAACTGTACAAGGAATTACCTGGTCACATTGAGTTTAAAAAAAGTGGTGGAATGGTCATTTTTGAAACCGATGCGGAGTTTGAAGCCATGTGCGGATATATTCAGGATCAACAAGCTACGGGCATTGATGTGTCTCTTCTTAATACAAATCAGGCATTGAAAAAAGAACCTTATTTATCAAAACATATTAAAGGTGCCACATTCTTTCCATTAGATGCACAGGTTAATCCTATTGCATTGACATTGGGGTTTGCTCTGAGTGCCAAACAAAATGGAGCCAGAATTATTACCAGAACCATAGTTAAAGGAATTAAGATCCAAAACAATCGTGTTTCATCTGTTCAAACAGATCAGGGTGATTTTAATACAGATGTTATTATTAATGCAGCAGGTGCTAATGCTTCCGAAATAGCTGCTATGGTAGGAATTAATATACCCATTACACCCAGGAGAGGTCAAATTGTTGTCACTCAGGCAGTGAAACCTATTCTTAAGCATTGTCTGATATCTGCAAAATATATTGCAGCTAAATACCACCCTGCTTTGGCAAAGGAAAAAGGAGAGGGAATATCAATGGAACAAACCCAAAATGGCAACCTCCTTTTAGGTTCAACACGTGAATTTGCAGGTTTTAATAAACAAAACACTCCAGAGGGGATAACCAGGATAATAGAACAGACAACACGAATCATTCCGGAACTGAAAAAATTGCATGTAATTCGTACCTTTGCAGGTCTACGCCCATATACACCTGATAGTCTGCCAATATTGGGGCAGGTAGACCATCCAAAGGGTTTTGTTATGGCAGCAGGGCATGAGGGAGATGGTATTGCCCTGGCACCAATCACAGGCAAGTTGATTGCCCAGATGATTTTGACTGGAAAAACCGATATCCCCCTGGATGCCTTTGCAGTGGATCGATTTCAACTTCAGAAAGAGACAACCTGAATATGAGTGATTTACGCATCCCTTCTATTAAACGAGGAAAAAAAATCAATGTTTATATCAATGACAGGAAAACTCTTGCTTATGAGGGTGAGACAGTCCACGCTGTCCTTCTGGCATCGGGGTACAGGGTATTGAGAAAAACCGAAAAAATGAACCAGTTAAGGGGGATTTTTTGCGGTATGGGTATATGCTATGAGTGCCTGGTTTCCATTAATGGGAAACCTTATCAGCGTGCATGCATGCGTCAGGTGGAAAGCAATATGAAGATAGACATCCATGACATCTTGGGATCTTAAAGTTTTGAAATCTAAATATCATATTATCATAATTGGATGCGGGTTTGCCGGTCTTGCAGCTGCAGATATTCTAACAAGGTATAACCTGGATGTTTTAATCATTGATGAAAATCCTCATCTCGGTGGTCAATTGCTTCGTAAAATTTCGACATTGAAACAAACTAAAAAAAAGTTTGAATTGGATCCAATAAAAAAAATCGGATTTGAACTTGCCAGAAGTATAGCCGGACAAAATATTGATATATTATATACAACACAGGTTCTTGGATTGTTCCCGGATCATAGGATATTGATGGTTGATCATTCTGAAAAAATAGTGGAGTGTCAGGGTGATTTTATCATCTGTGCAACCGGGGCCCGTGAAAAATATCTTCCATTTAAAGGGTGGACAATACCTGGGGTAATGTCAACGGGAGCCGCTCAGATTCTTATGAAAAGTTCCGGTGTGCTGCCTGCAAAAACCACTCTGGTGGGAGGAACAGGTCCTTTACAACTTGCCCTTGCCGCGGCAATTCTTCAAAATAAGGGTCGTGTAAGTGCTGTTCTGGATCAGCAGAATTTTAAAGATAAGTTTGGTATTCTGCATCTTTGGCAACATAATTTACCCAAAATAATTGAGGGTGCCATCTATCTGTCCAGACTATTTCTTCAAGGCACTCCAATAAGGCAGAGAACCGGCATTGCTGAAGCCATAGGAAAAAATCAGCTTGAAAAGGTAGTTACAGCGCAACTTGATGATCAGAATGGATTTATCCAGGGGACAGAGAGAATTTACAACACCCATGCCCTTGCTGTGGGTTATGGTTTTACTCCCAATATTGAATTGCCCATACAGGCAGGTTGTGATATTAAATTTGATAAAAAAAAGGGAGGCTGGATTGTTTGTGTTAATGAGGATACCATGGAAACCTCTCTTTCTGCATTTTTTGCAGTAGGGGAGATTACAGGCATTGCCGGTGCAAAAAAATCATATATTGAAGGCAGGATTGCTGCATGGTCTATTTTAAATCAGATGGAACTTGTCAATGGCAGTAAGAACAAGGCAAATTTAAGATTGCTATATTATCAGCGGCAGCATCAGATAGAGTATGGAGCATTTTTAAACGCAATGTGTAATGTTTCGGATAGTGCTTATCAATCCATTGACGACGATACAATTATTTGCCGATGTGAAGAGATTACTATGGGTGATATTCGAAAAACAATCACTGACGGCTTTCTGACGGTCAACAGCATAAAAAAAACAACACGTTGCGGTATGGGACTTTGCCAGGGTAGAATCTGCGGACCTGTCTTGTTTGATATTTTGAGTGGCATAACCCATGGACACCCTGGCCAGATTGGAGAACCCTCGGTACGATCACCCATTAAAACAGTACCTCTTGGAGCTTTCCTCAGAGCAAACAACAAAACTGAAATGAAATGATGTCAACTGTTTCAAAAAAACTACTACAAAAACCTTCCTTTGGAATCATAATGCTTGATACAGTTTTCCAGCGTATTTTAGGGGATGTAGGGAATCCTGAGACTTTTATGTTTCCAGTAATCTATGAGAAGGTAGTGGGTGCTACGCCTGAGAAACTTATAATTGATGCTGATCCAGGATTGATCAAACCCTTTATTGCTGCTGGCAAGGAACTCATAAAACAGGGAGCAAAAGCCATATCAACCAGTTGTGGTTTCCTGGCTCTATTCCACCAGGAGCTTGTCCATGCTCTTGATGTCCCTGTTTTCACTTCCAGCCTTCTCCAGGTTCATCTTGCCCATGCATTCCTGCGTAAAGATCAAAAGGTGGGAATTATCACTGCACGAAAACAATCATTAACGCGTGAACATCTCTCTGCAATTGGTATCAGTCATTATCCCCTTGCCATAATTGGTATGGAGGAAGCTGGTGAATTTACTAAAGTCTTTATAAAGGGAGAAGCCCCACTGGATAAAGAATTATGTCAAAAAGAGATGGAACATAAAGCCATGCAGCTTAAAAAATTACACCCAGAAATAGGTGCCATAGTATTGGAATGTACCAATATGCCACCCTATTCAAAAGCAATTCATAATCTAACAGGGTTACCGGTTTTTGATGCTGTAACAATGATAAAACATGCTTATTTAACATTACACACTTGATATTCATTCTTTGAATAATTATCTGTTTTTTAGGGGATAGAGACAATCATTATTAATGTGTAGCCTTTCTCATGGTGAGATACACATTGGCACTAAAAATCAGAAAAACACCCAGCCAGCCAGACAGAGAAAGAGCAGGGTCCATTGCAATAATGGGACCTAAGATGGCAGCTAATAAAATTCGAGTGGAAGAAATAATCCCTCCTTCAATGGCTGTAACATATTTAAATCCTATGGTAAGCAGATATTGACCTATAATAGAGAAAAAAGAACAAGAAATTATATATTTTAATTCATTGACTTGAGGCATGGTCATTTTATTAAAAAAACCAATCAAAATAATAATTGATCCAAGGCCAAAAAGAAAAAATAAAATTGTTTCAATATCATGTTCCTGTCTTGCAAGATTAAGACACATAATGGCAATTGCTGCTGAAAGCCCCGATGCTAGAGCCCACAAAGAATTGGGATGAAAACTCGTTTCTTCTGAATTTAAAATGGGATTGGGAATAGGAGTCAAAATCAGCCAGACTCCTGCAAAGGCTAGGGCAACAATCATAATTACCATAATGTCACGCTGTTTTTTTAAAAAAAACCAGGAAAATATGGCAATAAAAATAGGATAGGTCATATTTAAAATATTGGCCTGGGACACCGAGGTTAATTCCACACCTTTAAAAAAACAATATACTGCAATACAATTACTAAAAGTTCTTCCGATAAGATAACGGCTCTTTTTTATCTGAATTTTTTTCTTTTTAACAGCCATGAGGATCAATACACTGATAAATCCTAATATAAACCTTGCAAAAACAAAGGTTGCTGTATCTATGTAAAGACCATTGATCCTGGTCCATTTAATCACCACAGTGGCAAGATAAAAAAAGAAAGCAGAGCCAAAAACGCAAAGGTATCCAAGCAGTATTTTGATGTTAAGTTGGACTTTTAAAGGCAATATTAAAACATCCTCATTGTGATTCCATGACTACAAAGGCAGAATAGGTGATAGAGCAGGAAAGATCTCATTATTATATGAAAAACCAATTAAAAATTTTATTACTCTTTTATAATTTACTCACAATATTCAAACTTCCCTGGTAGTTATTAACTATAGTAGGATTAGGATAAGCAAACGCTTTTTGTCAAGCAATATATAAAAAAGCAATATATAAAAAATTTTATAAAGCTGAAATGTGCACCCATCTCTTTCGATGAATTTTAATCTATAATGTTCAGCAGGAGGAGTGATCCAACTCAATTTCACTTGCCATTACAAAATAAATCCTTACCTTTTAAGTTTAATTTTAGTATATAAGGGTTTTTAATTAATCGTTTTTTGGAGGGATGTAATGAAAATAGCCTTTCCTGTTAAAGAAAATATAGGGTTGGACAGTATAATTGACGAAAATTTTGGTCGTGCCCAGAATTTTTTAATTGCGGACAGCAAAACCAGAAACTTTGAACTTATGGCAAATCAAAAAATTGCAGCACAAGGATCCACCTGTAAAACAGGTGTATTTAAAAAAGATGCTCAGGTGGATGCTGTAGTTACAAGATGTATGGGTGATGGTGCAAAAAAAAATCTTACATCATCAAATATCATGGTTTATCAAGCTCAAAAAGAGAGTATCCTCGATAATCTGGAACTTTTTGAAAATAATAAACTCAAGTTGTTTCATATGTTTGACCACTGCCAGACAAAAAAGAACAAAAAAGAGGGTGGTTGTGGACACCACCATTAAACTACTCTTTTCAATCCTCTTTTAAAAAACTATTAGAATAAGGAGAATAAAGTAGAATGTGCCGCCTGTTTGCGCTTACAAGCCAGGACCCAGTGTCGCCAATGCTTGCCATAAAAGCTCTTGATGTAATGAAAGAGGGGCATGATGGATCAGGAGTTGGACTTTTGCTCCAGGATCTTGGAGGTCCCTTTGAAGAGATGAAAGATGCACCGATTTTGTCGGGCATATTCAGTGAAGCGGGTATCAGACGCCTGGATCTTTTTATGATGGATCAGGGATTTCTTACCAAGTATAAAATTTCTCTGAAAATACCCAAAAAATCAATTGAGGGAATTCCCAGGCGTGATTTATATTTGATCAGGGCCTATGAGCTGCCTGAAGAGTGGGACAGTTTTACCTCGGAAGAAATTGCCAAAAGATTGATGCTCATGAGGTTGAAAATCCGGGAAATGGGTGAGGAAAAACAGGATATGATAGTTTTTTCATTCTGGCCTGATACTATCATGATCAAGGAAATCGGCGATCCAATGCAGCTTGCCAATTATCTTGGACTGGATCGAAAGGAACTCAACGCAAGAGTAATAATGGCTCAAGGGAGGCAAAATACCAATTATGCAATTAACCTTTATGCCTGCCATCCTTTCTTTATAAGAGGTTTTTGCACCATGACCAATGGTGAGAATACAGCGTTTATCCCCATTAAAGATTTTTTAACTTCAAGGGATTTTCCCGGTTATACAGGATATCAGTCTGATTCCGAGGTTTTTGCACATATACTCCACTATTCAACAGTTGGTCTTGACCTGGGGATTGATGCCTATAAACACATTATTACTCCTCTGCAGGAAGATGACCTTAGAAAACATCCTGATGCTGAATTTCTATCACATCTGAAAAGAACATGCCGGCCCCTTATTATTGATGGTCCTAATTGCGTTATTGGAACTTTGCCGGACCACTCCCTATTCATGGTACAGGACAGAAAAAAACTTCGTCCCGGGGTGGTTGGCGGGAAACCAGGTCTCTTTGGATTCTCCTCTGAAGTGTGTGGACTTGATGCAGTTATTCCAGATCGTGATAAAACAAAAGATATACAGCCCATGCACATTGATACAGCAATTGTAAGCCCTGACCGCCAGGAGGTAAAGATATGTCGTCAGACCGAACCCTTGCACCTAACTCTTTAAGCCTTAATGATCTGCCGTGGCAGATTAAATATAGTAATGACAGGTGCACTCTTTGCGGACAATGTACTGCATCATGCCCTGTCAAGGCCATTGAACTCTCAGTGTTTCAGAAAAGAATTATTAAAACATCGGTGAACCAGAATCAAGACCACTCAAACCAATATGACACCTTTTATGGTATAAAACAGAAAACCCGTGTGGAAAATGCCTGTATAGGGTGTGCCATATGCACTTTTGTCTGTCCCAATGATGCCATTACTCCAGTTAAGAACCCTGGACTTGACAGACTCAAGTTTCATATCAATCAGCAGGGTGTCCCGAGAAGACGCGGCGGCAGGAGAAATGCATCTTTTTCTGTATTGGACTCAATAAAATTCACGAGAATTTCCATGCTGACAGACCCTGCTCTTGATGCCGGTCGCCATGAATTTGAAATGAGAACTCTTCTGGGCAGGATACTCTCTCCAAGAGAAAATATAAAACGTCTGAGAGAGAAAGGCTGGATTCCTCCTGTCAGACAGATATATCCCATGATTATCGGGGGCATGTCATTTGGAGCGCTCTCTCCAACCATGTGGGAGGGTCTTCAAATGGGGGTTGCCTATCTTAATGAAGAGCTTTCCATGCCTGTAAGGATAAGTACAGGAGAAGGGGGATGCCCTCCACGATTATTAAGATCCAGATTTTTAAAATATGTGATTTTACAGATTGCTTCAGGGTATTTTGGGTGGGATGAAATTATTCATGCTATTCCCCATATGAAGGAAGATCCCTGTGCCATTGAAATAAAATATGGCCAGGGAGCAAAACCAGGGGATGGTGGCCTTTTAATGTGGCATAAGGTCAATAAGCTTATTGCTGCCATCAGGGGGGTTCCCCAGGGAGTAAGCCTTCCAAGCCCGCCCACCCATCAGACCCAGTATTCAATAGAAGAGTCTGTGGCAAAAATGATTTTGTCCATGTCCATGGCATGGGGGTTTCGGGTTCCTGTCTATCCGAAAATTTCTGCCTCTTCAACCTCCCTTGCTGTATTAAACAATCTGACCCGCAATGATTATGCTTCAGCTCTTGCAATTGACGGTGAAGACGGCGGCACAGGAGCGGCCTACTCTGTATCCCTGGATCACATGGGTCATCCAATTGCATCCTGTATCAGGGACAATTACCTGAACCTGACCAAGATAGGAAAGCAAAATGAAATTCCCATCTTTGCCGGTGGTGGTATTGGCAAAAACGGAAATCTTGCTGCAAATGCTGCTGCATTAATCATGCTCGGAGCCAGTGGTGTCCAGGTGGGAAAATATGTAATGCAGGCTGCTGCAGGATGTGTGGGAACGGAAGAAGACAGGTGCAATGTCTGTAATGTAGGCATTTGTCCCAAAGGTATCACATCCCAGGATCCAAGGCTGTATAAACGGCTTGACCCTGAAGATGTGGCCCAGAGGATTGTGGATCTTTTTGTCTCCTTTGATATGGAACTTAAAAAAATAGTGGCTCCGCTTGGACGTTCAACTTCCCTTCCCATAGGGATGTCCGATGCCCTTGGAATTGATGATTTTAATGCGGCTAAGCGTCTGAGTATAAAATACGTCGTATAACAGGTGACAGAATGCTAATTTTCTCAGCTTCGGCGTTGGTAAAAAATTTTAATCCTCGAGCTCGAAGAGGAGCTTTATGCTCACATACTACTTGTATGTCTGTGGTTAAAATTTTTTCCCGCCTTGAATCTGAAAAAAATTATCTATTCTGTCATAACCTGATAGAGAAGGTAAAAAATGACTGAAAATAAATTTATTAAAATACCCGGCAAAAAAGGGGATAAAAGAATTCCTTCCAGAGTGTTGGAAGAAATTATCCATCAGCATGTTAAAGAGGGTCATACAAAATTAGAAATAGAGGGTTATGGACAGCATGGTATTGGTGGAAGGCTCTGGAAAATAGAAAACAGTCGTATTGATATCAGGGTTACAGGGCAGTCAGGCCAGCGCTCAGGATCTTTGGGTAATGTAAACACTCATATAGAAATAATGGGACCTGCTTCCGATGATATTGGCTGGCTTAATGCCGGGGCAAATATCATTGTCCACGGCAATGCTTCCAATGGTGTAATGAACGGTGCTGCCCAGGGAAAGGTTTTTATTGGAGGCTCCATTGGTGCCAGGGGTATGACCATGACCAAAAGAAACCCAAGGTTTGAACCTCCGGAGCTATGGGTACTGGGAACAGCCGGAGATTATTTCGGGGAATTCATGGCAGGAGGGATTGCAGTTATCTGCGGTCATGACGCTGATTATTCAATTGAAACCCTTGGTCACAGACCCCTTGTAGGCATGGTGGGAGGCAAAGTCTTTGTGAGAGGTGAAAGCCAGGATTTTTCCCAAAAAGATGCCAAAATTTCTTTGATATCTGATGAACAGTGGAACTGGCTTCTTGTAAATCTGGAAGAGTTTTTAAAAAAGATCAATAAAAAAAATCTGTTAAAATCATTTTCTCAACGTTCTCAATGGCAGCTCATTGAAGCAAAAAGCCCCTATGAAAAATCATTAGGCTCTGAAAAACCAGCCATGTCATGGTTCAGAGAGCACGTGTGGGATAAGGAGCTTGGCAGAGGCGGTTTAATCGGGGATCTTGTGGAAACACTAAAAGGAACTATTCCAATAATTACCAGAGGTGATTTAAGAAGATATGTTCCTGTCTGGGAACAGGGCAAATACATGGCACCCTGCCAGGCAGCCTGCCCCACAGGTATTCCTGTCCAGAAAAGATGGAATATGGTGCGGCTTGACAATATTGATGAAGCCATAAGCATGGGGCTTGAATACACCCCTTTTCCAGCAACTGTGTGTGGATATCTCTGCCCAAGCCCATGCATGGCATCATGTACAAGACATACAAGTTATATGGCACCAATTGATGTAAGACTTCTCGGAAAAGTCGGAGAAAATATCAAACTGCCAAAATCTGGACAGAAAAGTAAAAAGAAAATAGCTGTGATTGGCGCAGGCCCGGCAGGTATTTCTGCTGCATGGCATCTGACCCTGCAAGGCCATACACCAACTATATTTGACTCAGGAGATACTGTTGGCGGGAAAATCTCCTCTATTATCCCTGATTCAAGAATTCCACAAGAGACGCTTGAAGCTGAACTCAAAAGAGTTAAAGAGTTAATCCCGGACATAAAACTAAACCAGACCATTAACAGCAAGAGCTTTTTACAAATAAAAACAGATTATGATTTTACAATTGTTGCAGCCGGAGCTAAAAAACCAAGATCCCTGCCAATTCCAGGTATTGAAAAAGCCATTTTTGCCAATGATTTTCTAGAAAAATCAAAAAAAGATAAAATAAACCCTGGAAAAAATATTGTTATAATCGGTGCAGGTAATGTGGGTTGTGATATTGCCACAGAAGCCTATCGCCTTGGCGCAAGAAATATTAAAATGATTGATGTTCAAAGACCTGCAGCCTTTGGTAAAGAGAGAGAAGATGCAGAAGCCATTGGAGCAACATTCAGATGGCCGTGCTTTACAGAAAAAATCACAGAAAAAGGGGTGGAACTTCAGGATGGTGAAGTTTTAAAGGCAGATACAGTTATAATTTCCATTGGAGACATTCCTGATCTCGACTTTCTTGATGACAATATAAAAAAGAAAAATGGATTTATCGCTGTTGGTAAATATTTTCAATCCTCAGATGAAAAGGTCTTTGCAATTGGAGATGTTGCAGGGCTGGGATTAATTACAGATGCCATTGGAGCAGGGAAAAAAGCAGCCCAGAACATTGATGCAATTATTCAGGGAAAAGAGTTTGATCAAGAAGAGATCCTGCCTCAAATCGATAAACAGCGGATAAATCTTGAATATTACAATCCTCTGAATATTGCTGATAATATTGCTGACTGTGGTTCAGATTGTGCATCCTGCGGACAGTGCAGGGATTGCGGTATCTGCGTTGCAATCTGCCCGGAAGGTGCCATTGAAAGAGTTGAAACAGATCAAGAGGATTTTGAATATAGAGTTGACTCTGAGCTTTGTATTGGCTGTGGATTCTGCAAAGGCGCATGCCCTTGCGGAATATGGGATCTTATTCCAAACACACCCATGTAAAGCTTATATGATAATTATTAGCAATATTCATGACACCGGCCAAAAGTTTATTTTGACCGGTGTCAGCTGTTTTTAGGGATTTTGATAAACTTTTCTTAATAAAGTGTTTATGACTGTACTATTCAGGTATAGAATTTAGCAAGAAGGTATGAGTCCAATACCCATTCCAGCATTTTCACAATTTGTTTTATTATTGATCAAATTTCAACGATATTATATATAGACCTGGATGATACAAGGAGAAGAAAATAAATAATAAATAAAAGGAGAGAACTAATGGAATTTGAAAAGGTTATAGTTGAAAAAAAAGATAATCATGTTGCATCAATCACTTTAAATCGTCCGGAACATATGAATACATTCAGCAGTCAGATGGCAATAGAGCTTAACGAGGCTCTTCTTGACCTGGATGCAGACCCTTCAGTCAGGGTTATTCTTTTAAAGGGTAGCGGTCGGGCATTTTGTGCGGGAATTGATGTGAGTGAACTTGAAGGACAAACCCCTCTTGAATACCAGGAATGGATAAGCAGGATGGAACGTCCTCTTTTAAACATTTCAAAACTTAAAAAGCCTGTTATTGCACAGCTGCACGGAGTTGCAGCAGCAAATGGAATGGGTTTGGTTGCAGCAGCAGATATTGTTATTGCCGCTGATAATTCGCGCATGGGATTGACTGCAATCAATGTAGGACTTAACTGCATAGGGCCTGTGATTCCAGTTGCAAAATGTGTAGGTAGAAAAAAAGCATTGGAACTTTTATTGTTCGGCAAATTGATAAAGGCCGAAGAAGCATTGTCCATGGGGCTTATCAATAAAATTGTTCCAAAAGAGGAACTTGAAATCAAAGCCCTTGAATGGGCAAAAGAACTTGCCCAAAAAAGCCCCATAGCTGTCCGGATTGCCAAAACAGGCTTTTATAATTCTGAAGATATGAACTATGATGACCAGTTTGCCTATATGAACGAAGCATTTGCAAGATTGTGTACCACAGATGATGCAAAAGAAGGTGTTAAGGCTTTTTTTGAAAAACGCAATCCAGTCTGGCAGGAAAAATAACGCGATATGATTCAATATGACAAAACCACACCTGTTAATGAGCAGGCATCAAGAATTGTTGCATTGCAAAAAAGACTTGAAAACAATAGTGTTGATGGGGCTTTGATTCTTCAAAAGGCAGACATGTTTTATTATGCCGGAACAGCACAGCAGGGATGGCTTTATATCCCGGATCAGGGAGAACCATTGCTTATGGTTTTTAAGGATTATCAACGATCCAAAGATGAATCCGGTATGAAGCGGGTCGTATCTATAATCAGTCCAAAAGAAATTCCTGAAACAATGGCATCATTCGGGTATTCAGTACCCCAAAAACTGGGGCTTGAACTGGATGTGTTGACAGCCAATCACTATTTTTTATTTCAAAAGATATTTTCCGATTCAATCCTGGTTGATATTTCAATGGCAATAAGACTGCAGAGAGCTGTGAAATCAGATTATGAAATTGAATTGATGCGACAGGCATCACAAATGGCAGATAAAGTAGCATCTAAAGTTCCGGATTTACTTAAGGAAGGAATGACGGAAATTGAATTTGCAGGCCTGCTCGAGGCCTATGCCAGAAGCCTTGGCCATCAGGGATTGATCAGGATGAGAATGTGGGATAATAATCTTTTTTACGGTCATATCATGTCAGGCTCTGATGCAGCAATCCCCAGTTGTTTTGCTTCTCCAACCGGCGGTAAAGGTGTCAATCCCAGTATTGGCCAGGGACCGGGATTTAATAAAATTAAAAGAAATGAACCGGTACTGGTGGATTATATCTTTGTTTTGAATGGATATATAAGTGATCACACAAGAATTTTTTCCCTTGGCAATTTATCTGAAGATCTTTTAAGAGCACATGATGCCATGCTGGAAATTCAGGAAATGGTAAAACAGACTGCGACCCCGGGAACTATTACCGGCGAGTTATATGAAAGAATGATGTCCATGGCTGAGGCTAAATCCTATAAAAATTATTTCATGGGTGCAGGGGAAAAAAGAATTCGATTTACAGGTCATGGCATAGGTATAGAGCTGGATGATTTCCCTTTTATTGCCCAAGGCCAGACATTGGCTCTTGAAAAAGGTATGATTATTGCTCTTGAGCCAAAAGTTGTTATCCCGGGAAAAGGAGTAGTCGGTATAGAAAATTCACTGCTTGTAACAGATAACGGGATTGAATCTCTTACACTTTTTCCTGACAAGATCACTATATTATAAGCGAAAAACCTGATTCTTCAAATGGAAATAGACAACACAGATGTGGAACCAGTCTTATAACCTGCAGCAAGCTCTAAGATCGCTGCACTGACCGCCGGAAACTTGCTGCACTCAAACAATCCGGCGGCTTAACCGTTTCGCAATCCAAGACCCTGTAAGTAAAACCCAAATACACCCAAAATGCAAAAACGCTACCACTGGAGATATCAGCAGAATCCTAAAGGTTTTTTAAAATAAATTTTATTTTTCGATAAAATGATAAAAGTTTAAATAGCAGACAAAATTCATATTCACTCTATGTATGTATAAAGGTTACTCTGGAAGCATTTTTCAAAATCAGACAACTTTTAAAAGACTTAAGGTTAAACATTATCTGAGAATACTTGATGATTCTGGCTTGCCACCACAGATGCTTGAACATATATCAGAGTTTTTTCAGTCTTTAGTTAGACGTAATCTCAGCATGGGCTCTTTGGTACAATATTTTCATGCTCTGAAAAGATTTTTAATTGAAAATGAATCTGCCCTTAACATGGAAGATGTTTTTATGGTAAAAGCGGACAACTCATGTGCTACAAAAAGCGGACATTTCTATTTGTCACTAACATAGCCATATAATATTTTAATTTATTTTACATATTGATATTTTTATAAAAATACTCATTCTTTTTTACAAAGAACAACTTGACAATTACCCCATATTGATATTAAATTATACTCGGTGAGAGGAAATCCCTGGCGATGCTGGTATAGATGTATCCTGGGTCCTGAGCGATTAATATTCGATAGACATTTATACCTGTAAAGCTCGCTACAACTTAATTAAATAAGGAGGAGTTTATGGGTATTTTTGACAAACTTTTTAGCGCACACAAGGTGCATTCCCCGCTTGAAGCAACCGATCCACTTGCAAAGCATCTGGATAAAATTCGTGAACCATTAGAAGACCTGGCCAATATGACAAAAGACCAGCTTGAAGTCGTTCCGGCAAACAAGGTTACCTATGTTTTTATCGGCAAACCGCCTAAACAATTCGGTATTGCATGGGTGCAGGATGGTAAAGTCTATAGTTTAAAAAAAATAGCTGATAAAAAAGAACTCTCCACTTCGAAATTGGAAAAAATAAGTACTGAACTTTCGAAAGCTTACAAACGCAGCCAGGAAGACACACGCTATTCAACTAAAATTGGTTCTTGTTCGTGCCTTGTCACACCATCAGAAACATTAGGACAGGATGTAGATCGCATTATCCAGACAATCTTAAAATAATGTTTCGGTGACACCGACACCCTGTTATTCATCTTTCAAAATTTATAAAGGACACTTCTATCACTTTATTATCAATGTTTTGAAACAAGAAAACCACCGCAATAGGGAATGCTTTTATTAAACTTCAAGACCTTTCCCTGTTCTGAAGAGACACTTAAAGAATCAAACTATTTGCATGGGGTAAAAGTATTTTCGCCCAAAATGTTGCTAACGTATATTTCTGGTATCTTGTATGGTCGATCAATCTGCCAATATTCTACTTGATAATATATTTTGCTGATCATGAGAAAATTCGTTTCAAGCTCCGTTCGGGGGTTGTCGAATTTTAAAAAGTGATTTTTGTGTATCGGTTTATTTCGAAGTAAACAGTTCTCTTAAATGTTCCACCCGCTTTCGGTTAACACCGAGATCGGAATACCCGATCCGGGAGGCAGAGCGCACGTGTATTATTTTTTCTTTTGGGAAAAAAAACTCAAGATCATCTACAAACCCCATGATTTTTGATTTGCATTCAATATGGAAATAATTGTCGTTTTCTGCAACAATTGTTATTCTTTCAAATGAGAGGATAATTTTTTTCAACCGTTCAAAAGCAGCCTTTTTCTCCCCCTGATACCTAAAGGGAATTAAGGCATGTTTCTCATCTTCAGTTTGACTGCTGACGCAGTTGGGTTTGGATGGACAGTCTGTCAATCGGCCGTTGTGTATCCCTAAATTTTCCGGTCTTTGCCCTGCACAAGAAAAAATAATCATGCATACGATTACTGAAATTACAAGATTTTTCATTTTTTACCTCGTTTGATAATGATAAATATTTTTTACAATTTTATTGTGTACAACATAATTATAAGAGATACAAAAGCAAAGCGCCAAGTACAAATTATTGTCTATATTACATTAATTCGAAGAAACCACTTTTACATTGCCAACCGGACAGATTGATAATACTCACCCTCTATTCTTTTTGATTAAATTCAGCAAATATGCAAATAGATCGGCTCTGAAAGATACTGACATACCAAACAGAGCCTAAACAAAAACATACCTACAAAGGGGGCATGAAATGTTTATTTCATATTTATCAGAAGTTGAATCAAAGATAAACCAGTATTTCAATTCTCAAAACACTATGGCTTTAGCAGACAGCACAAAAGCATTGTATAATGCTGTTGTTAGAAAAAAACTGTTACCTTTTTGCAAAGAAAATGGAATCACCAAACTCAATGAAAAATTCATAGGCAATATGGATAGTTTTGGTGAATTTCTCCGGGATAAAAAAGTATCAGCTCACACAATTCAATCTAACCATCCCAAAATTATTATTCACTTTCCATGGGTATCATATCAAGCATACATACAAGATTCCTCGACAGGCCAAACAAGCCTTTGATTTGAAACATGAAAAAAGATGGTTCTCTGGAGAAGATATTGCAAAACGTAAAACTTACATGTTTAAGATAAATCATATCCGGAATCATCTGCTTGTTCGATTAATGTGTGAAACTGGGGCCAGAATTAATGAAATTGCTAACATCTGTGTTTGTGATATAAAATTCAAAGAGAAAGCTATCCTTTTGTCCTGGTCAAAAACTACACCACGACCAGTTTTTTTCACTCCAGAAACCGCAATTTATTTAGATAAGCATCTAAAAGCATCTTTTCCTGATCCTGAGAAAGACTCATCCCAAAAAATATTCCCTGGGAAAAATATGATTTATAAAATTATCGACAGCATGCTTAAAAACCTTGGCCTTAAAACCAAGGGTGATGGAAGGGGACCGCACACTTTCCGGCATTATGTGGCTACAAATTTGCGTTATAATTTTAGGATGGATCTGGATCATGTCGCCCGTTTGTTAGGAGACACACAGAAAACAATAAGTTCCAGATATCTTCATCCAACTGCTGAAATGTTGCACAATCTATTGAACAAAGCATCCGGCTGGTAATAACCATTTTAACTTATCCCCAAGGTCATTTACTTGGGGATTACTATTTTATTTAAAGGGCTACACCCGGTTTGTGTGTGTGATGTAAAAATCTTAATGAGAGAATGCAGTATTAATCTGTTACAAGACTCCAATAAAGGTTATTTTGGCGGATCGTTTCTGAATAAATTATATTTTCACCAAAGTTGAATTGTTGAAATGCCTTTACAGGCTTTAAAGATGTTGATATGGAATTCAGGGTCAGGTTTTTTTATTTTAATAGTCAGATATGCCCCATATTTTAAAGATATGCGGACAACCGGTTAATTACTTGTTGAAAGTTAAATATAAATTCACAAAAAATGGGGGATCAAGTCATGATCTATCTGGTTTGCGGTATTATGGTTTGCATTCTTTCTATGGCCGGAGTCTACACATCTTCAGCGAATCTGATCTGGTGCCTTATCGGATTTGCCATCGGCTTTTATTTGATTGTTAAGGGCAAAAAAAGGCTTGGGTTTATAAAGCAGAAATAAACCGTATATTTAAACCCCAAGGTTAAATCGCCTTGGAAAGCAAACTCAATTCGCAATTCGGGAGACACGACACTTATTTAATTTCAACAAGCCAAATGAACCGGATAAAATAGGTTATTTGGAAAGGTTATAGGAAAATAAAAAAATGGAGGAAAATATGAAACTAAACGTAAAGGCATTTGCTTTGGCTTGCGCTTTGATTTGGGGACTAGGATTGTTTCTTCTTACATGGTGGATAATTGCCT
>JAQIBP010000120.1 GCA_027858995.1 Deltaproteobacteria bacterium | reverse complement strand
CTTAAAGAAGACCCAACTAATTTCCTGCTGATGCATGCCATGGCCTGTAACTCTTCAGGTGTCATTGGATCTGCTATTTGCGCCGGTATACTATGGAGCTTTATGATGTAAGGATTAACTGGCTGTCGAGGAGAGATAGTTTTGACCAAAAAGAAAAAACAAATTATTATTTCAAAAAAAGATGCTGTTTTCTGGATGGGTGAAAATGGTGACTGGTATAATAAACATGGCAAGTTTGAGCATCCTAAGATTATAAAACATTTTCATGCCTCCATTAAAAAAGATGAAAACGGATATTATCTGTTTCAGGAAACTGATGATCATGAAGAAAAAGTTTATTTTCCCTATAAAGATACAGCTGTTTTTGTTTTTGATATAAAAGAGGGGAAAGATATCCTTCTTAAACTCAATAATAATGACACAATAAAATTAGATCCAGAGCAATTATTTGAAAAAGACGACAAACTTTTTCTTAAAACTGATGACCACCTTGTTAAATTTACAGACCGGGCACTTTTGAAGATTTCCAAGTTTCTTCAAGAAAAGAGAGGTCACCTGTTTTTTAAAATAAAAGGCAGGAGCTATCCTGTTTGACTATAAAAATTTATTAACCGGTTTTAAGACAAATTCAAAATCATGAGTTTTTCTCTGGTCATATCTTTTATGGAATATCCAATACCACCGGTTCCAAGGCCTGATTGTTCAGAGCCGCCAAAGGGCATCCAGTCAACCCGGAATGCAGTATGGTCATTAACCATGACAGCTTCAGATTTCAATCTCTGCACAGCATAAAAGGCTTTATTAATATCTTTAGTGAAAATTGCAGCCTGGAAGCTGTAAGGCAGAGCATTGGCTATTTTAACGGCATCATCCAATAAAGAGTAAGTATAAAAACAAACCACAGGTCCGAAGATCTCTTTAGTTGACACTTTGGTATTTTCATCGGGATTAAGTATTATGGTTGGTTCATAAAGTGTATCAGAAATCCTTTTGCCACCACAGAGTATTTCCCCGCCGGATTGTTCTGCTTCACTGACCCATTGTTCAACTCTGTCAACCTCTTTTGGGGAAATAAGAGGGCCTACCTCTGTTTTTCTGCTCAAAGGATCTCCAACAATAAGTTCTTTGACCCTGGGAGTAAATTTTTTTTGCACTTCATCTATTATTGATTCATGAACGTAAACCCGCTGGACTGAGACACAGACCTGTCCTGCATGGTAGTAGCCGCCTTTGAGCAGAGATGGAATCATTTTATCTATATCTGCATCTTTTTCAACAATTACAGGTGCTGCACCACCATGTTCCAGTGCGCAGTGCACTCCTGGTGCTGTCATGGCTCGAAGTCTCCAGCCCACTTTTCCAGATCCTATAAATGTTAAAAAAGATATTCTTTTGTCTGATACCAGTTTTTCAGCATCTTTCCTGGTGGTAATAAGAACCTGGCAATATTTTTCTGGTAAACCTGCTCTATATAAAAGATTAATCAGGTTAATGCAGGATAGAGGTGTGGTGCTGGCAGGTTTGATAATCACAGGGCAGCCTGCTGCAATGGCAGGTATTGCCTGGTGGACAATTAAATTTACAGGATGATTAAAAGCACTTATTGCAAGAACAACTCCCCTTGGTTCCAGAGTAGTAAAAGCAAGTCTGTTTTCCGAACTTTTGGTATGACCCATGGGTATTTGAGTGCCTGATAAATTTTCTATTTCATTTATGGCAATATGGATACCCTGAATTGCTCTATCTACTTCAATTTGTGTGTCAACCCAGGGTTTCCCGCCCTCTTTTGCAGCCAGTTCAACAATTGACTCTTTCTGGGTAATCATGAGATGAATAAGCTTTTGCAGTATTTCAATTATTCTGTATTTTGGCAGTCTCTCGTTGATATCTTTGTGGGTTTGAAAAGCCAGTTCAACTGCTTTTTCAACTTTTAAAGATGATGCAAATGGAATCTCTTTTATGATCTTATTGTCAAAGGGGGCTGTTATTTGTAATTTATCCATTTGTTAACTCCTTATGATTTATATGAAAGCCATTGTGTAACAGCCTGTTTAAAGGGTGCATGTTATGTTTTCTATATCATTAATCAAAACCTTTGAGTTTTCCCTGTAATCAATGGGAAGATCAATCAAATGTACTCCAGGGGTTTTGAGGCATTGTTTTAAAACACCATAAAATTCATTTGCAGCATTGATTCTATACCCTTTGGCACCGTAACTTCTGGCATATTGAACAAAGTCAGGATTATTAAAATCAAGGCCTTGTACTTCAAGCCCCATCTGCTCCTGCTTCCACTTGATCATACCATAAGAGGAGTCGTTTAAAATTATTACAACAAGATTCAGTTTTAACCTGACTGCTGTTTCCAACTCCTGGGAATTCATCATAAATCCACCGTCACCACAGATGGCTGCTATTTTCCTGTCAGGATAAACCAGCCTGGCACCAATGGCAGAAGGAAAGCCTGCTCCCATGGTTGCAAGTGCATTATCCAAAAGCAGTGTGTTTGGCAGTGAAGCCCTGTAATTTCGTGCAAACCATATTTTATAAACTCCATTATCAAGGGTGACTATACCATCTTTGGGCATTGCTTTTTGAACATCTGCCACAAGACGCTGGGGTAATATGGGAAAGGCATCATCCTTTGAACCAAGCGCAAGAGCCTCTCCAATGAGTTTTTTCATCTTCATGAAATAGGAAAAGTCCCAATGCTCTTTTTTATTTACAGCCTGTGTCAATAGATTGATATTTTCTGCAATATCTCCAACTACATCAAGCTGGGGGAAATATACACTGTCTGCCCGGGAGAAAAAATGATTCACATGGATAACTTTGGGACCGTCGCTATGCATAATAAATGGGGGCTTTTCTATAATATCATGGCCAAAATTAATTATCAGGTCAGATCTGTCCACGGCACAATGGAGAAAATCATGGTCAGACAACGCAGCAGTCCCAAGATACAAGGGGTTGTTTTCATCCACAACGCCTTTGCCCATCTGGGTATTAAAAAACGGTATTTGGGTTTTTTCAATAAAAGTTGAAAGAGCCTGGACACAATCATGGCGTGTGGGGCCAACTCCAATCAGTATCAGCGGTCTTTTTGCTGATTCAATTAATTTACATGCTTTGTCAATAACTTTGTCAGTAGTTCGAGGTCGCTCCTTGGGATGAATTGAGAAAACATTTGTATTTGTCTCCTCTTTTGCAATATCCTCGGGAAGTTCAAGATGCACTGCTCCCGGTCTCTCTTCAAGTGAGATTCTAAATACCTCCCTTACCATGGAAGGTATGCTGTTTCCGTTTACAATGGATCTGCAATATTTTGTAATGGGCTTCATCATATCAACTACATTGATAATCTGAAATTTTCCCTGTTTAGATGTTTTAATGGGTTTCTGACCTGTTATAACAAGCAGGGGCATGCCGCCAAGCTGTGCATAGGCAACAGCCGTAACAAGGTTGGTGGCTCCGGGCCCCAGGGTTGATAAACAGACACCTGTGGTATGGGTCAGTCTTCCATAGGTAGCAGCCATGAAACCTGCAGCCTGTTCATGGCGGGTTAAAATCAATTGAATATTTGAATTTTTCAGGGACTCAAGAAAATCAAGGTTCTCTTCTCCTGGAATGCCAAAAACATATTTAACACCCTCATTTTCCAAGGCCTTAACAAACAAATCAGAAGCTTTCATGAACTCCTCCTATTATGCTGATATTTAAAGCTTTTATCATATTAGTCTTGGTTTAAATCAAAACCTTACAATATTGAATCCTTATTTTTAAGACAAGTGTTGATAAAAGATTTCCTGGGTCAGGTCATCCTAAATCAGTTGGTTGCAGTTTTACATCATGGAAATTAAAGTCCTGTTTCAAGGTGGGTTTTATAATATTAAAATATGGTGATACATCAAAATCGCGTGGTGCAAACAGACTGTGATGACGTATATGCATAATCTCTTTTTGATAGCGCTTTCCTTCTCTGGTCTTACAGTCCAATAATTTAATATCAGGCAGTATAGGATACTTAATTGACTGAAATGCTTCAGCAATTATTGATGAGCATATGGCACGGGTGGGATCACCGCTGCCAAAGGCAAGCATGCTCCGTTTCCAGCTGCTTGGTACAGGTGGTGCTGTGATAAAATAGCGCATCAGGTCAAATATATTCTTCAAATCATAGGTATGACCCACTCTGTCAATTACATGCTGCAGCAGTGCATCAATTTCACCTTTGACCAGGCCTACGGGGCGGCAGATACGAGTATGAATGGATTCGTATTCGCTGAGAGGAACAGCACGAACGCCTTTCAAAACATCAGCTTCAATTAGATTAAAGGCTTCGCTGTTATCATCTGAATGATTAACAGCATCACCAACAAATATTGCTGCATGTGACCAGCTTGACTGAGTGAGGTATTTTATAGCACTGCTGAATCTACTGGTGCCTTCCACAAGCAGTACATCTCCTTTTTTTAAACAGGATGCCAGATCACCGGGCTTTGATGTGGTGACTTTCAATTCATCGCGTGGTTTTGATAGATAACGTGCTAAACATGTTCCGATTGTTCTTAACATACACTCTTTTTTAAAAAAAATTAATAAAAATGGTGATTATGCTTATTGTCAAATATTTACAAAACATTTGACTGCCGCTTTATAAAGTAAGTCTGCAGTTAGTAACAAAGCTTACAGATTTTCAGTGGTTTTCGAGATTCTTTTTTATTTTTTCCTTGGTCTGATCCGGCAATTGTGTAACAGGGAAGATTTCCTCTTTGTCAGTATCTAATTTTGAAATTGCTTTATGGATTAATTCTAACTGTTTTTTATATCTTAAACACAAATTACACATCATCAAATGAAACTTAATTCCAATTCTGATCCGTAATGGAAGTTTTTGATCCATTGATCTGGAAATTAAGTGTGATATATCTTTGCATTTAAACATCCAATGATTGATCATTTTACTCTCTTTTTTTCAGCCAGTTAATTTCTATGCATTTTCGCATCAAAGAGCGAGCCCTGTGGAGTATCACCCAGCAATTAGTCGTGCTGATATTAAAAACCTTACATATTGTTTGAGTTGTTTCACCTTCTAATTCTCTTAGAGCCAGTACTCCGGCTTGTTTTTTAGGAAGTTTCTGAAGGCATTTTTTTACAATATCGAGAAAAGATTTTTGTTCTAACAGCTGTTCCGGATCTGATGCCCATTTTGCAGGTCCGGTTTTCCATTTTCCCATGGCATCAAAATGATCATCCAAAGCAGTGGATTCTAAATCAAAGTTTTCAAGGAGAGGCTCTCTATATTTTTTACGGATAAAATCAATTATCTTATATTTTAAAATACTGGTTAACCAGGTTTT
Source organism: Deltaproteobacteria bacterium (assembly GCA_027858995.1). GTDB lineage: Bacteria > Desulfobacterota > Desulfobacteria > Desulfobacterales > Desulfobacteraceae > Desulfobacula. The sequence continues at coordinate 10,380 of JAQIBP010000120.1, read as the reverse complement.
TTCTGAAGATTGCCCTTTAAAGTTTTTTTTTGATTTTAATGCTCCCAGCAGGGTGTCCTGGACAAGATCCTGGGCTGTCGCATTATCCTGAACTCTGTACAGGGCAAATGAATAGAGGTAGTCACCATATGTATCCACCCATGTGGATGGGTGACTCAATATGTTCTTGTCGGCAATGATTAACTCCCTGATTTTTTATATGAAAGAGTCTCTAATTTTACAAGCCTGTATTTTTTTGTACCAAGTCCTATTTTCTGCGCATAATCAAGCTGGTGTTTCCATTCAACATCGGGGTAAAGCCCTTTAAACTTATCTTCACCAGGCTTGAGGTTTGTTGTTAGAACACTGCCGGGTATTGCTTTTTGTTCGTTGACAAGATCAGCACTTGCCTGGTCAATGGCAACAGGGTCTGTTGATGCAAGGATACCTATATTATTAACAATTGGGGCTTCATTATAGGGAAGGCAGTCACATTTTGGAGTAATATCTGTAATAAAATTGATGAAAAAAGATTTTCCCTTTTTATTTTTAAGAACACCAAGGGTATATTCCATCATTTTTTCAAGAAAGACCGGTATAGTCTGGTTCCAATTAATATTTACGGATTCTGTGGGACACCTGACAATACACTCTGCACAGCCGATACATTTTCTATGATCAAGATAGGCTTTTTTTTCATTATCATCGTTGGTTTTTAGCTCAATAGCTGCTACAGGACAGTGGTTTGCACACTCTCCACATCCTATACAGGTTTTGCGCTTTATTTTCGGGCTTACTTTGGAATGCATATCAAGTTTGCCTTTTCTTGAGGCGCATCCCATGCCGACATTTTTCAGGGTGCCGCCAAACCCGGAAAGTTCATGTCCCTTAAAGTGGGCTATAGAAACCATAGCATCTGAATCAATGATTTCAGAACCGATATGAACATGTTTACAGTTTTTCTGGTCAACTTTTACCTTTGTTGTATTTTTCCCCCTTAATCCATCGGCAATGATAATAGGGGTGGTATCCATGGAGGAGTATGAAAATCCATTTTCAATTGCTGTATGAATGTGGGACACGCTGTTGGATCTTGTACCTGCATAAAGAGTATTGGCATCTGTTAAAAATGGATCAGTTTTATATTCCTTTATTGTCTCTATGATCTGCCTTATAAAGACCGGGCGTATATATGCTGTATTGCCTTTTTCTCCAAAATGAATTTTTACAGAGGTTAAATCATTCTCTTTTAAAATATCTTTAATGCCTGCTGTTTTAACAAGCCTTGAAAGTTTTTGTGGCAGGTTCTCTTTTGAGGTTGCCTTTAGATCCATAAAAAAAACTTCAGCAATCATTTTTTTCTCCTAAATTAGATTTGAGATTAGAGAGGTAATAAGAGAGAGTTCATACTGCTTTATCCCTCAAATGTTACCACTTCTTATTTGAAATTCAAAATTAATAACTTAAAATTAAGAATTATCTATGGGTCCCAACCCTCACAGCCTCTATGGCATTAAATTTACATGTAGTTCTGCATGTACCACATTTGGTGCAATCCTGCTGTGCTATTTCATGGGGCTCTTTTTTCTGGCCTGTGATTGCATTTGTAGGGCACTCTTTTGAACATAATGTACACCCTGTACAGATATCAGGATTTATCCAGAAATCAAACAGCTCGGTACATTTTCCCGTGGGACAGAAGTTATCAAGTACATGGGATTCATACTCTTTTCTAAACTCTTTGATAGTGGAAAGAACCGGAGATGGTGCTGATTTTCCAAGACCGCACAGGGAAGAATCCATAACAGCTCTGCTGAGTTGTTCAAGAGCTGTGATTGTTTCAAGAGTTCCTCTGCCTTCTATTATTTCATCAAGCATGCCAAGGATCTGTTTTGTTCCTTCACGGCATGGAGTACATTTGCCGCATGATTCATGATGGGTAAACTGTATGAAAAATCGTGCAATCTGCACCATACAGGCATCCTTGTTCATTACAACCATACCGCCGGAGCCAACCATTGAACCAATTTTTTTCAAAGAATCAAAAGAGAGCGGGATATCAAGATGTTTGTCTGGCAGACATCCACCGGAGGGGCCTCCTGTCTGCACTGCCTTGAAGCTGCTGTTGTCTATCTTACCGTTTTCATTTACAACACCACCGCCGATTTCAAAAATAATTTCACGCAGGGTTGTTCCAAAGGGGACTTCAATCAAACCAGTATTTGCAACATGACCTGTCAAAGAAAATGTTTTGGTCCCGGAAGAGTTCTCAGTGCCATATTTTTTATACTCATCAGCACCGTGAAGAAGAATAAAAGGCACAGAAGACAAGGTTTCAACATTGTTAACAATGGTGGGTTTCAAGTGCAGCCCATGTTCTGCTGTTCTTGGCGGCTTAGGTCTTGGAATACCGCGGTTGCCTGTAATGCTTTCAACCATTGCGCTGGCTTCACCGCATACAAAGGCTCCTGCTCCCTCCATAACCCTGATATCAAAATTATGACCTGAACCAAAAATATCTTTACCCAGCAGCCCCATTGACCTTGCAACCTCAATGGCTTTATTAATTCTCTTTACAGCAAGGGGATACTCTGTTCTGACATATACAAGGCCTTCATCAGCTTCCATTGCCTTTGCTGCTATCATCATTCCTTCAACAACAGAGTGGGGATTTCCCACAAGGATGCTTCCATCCATGAAAGCGCCAGGGTCACCTTCATCACCATTACAGATAATATATTTCTTTTTTGAATCCTGCTTCAGTGCCAGAGCCCATTTACGACCCGCTGGAAATCCGCCGCCGCCGCGACCTCGCAAGCCTGCATCCATGACAACCTGGCAGATCTCTTTCGGGGTCATTTGAGTATAGGATTTTAAAGCTGCCGCATATCCGTCAATTGATATATATTCTTTGATATCCTCGGCATCAAGGCTTCCGCAGGGTTCAAGGAGCAGTCTTGTCTGCAGATTATAAAAAGGGATATCATTAATGGTTTCACATCTCTTTTTATCAGCAGGATTTTTATAGAGAAGTTTCTTAATGGTCTCTTTTTCAATAATAGTTTTTTCAACAATTTCCGGAACATCCTTGACCTTGACTTTGGTATAGAAAATTTCTTCGGGCTTAATTGTTACAAGGGGACCGAGCTGGCAAAGACCCTGGCACCCGCTTTCAGAGACATGAATGGCACCATCCGGGTGGGAATGCTCTTTTTCATCAAAATCAAGAGATACTACTATATCAAGCTCCTTAGCTTTTATCTCTTCAACAAGTTTGTTGTAAACATCCATGGCCCCAATTGCAAGACAGCCTGTTCCTGCGCATACAACAACTCTTTGGGTTACAATTTTGCTGCGTTTAAGATAGGATTCTTTTATCTGCTTTAAGTTGATATCACTCATGACCGGCTTCCTTAACTTTTATCTCATCATGCAATTTAACTACTTTTCCAGGTGTTACCTGACCATATACATCTTCATTAATGATGACTGCAGGTGCAAGGCCACAGGCTCCAAGGCATGCAACAGTTTCAAAGGAAAAAACACCATCAGGCGTTGTTATTTCTCCATCCGGGAGATCCAATGTTGCAAGGAATCTTTCAATCAATTTTCCTGAACCTTTTACATGGCAGGCAGTTCCGTTACAGACCTTGATTTCATATTTACCCTTTGGTACCAGAGAGAAATGGTTATAAAATGTGGAAATACCAAAAACCTTTGCAGATGATATTTTCATCTCTTTTGCAACAAAAATCATTACATCTTCCGGCAGAAAACGAAATAGTGATTGAATATCCTGTAGTATGGGTATAATTCTGGACGGATCTCTCTCATATCTGTCCAGAATTTCAATAATTTCAGTGTAATCCCTGGTCTGTTCCATAGCTGGTGAACTCATACTATCTCCTTGTGATTTATATTAAATATGCTGATCATTAATATACAAGTTTTTTAAATTTATAATTATGCTTTTTCAATAATTTATGCTTTTTCAACTTTGATTGCACACACCTTGAATTCCGGGATTTTGGCGACAGGATCAAGTGCTGGGTTAGTAAGGTTGTTGGCAGCATTTTCAGCAAAATGAAATGGCATGAACACAGTGCCTGCATTCATTTTGAGAGAGACAACTACATTGGCTTTTACCTGCCCCCTGCGTGAACTTACCTTTGCCATGTCATTCTCAGAAAGACCAAGGTTTGAAGCATCAACAGCTGAAATTTCAATAAAGTTTTCAGGAGCTATTTCGTTTAAGCCTTCAGATTTTCTTGTCATTGTCCCTGTATGGTAATGATAAAGTATACGTCCTGTTGTAAGAGCAAGCGGATAGTCATCATCGGGCAGCTCGTTGGGTGCAATATAATCTATGGCATGGAATTGTCCTCTGCCCTTTGGGAATTGTCCTACATGAAGCCTTGGTGTACCTGGATGGTTTTCGTCAAGACATGGCCAGTGCAGCCCCTCTTTCTCAATTCTCTCATAGCTTATGCCGCCATAGGATGGAGTAACCTGGGCAATTTCTTTCATTATTTCTTCAGAATTTTCATAGGACATGGCATATCCCATGCGTGTTGCAATCTCGCAGGTTATTTCCCAGTCATATTTTGCTTCTCCGGGAGGAGTTACTGCCTCTCTGATCCTCTGGACTTTTCTTTCAGTATTGCTGAATGTACCATCTTTTTCTGCAAAGCATCTTGCAGGAAGCACTACATCAGCAAGTTGTGCAGTCTCTGTCAAGAACATATCCTGAACCACTATAAAATCAAGATTATCAAAACCTGCCTTTGCATGGGCAAGATCAGGGTCTGAAACAAGGGGATTTTCCCCCATAATATAAAAGGCCTTGATTGTGCCGTCATGGGCTGCAGGGATCATTTCCGTGGCTGTCAGGCCAACTTTGGAAGAAAGACCTGAAATATCCCACTTGTTTTCCAGGGTTTTTCTTGCACTATCGTCTGTTACAGACTGATATGCGGTAAATACGTTGGGAAGACCACCAAGGTCACATGCGCCCTGGACATTGTTCTGACCTCTAAGTGGGTTTACCCCTCCACCTTCAACTCCAAGGTTGCCGCAGAGCATGGCAAGGTTGGCAAGGGATTTTACATTATCTGTTCCGGTTGTATGCTGGGTAATACCCATGCAGTACAAAATGCTTGCAACGCCGGCTTTTGCATACAGCCTTGCAGTCTCTTCAATATCTTCTGCTGCAATCCCGGTGATCTCTTCCACATAATCAGGAGTAAATTTTTCCACCATCTGTTTGACTTCTTCAAACCCCTGGGTCCTGTCAGCAACAAATGTTTTGTCATGCAGGTCTTCTTTGATGATGACATGCATGAGACCGTTTATCCATGCTACATCAGTACCAAGTTTTTGCTGGATATAAATATCTGCAAATTCAGCAAGTTCAATACGTCTTGGATCAATTACAATCAGTTTAGCTTCTCCAAGGGTAACAGCTCTTTTTACGTATGAAGAGAGAACAGGATGATTCTCTGTAGTATTTGTACCAGTTGCAAGAATTACATCGGCTTTTTCAATATCCCTGATGGGGTTTGTCATTGCACCACTTCCAAAAGCTGCGGCCAGACCGGCCACTGTTGAGGAGTGTCACAGCCGGGCGCAGTGATCAATATTATTTGTTTTAAGCACTGCCCTGGTAAATTTATGAGCTATATAGTTTTCCTCATTGGTGATTCTTGCAGATGTGAAAACACCAAGAGCATCTGCGCCATGTTCTTTTTTTATTTCATTGAATTTATTGCTAACAAGATCAAGGGCTTCATCCCAGGAGGATTCTATAAACTCACCATCTTTTTTGATCAAAGGTTTGGTCAGACGTTCCGGGCTGCTGATAAAATCAAAACCATACCTTCCTTTTACACAGAGGCTTCCATAGTTGGGAGCAGCATCCTCAACACCTGTGACTTTTATCACTTTGTTATCTTTTACATGGAGATTCAGTTGACATCCCACACCGCAATAAGAGCATGTGGTTCTTACTTTATCATTTATCCAGTGATCTTTAATTTTCACTACATCTTTTTCAACAAGAGCACCGACCGGGCAGACCTGGATACATTCACCGCAGAATACACAATTTGAATCTGCAAGAGTTGTATCAATTCCTGTAATAACCTTGGCATCAGATCCTCTTTTCCCAATACTCAGGGCACGGTTAACCTGTATTTCATTACAGGCCTGAACACAGCGCCCGCAAAGAATACATCTTGAAAAATCCCTTGTTATAAAGGGGTTGGTATCTTCAAGAGGGTAGGGACATTCAGATTTAGCAAACATGTCTCCCTTTACCTGGTACCTGTATGCATAAGTCTGAAGCATACAGTCTCCCCATGCAGGGCAGAGGTTTGCACCTTTATCATATTCATGGGCTTTTTCCTGGAACTCTTCCCAGTTGGAGCCGCCTGGAGTCCCAATGGCACAATTATGATTTCCCGATGCCATTAAAAGTTCCAAAGTATTTTTTCTGGATTCAATAACCTTTGTTGACTCAGTATGCACAACAAGACCATCAGCAGCTGGAGTGACACATGATGCAGATAAGCCTCCCCAGCCATCAACCTCCACAAGGCACATACGGCAGGCGCCTGTGGGCTTGGCACCTTTGAGATGGCAGAGTTTGGGAATATCAATACCATTTTCCTCAGCTATTTCCAGGATTGACTGTCCGGGTTCAAATGCAAGCAGACTGCCGTTGATTGTAATCTTCTGTTCGGACATGTTTCAAACCTCCATTAATTTACACTTAGAAACAACTATATTTAATATAAATTTTTGTTGCTTTTATAGTCATAAAACACACAAATTGATATAACAATGGGATAAAATTTGCAAGACATATTAAATCACCCGATGGTCAGCATGGCAATGAGCGGCATAAGAAAAAATGCCAATACTATCTGAAAGGTTATAATGGAGGATATAGTCTCTGTGTCACCTCCCAATTGTTTGGCAAGGATATAACCTGAAGGGGCTGTTGGAGTCATAAGAGCGATAAAAAGAACTCCAGCTGCAGTTCCTGTTAATCCGGTAAATGAAATGAGGCAGGCTGCAGTCAGAGGCTTTAAACCAAATTGGATTGTTGAGGAAATTATAATGGCTTTGATGTGTCCATGAATGGCTCTTAAGTTCAAGGCTGCTCCAACGGCAAGAAGCCCGAAGGGAAGAGCTGCTCTACCTATTATCTCAAGGATGTTATCTATAACCCCAAACAATTCAATATTACCTGCACTTAAAAACCATCCGACACCGCAGCTGATGAGCAGAGGGTTACGAATAATCTCTTTGATAAATGGTTTTATACCATTGCCTGCTGATTCACCCCAGACAGAAAAAACAGAAATACAGAGAAAATTAATCACGACAATCATAAAACCACATGTCACGGTACTCAGGAGAAGTCCTTCCTGACCAAAAAATGCCTGGGCAACTGCCAGTGTTATGTAGGCATTAAAACGTATTCCTCCCTGGAAAATGGATGTGAAGGTTGCTCCAGATACACTGTTACTTATTCTATGCCATGAAATGAGTATGGTTGCTGCAATCATCAAGGTAGCAATAACTACTACCAGCATAGATTTCCATGGTGTACCCGTTAGTGTTTGATTTCCCAGAACACGGATCAGCAAGGCAGGAAACAGGATATAATAAGTGAGTTTTTCAAGACTACTCCAGGCGTTTTCCTGTATAAATTTTATCTGCTTAAGGGAAAACCCCAGGAGTATGATTGCCAGGATTGGCATCAGGGCAAGCGTTATGTCACTCATTGATTAACGTGCCTTCTCTTTTTAAAATCACAAAAAGTTCTTTAGCACAGCAATTCAAGGCGGCGGATCCGCCTTGAACGCCGCAAATCACTGGCAGTTTTTAGCTTTTCGAGTACATTTGTCTTGTTATATTTTTTGTTCAATTAAAGTGCCTTTTTACAGAGAAGAACTCTTTTATTAGTTAGTTTAATATAATCGGGATTAATTTCAAATCCTACGTACTTTCTGCTACTTTTCAAAGCCGCAACAGCTGTTGTGCCACTTCCTATAAAAGGATCTAAAATAATATCCGTTTCAAATGAATATAATTGTATTAATCTATATGGCAAATCAATTGGAAAAGGAGCAGGATGTCCTATCTTTCTAGCTGACTCAGCTTTAAAAGTCCAAATTGATTTTGTCCATTCCATAAATTTCTCTTTTATAATTGAATTTTGCTTAATTTCCATTTCAGCCTTATTTCTATGCCTTTTGTAATCTCCTTTAGAGAAAACCAAAATATATTCATGAATATCTCTGAGTGTTGGATTTGAAGCAGACATCCAACTACCCCAAGCAGTCGAAGGACTTGCACTTGCTGCTTTATTCCAGATAATTTCACCGCGCATATTAAAACCAATTCCTATCATTATTTGAGAAATATAATCTGATAGAGGTATGTATGGTTTCCTACCAAGATTTGCTACATTAATACAAGCTCGACCACCATTTACCAAAACTCGATAAGTCTCAGTAAAAACTTTTTTCAACATTTCCAGATATTCGGATAAAGATAAGTCTCTATCATATTCTTTTGATACATTATAAGGCGGTGATGTAATCATTAAATGCAATGAATTGTCTGGTATCATTGACATATTTTCTGCTGAACCCAATATTGTTGAATTCAATAAATTTTTTGGAAATAGGTTTATTTTTTTATCAATTACTTTATTATTGTTTAATTCTTTATATAACCTTGAATCATAAAATTTAGTTGAATCGTGATTTATTCTACCATTTGTTCCAAACGAACTTGATGCAGTTCCTTTTGTCTTTTGATATGTGTTCATTAATTTTACCTATCCATTGATCATTGTTAAAAATTTTTCTGCTTTTGATATATCATCTTTTTCTTTTGCAGAAATTGAAATCATTTGCCCTAATTCCCTTTTTGGCAACATTGAAGAAAAAAAGTTCATTTCAGAATTAACAACTTTTTTTATTAATTCTTTTAATACATTGTAATCGCCAAATGTTTGAAAACCCTTTTGCTTTGTATTGACAATACAATCTTTTGTTGGCTTTGGATAAAGGGAAATAAAATTTTGGATAATCCCAGCGGTTTTTAGAAAATCAACTTTTTTCACATAATGTTTTGTAATTGGACTATTACTTAAGATAATAATTGGTATTTTCGTTGATTCAGCTCCAGAAACTCTAATATTTATTGATTTGCCAATTGCTTTGAGCATTGAATCTGAACGTAAAACAGAGGGGTTACCTTTGTGCTTCCTATAATCACCTGTAAAAATAACTTGATTATTGTCATATTTATAGTTGTTTACGATGCTCATTTTTATTTCAAAGAGCAATTTTATATTTTCTGCTTTCTGTCGCGTTTCGTTAGTAGTACAAAATGCTAAATCAGCATCACTTTGTGTAGACAAACCTAATGCAGGACAAACAACACTATTGACAGCAAAAAGATCTAATTTTTGAGCTATAGGCTGTAAAAAATCTTTACTCCATTTTTCTGTATATTGTCCAATTAAAGAATTTCTACTTTGTAAAGTTTTTCCTTCTGCACTTTTACCTTTTGGGACATAAGCAAAATATCCATCCTTTAATTTATAAAACAATTGTTCAGGTGAAGCAAAACTTTTCATTGCTTCTGTAAAAAATTTTTTTTCAATATCTCTATTCCAAAAAATCATGTTTATTCCTTATATTTTCATAAAAACCAACCAATCAATGACCTTGCCTCATATTGTATAAAAACATACTCAATTACAATATGATAATCGCTTTAATTACATCACGCAGGTTGCTTTTGGAATCTAGGATTATTGATAGAATATTATTAACAATATAGCGAACCTATTTCCAAAATATTTATTTTTCCTATGGATTTTATATACTTTGCCTTACTATAAGACAAGAAATATTTGGACTGTTTTTTAATTTAATAAGTGAACAGCCTATCATATTCAATCATGACCGCTATGCAATCCTTGATGCATATGAAGTCTTTATTCTCTGAGGTTGTAATGCACTCAGACCCACCGGCACACTTGAAAACAACATTGTCCAGGATATATTATTAAAATATGGTGTGCAATCAGAATAAACTGTTATCCCCCCAGTATCTTAATTTAAATCACAATAATTATATTTTTGTAAAGAGCATTTCAAACTTGCTATACCAACCAGTGGAGGGCTGATTACCTTACGGGAGCGTTATGGATCTTTGCTTACAATCTCTTTATGAAGGGAGCGTTAAGACCGGCAATTGTTTGAGCGCAGCGAGAGTGCCAGGATAAAATCAAGTCTTTTTTTAATTTATTTTTAGACAACACTCCACCCTTTCGATTTTATCGATTTTTTAAAAATGTATTAGACCAATTTAATA
>JAQIBP010000151.1 GCA_027858995.1 Deltaproteobacteria bacterium | reverse complement strand
CCGGTGAATTCCTTCAGGTCCTTGCCGGATGCCTGTGCACGATTGGAGATCTCAACCATAGCCTCCTGGAAGGTGTAGGCCTCTGCCCAACCTTGCCCGAACTCTTCGTTTAGCGCAATAAGGGCCTGCCTGATCTGTGTCATGGCTTCCGCCGTGGGGGTACCCTGTTTTGTAATTGAGGCAGTGGCCGCGAAAATCTCTTCCAATGAAACCCCATAGGCTGAAGCAAGCGGAGCGACCTTTGCAATGTTGATGGCCATTTCCCCGAAGGTTGTTTTACCCAGACGAACAGTTGTAAAAAACGCATCAGAAACCTGTGCGGACTGCTCAGCGGAAAGGTTCCAGGCGTTCAGTACCGTTGTCATACCATCGGCTGCAGTGGTGACATCTGTCACCCCACCTACAGCTGCACGGGAGGCTTTTTCCAGCAGCTCGAGGCCTCCGGCTCCATCGTACCCGGCAGATACAATCTGGTAGTACGCTTTTGCCAGGGCATTGGCGGATTGCGGAAGCTCCCGGGACATATCAACAATAAGATCACTGTACCCGGAAAAATCCTGTTGAAGGGCATTAGAGATCGTTAAGACCTCACGCATGGACTGTTCAAACTCTTCGGAGAAGTTCTTGGCATCAACAGCCAGGCGCTTAAAGGCAATGCCGCCGCTTATTGCAAGCCCGGCAAATACATCCATGCGGGATATCTGACTGGTCATCCCGCGAAGGATTCCCATACTCTGCTGTTTCCCCTGTTTTAAACCGGATGTGTCAAGCCCGGTTGCGTAGTATAGTGCGCCCTCACTGTTTTGAAGTCCCATTATATGTCTATTTTATCTATGTACCTTTTTTGCTTCTTCGGCCCGTCAATTGTCTGCATTGTGATCCATTCAAATTCATCCCCGTTTTCATCCTTCTGAACCGCCTTATCTGACGACATGAAATAGTTCTCTGCGAACATCTCATTGAGCATCTGCTGGTCCATTTGCCACATCACGTAATCCGGAGCGAATCCAAAGGCCTTGTTTGCCAGTACCAGGGTGGCATATGGCCCGATCAGTTTTCGCTGTACGTTTTCAGGTTCTTCTGCATGGCTATTATCTCCACGCTTTCCAGGCCCATCTTCTGCAAGTCGATGGTAGATTCTGTAAAAGATATTGTCCCCATACGGAACAGCACCGCATTAAGCAGCACATGGATATCCTGGAAGGTGAAGTTCATCTGAAGGAACCGCTCCATCCACCCGGGGTACTTCCCTTTTTTATTGTGAATCCCGTGGCAGATGATCTTTATAATCACCCCGGAGTATTTTTCAATAAGCTTTGGGGCCTCCGGATGAAAAGCCTGGTCTTTATTGGAAGTGATCTTTTCAAAATCCTCCTTGCTGATCTCACTGCAAAGCGGGGTGATCCGCATTACCGTGCCAACTTTAAGCGGGTAAATGGTGAGCTGATCTAGCTTCATACCTTTGGGAAGCATACTGGTATCCTCTGCTGAAATAGGGAATTTAGCAGGCGCACCGGTGATTAAATTACTCTGCAGCTTTAGCAGCTTTAGAACATCATCCATGTTTTTGTTTAAAATATAAAAAGGGCCTGCCCGCAATGGACAGACCCCTTTCGGATATAGAAACATGGATCTTAAACGACCGCTACAATCTCACGGATAAATGGAGTTTCCACAACTCCGAGATCCGTGCGTGCTTCCTGTATATAACAGCGCACAAGAAGTCGCTCTTCAGCTTTCTTTGCAGGTGCCTGGTTGAACCTTGACACGATCTTCGCATTCACAATGGTGTACTCGATTGCTTCCGCATCTTTCGTCTTTGTGGTGATTTTGACCGTCTGGTTAATCTCCGGCACTGATGTAGGGGCTTCCCACTTGTCGGTAGTGGCCGTTCCTCCGGCCAGCGCAGCAAGTGTGGCCGCTGCAGGGGTTATAAGGGCGAACTCGATGTACTCCGGGTCCTCCTTAGTCAGGATCGTTACAACAGGAACGTCGCTGGTCTCACTCATGATGTTTGTCTCGGTAGGTTCCGAGAATGAGAAAGCAACACTCCCCTCGGCGATGGGATCGGTGATCTCGGCGAGCGATGCCCCCGGGATTCCGTCACCAACGTCGCCATATTCAATTTTATCAATTCCAATAGCTAAGCTCATGGTATTATTTATTTATCGTTATTAAAAATCTTTGCGTAAAGCAGGACAAATTCTTTTTCTTGGTTTCAACAAAACCGGAAAACTCAGGATCTATGTAGCAGTAATACCCGGAAGTACCTGCAGATGCGATCTGTGTTTTCACAGCATCCTTCAAAGTTTTGATTCTGGACCGGTTGATCATCCCGTTGGCGACAGTGGGAACGTAGACATTCACATTCACACTCACATCGTTGGTGCCATATGACGAGGGCGCAGATGATGGGGAGTTCACAACAATGTGTTCACCCGCCTGGTCATCCGGTGCATGATCTTTAAATGCGGTAACTTCAATTGAAGAAATCGCACTGTAGATAATATCCACCCCGTCAAAATTGTCAGCCATTTACAATGGTTTTAAGTGTTTCACGTAAAAATCTGTCTGTGCCCGTTACTGCACCTGACAGCACATCCTTGCTCTTAATGTTCTCGACATAAAGGGCGTAATCCATCCCGGCAACCAGTACCAGGACAATGCCAGTGGAAAGCTTCGATGATAGCTTGGAAACAAGCCTCTTGCTTTCCCTCAGTCCGGTGTCTCCGTCGGATCCTGATCCGGCTTTCTCAAAGCTCTGCTGAACGATCTGGCCGTCTTTGACAACAGCATAACCGATCGATGAGCGGAGGTTTCCAGTTTGATCAATGTAATTTCCGTTGATTCTGGCATTTTTCACGCCCTCTTCTCCGGCGTAGGTCAAAACTTCAATGAACTTCTGTTCGGCATCATCCTGGAATTTATCATAGAATCTCCCGATATCCCTATTGTTAAATTTCGGAGTTAATCCAGCCATATCTTCGAGTGTGACTGTTTTGGTTCCCACAACAGGATCCTGTAATCATACCCGCTTACGGTCAGCTTCTCAGCGTTTTCTACGTTCTCGGCCTGCGTGAAAAAGACCCGGTTTGTCTCGATCCAATCTCCTGACGGATCTTTGATCTTGCTCGGTGCCCCGGAGGACTGCATTCTGCCGGTTATCGAAGTGGTGGTATCAGCTGAAGAGGCGTACTCCCCGGCTGTTACCGTCACTGCCGATGCTGTGACTATTGCCGTATGTGGGTATCTTACCATCGGTTGGTCCTGGATATTCCTGAAACTTCAAGTTTTGCCGCTTTCTCGGGCTCTCCGTTTTCCCGGTATAACCGCTTTGCTCTCATCTCCATTTTTCCGCGTTCGAGCTTATAACTCAGATCGCCCTCGGATGTATCCGGGGCTATAAGCATGTTCATTAAGCAATCCGCGGTGCATAGATTACGAGTTGTTTGCATTGAGGATGTATAAGTGGCCGAGCCGTCAACGGCCCGGTCCACTAATATCATTTCAATAAAGTCGTCCGAAATATCGGTCAAACCTGAATAGGACAATATTGCCTGCTTTACAGTCATATTATGACCAGGTTGTTCCGTTTGTCTTCAGAATGTAGATGCTGTCCACATCATTGAAGGCCGGGAATGCGTTGGCCTGTCCTTTGGTGAATTCTCCGAACGGTTCAAGCTCACTCCACTTGGAGATCAACACGTGATCCCTCTTAACCATTGTGGATTTCTTGATTACGCTCTCGGCATTCTCTTCCGCAATCGGTCCATGGAGTACCTTACCGACCTTCATATCTGAGATGAAGGAAACGTATCCGGTTTTCCAGGGCTTCACTGTGGAAAGGGTGTGTTCGCCATTCTCAAAGCGCACGGATGAATCCACAACAATAACCTGCGGAAGCATCATTGCCTGCAGCATGTTGTTCAGATCATCCAGTGTGACTATATTCCGGCGGCTGGTTGAAAGCCTTTGGAAGGTTGAAAATGTATCTTTCACCTCGGTGGTTGCCAGCGCATAATTCAGGGTAGCTTTGTCTATGACAATGTTATTGACCACATGGCCATTATCTTCTGCGTCATCAACTACCCCCCTGATATCTGTAATGGGAGTTGCACTTGCGGCTGTACTCCAAACGGTATCTACTGCAGTCTTATTCCCGGATGGAATACCAAAGTCAACAGCCGTCTCGGTGATCACACCGTTGTTGTTGTTGGCATCCAAAGAGAGACCACCGTAAGAAAGCGCCTGCATACACAGGAACTCAGTCCTGGCAAGTACTCCTTCATAGGCGAAATCAACATCGTTAAAGACGATATCCAGAACAGCAGAACGATTTGAATCGTTGGCCAAAGCCTTCAATGTGTTGTAATCGTTCCAGTCCTTTTCATCCATCTTGCGTTTGATTCCGATCTTCGGAATATCGCCACTGGCTTTTGATACGGTCCTGCGGGATTTCAGCGGTGAGCTGGCGTTATACTCGATAACATCAGCCATCACAGGAGATCCTGCGGATCCTGCGAGAGATTCCCAGGTCAACTGGGTGGTATACTTCAGCGGGAAGAACATTGTCCAAAACATTCTTTTGAAAAATACTTCCCGTGCACGGTTAACATACGCCTCTAAGGTCGATTTGTTAAGTTCTTTCAATAATGATCGTTCCATTTCTTTTCAGTTTTTAGATGAATCGAATAAGTGGCAGGTGAGCTTTCAGGGTAGTATCTACCGGGTAAGCCAGCAGGGATTGGTTCACGGTACCTCGTACCATAATACCGCAGCCCTGGTTTGCCTTGGAAAGATCAACACTGTTCAGAGAAATGCCCGCAGGGGTATACTTCAGCGCTCCCGCTCCGGAGGCTGCAGTTGCTGTGGCCTGAGCGAGAATATCTCCATCGCTCATTGCGAGTCCGAGGGTGGTTCCAACTGTGATCGCATCATAATTCGCATTGGTGGTATCAATGGCAGTAATGGCAATCGCGGCAGAACCGGTAATCACCGATGCCATGATAACATCTCCAACAACGAACTCATGACCCTTCAGGGCCTTGTAAGCGGTCTCAGTGTTAGCCTCGTCTTCGTACAGCTCAGCTGTCTTGACGAGGTGGTAAATGCCATTGGCATCTTTCCCTACAAGGGCGCCCTCATCCAATTCGGTGGTGTCTGATTTAAAATCATCCGGCTCGATTACGCCACCACCGGTAATATCCTCAAGCACCGTTTCGATGCATAAGGACCGTTCTGTGCCGGTTTCTTTTGCTACATACATTTGCAGATAGTTTTAAGTGAATACTACTTCTCTGCTTCTTCAGGAAATTTGTCTTTCATGTAGTCATCCAGTTCCTCTTTCTCAACCTCTGCAGCGCCTCCGCTTCCAGGGGCAAGGTTGCCCTCTTTAACAGCGGTGTTGATGGTCTCCTGTTGGAGATCAACATACTCGGTTTCCAGCTCAGTGATCTGTTCCTCCATGGGAGTGTCAGATTCATAATCAAGCCGGTTGGCCCACTTTGAATGAAGCTTTTCGGGTATCTTGGACTTTGCCATGACCCCCAGTGCCTGCGCTTTTTTGGATTCGATCTCTCCATTTTTGGTCATCCCGGAGATAGACTCTTTGAGTTCCTTGTTTTCCTTAATAAGGCCCTGGGCCCATTTCGGAATCTTCTCACCGTCATCTTTAGGATCCTCGGGAGGATCTTCTTTCTTCTCTTGAGGCTTGCCGTCTTTCAGTTTGTGCTTTTCTTCGTACTCCTTAACTGCCTTTTCACGTGCAGTCTTTGAGGCCTGTTGTACCCTGAAATCCGTTTCTGATTGAATAATGTCGTCATACTTCATCCCGTCAACAACGGTCTGAACCTTGTCTTCCTCGGTTACCGTTTCAGCCTTTTTAGTGGCGATCCTTTCGAGGGTGGCATCCTGAACCCCTTGGAATTTGGTTTTCAGTGCAGCCAGTAATTTTTCCTTCATAAGCTTTTTTTTGTTCACTTTAAAATATAAGTTCACCACACTGTGAAGGATTAAGGGTATTATGCCCGATGGTTTACCGGGTAAGGGGTATAAATATATGATACATGTTTCGAGAAAACACTTAACTATTCTCCCTGACCACCCCCTTTATGTTCGGGGGATTATCGATCACCTTTTTAGGAAAGTAGGCTCCATTTTTCTTTGTGAAGTTATCCTGTAGCCAGTAGGGCTTATTCGGCATGGCGGCGAGTTTATCGCTCCGCTGCTTGACGTAGTTAAATGCTGCGGGAGGCACTCCCTTTACTTTCTTAACTGCCGGGATCTTGTTGGTGTTGATGTACTGCGCAAACTGGTCCTTGTTGAGCATCACCGGAACAGAGAAGCAGTAGCAGTTTGCGTGCCATCCTGAGAATACAAAGTTCTTCGGGTACTGACCGATCATAGAATCACAAATATCATACTCAGGATGAGAGGCCGACAGCTTCACTTCATATCCGGTTATAAAATCAGTCTTTCGCCACCGAGCCTGATCAGATAGCCTGTAAGCCATATTGGTTTCGGTCCTGGTGAGCCTGACAGCATTCTTATAAGCGGATCGATATTTCCCGCGTCCGGGGTGGTAGTTCTTCATGGGCTTGGATGGCTTCAGCTCACCGGTCTCGGGATCCCGGACCCTGCGAAAGCGTTTATCCGGATCTTTTAAAAACCCCCTGACATCCCGGGAGATCTGCGCGGCACTCCGACCCGTTGCCATTCCACTTTGCAGATACAGCTCCATCTGCGTTTTCATCTCGCGGGTGGTCTGCCAGATGCGCTCACTCACGCTGAACCCGCGCTGTACCCTTTTCTGGAATTCCTTTAACGCATCAAAATTCCTTAAGAACAGTCCGTCTTTGGCGGCCTCACTTATTGATAATCCTTTGATGTAGTCCTTTACAATAAGATCGGTTTTGTCATTGGACAGGCTCCATGCTTTGGTTGCTTGGGCATTCAAATAGCTGTTAAGGTTCTTTTCCAGGCGGCGGAGCTCTGAGTTTAGCGCTGATTCAATATCTGCATTTCGTGCCCACACATCTTTTACCACACCACCCCTGGACCGGTAGCGCCTGAGTAGTGGCGCCACTGACCGGGTGAAGTCCTCAAATAATGCAGAAATGGCCCCTTCCTGGGCCATTATCTGCGCGAGTAACCGCTTCTCATATTGTCGGATATCATCAATCATTAACTACTACATAGTTCAGATTAAATGCAACATCACTGACAATAGAGACCTTACCCCGCTGATCTATCATGATCCAAGATCCTACAGGAATATCATACCTGGTGTTGCGGGTGTTGACCACGACCCCTGAAGACTTCATTTCCACAGATGTGATATCCTTGAAATATGGCCGGATGGTCTTCTGGTCCGGCTCATCCTTTAACTCTTTGGTGAGCTGGATAACATCATAAGCGTTCTTACTTCTTGCTTTCATTGGCCTTTTGTTTGGGTTTGGGTCTACTCTTGATGGTGCCGAAGTTCTTAAGAACACTAATAGGATTCACGCCCCAGTCTCCGTATGCAGCGGGGGTGTAGGGGGCAGATTCACAGATCACAATGGCAGTGTGGCGCTCGATACGGCCATCTGCGAAGGATAGTTCAACGATAAAGGACCGCTTCACGTTGGATACATTGGTGAATCCTGCAACATTGAAGTCCTTTAACTTCCAGTCCGGGGATTCAAAATGTTCCTTAAGATCCTCCTTGGTCTTGGTATATCCCCAGGTCTTCTGGCACACTTCGAACATCTCTTCCCACTTCTGGTCTTTCCAGGACTGAAAGAATTTGTTTACCGCTTGGTCAGCTGTTGATTTCATCACTTACCTCCTTTATTTGCTGCTGGTTTTTTGGCGGCCGGTTTCTTTGCGGGAGCTTTCTTTGGGGCGGGTTTCTCCGCTTCCTTTTTATCCTGCAGCGCCTTTTCTTCAGTCTCAATCAACTTCTGCAGCTGCTCGTTGGTAGCTTCCTCCGGTACATCAATTCCTAAATCTTCAGCTTTGATGAGTAATGCAGAATGGCCATCATTATAGGATTCTGAATGCGCCTTAGCTACAGCTTTCTCCATCTGCTCGCTTACCACCTGCGGCACCTTATCGACCGGTATCGATGCGAGAATCTTCTCCGCCTTCTCAAGATCACCCTTTTCAATCTTATCGACATCACCCTTTTCAATGAGGTCCTCTGCGGCCTTCAGCTGTGCTTCGAACTTTTTCTTCTCGTCACCCCCGGATCCAACTTTTTTGACCTCCATCAGGATGATAGATTCAACAGCGTCAGGATCCACGCCCCAGTCGCCCTGAGCATCTTTTTTACGTGGCCATGATTCGCGGACCAGTCCGACCTTCGCGCTTCCCTGCTCATTGTCGGTTTTAAAGTCCACCTGGTAGGCGCACTGGGTGGGTAGTTCATCCACCACCTGGCCAACCTCGAAGGATAGTCCATCAGGAACATCCTTGAATTGCGCCTTCAGCTTATCAGGGCCGTTTTTCTCAGCCCATGTTTTAGAGGTTAGCCCGTGGGCCTTTTTGTAGTCACCCGCAATTACAGCGGTAAAGAATAAGAATAAAATTTCAATTGCTTTCATATCTCGAATTTTGGTTACATGTTGAATATTTCGTTTGGCGTGGTTTCGGCCTCTGAGCGGATCCTTGCAATCTCTTCGTCTGAATCCTTATTCAGCGGGTTGATAGAAGAGGCGGTCTCCTGGCTCATTATGGGCTTGCCACCGGTGGCTGCAACAAGCGTATCAATAAAGTCCGCCACATCCTCTGGCAGGATGCCGGTAAACTTCACATCGACGCTTTCAAGCGAGGCGCCTTTTGCCAGTTTGACATTAGATATCTTGGTCACCCCTGCAAGTACGACGCTGATACACCTTCGAAGTGCCGGATCAAAGATCTCCATCTTCTCTTCGCGGGCCATGAAGGCATCCATGAACATCAGCTGCATGGCTACGCCTGATACATTGCCTGATCCCTTAACATTGTTAAAGGAAAGGTCCGGGGTGGAAGACATGGCAAATATGGTGTCCCAGGCAGTTTCAAGGTTCAGTTTGACGGATTCCGGAACGTGGTCCCAGGTGGCATACTCTGCATCACCGTGGATCTTCTTGCCTGACTGGTCATCCTCATACATCGGAAATTCAAGTACCCTGCCAACCTCATCCTTTCCGGGCATCTTTGATACATTACCGAAGATTTTCAGAAGGGGCTCCGAGAAGTAATCATTGGTATCTGCCAGGCGGGATATCCTGTTTTCAAACTCATCGATCATCGGGGTTACATTCTCCCACTCAGGTTCGTTCTGCTCAACATAAACAACCGGAATTTTCCCGAACAGGTTCTGCTGATCCCCCTTCTCGTCCACTTCCCATGATCCGCCCTGTTTGGTATAGACCATGATCTTTTCAGCCGTGTAGATCTTTGCCTTTTCGATTGCTTTGTCATTAACATCTTTGGTTATGTATCTGAATATAAAGGCGTCCATATCGCCCATGTCGTCGAAGTGAGGGAAGAAATCTCCGGAATCTGTATCGAGTACCTGGGCACGCAGCTTCACAGCATCCTTGCCGTCGATCTGGGCGGGGGCGGGGTAGAAGATCACTGCCGCCTTGGTCTCAACCATGCAGGTACGGGCAAGCTTTTTCAGTACGTTCTGCATCTTCAGAGATTCATCCCATGTCTGTTTGAATGTATTGATCCCAACACCGCTCTCTGCTGAACTGACTGTCATCTCACCACCGAACAGGAAATGGGTGCGGGCGCGGACTATCTTCTTTGGGAAGGGCAGGGCGATTTTTGAGGTGATAACGGTTTTGGTCCCCGTCTTTTTAACCTCTCCCGTGGTCTCATTTTCAGCGAATACATCAACGGTTTTATTTTCCCTTTTACCGACCGACTTCGCTCTGCGGATACGGTCTCCGTCAAATTCCTCGATATATTCGCCCTGGGCGCGATCCTCAATGGTGTCTTTGGAGAGGATCTCGATCAGTTTTTTGACATCTTCGCCATGCTTTTCCTGAAGCTCCTGAAATGAGGCCATGTTGATTTATATGTTTTTGTAAAGCTTTACTGCAATAAAATATAAACTAAGGCAAACCGAGTGCAGACTTCCCTCCGGGCATCTTATCATCAAGCAGTGTTATGAACTCGAAGTATTCCCGCATCATCATCATATCGAGAATATCGGGAGAGTGCCCGATGATGTTTTTCACCTGGTCCTTTGGCATGATGGCCCTCTTCCCGTCCTGATCCGGCTTGTCCTTTTTAATTCCCCTTCTCTCATGCATCACCCTTTGCTTGAAGGTCTTCCCCTTGATCTTCCTGCTGGCAACATCAGGGGATATGTAGTACCCGTCCAGGTCGACCCGATCAGCGAACTTGTAATAGCACTGCGCCTTTAAGTTTTTATAATTCTGCCTTTTGCGGGCCTTGGATCCATTGTTAAAGGCACGGGCACCCTCAATGAACCCATCGATAAACGCCCCGGCCCCGTCATCGTCATATACAACCCTGCTCTGCGGCACCTTGTGCTTATTGCAGAATGCCTTTAACCGGCTAATGATCTCGGGGCCTTTGGATTTCTCCATAAAGTCAATATCAATCAAACGGAACCCATCCCATGCGCCCATGATAAACAGGTCTGATCCTTCGAAGGCAATGTCTGCGGTAACACACCGCAGTCCCGGGCGAACGAATGAATTTGAGAACGCATCCTGCATCTTGACATAGTTGATCAAATCCGTCCCATCGATGCGGATCTTCCAGTTCCCATCCAGCAGCTGGGCCTTTGTCTCTTCATCCTGGGCCATGAGGTTACCCAGATAGCCGGGGTCGACTCTTAATAGCTCCACATTCTCATAGATCGATCCGGGGATAAATGTCAATGACTTAACAAGATCATGCGGGTTTGTGCCGGGTTCTGCCGCCAACAGGGGATCTATTATGTGCGGCACCCTGGCTAGTACTTCATCCTTTGAATCTCCCCACACGTATGAATCCTTATCCTTTATGAAGTACCTGAGCACTCCGGATCTCTCTTTTATCGGGAACCCGGTGTCCTGGTCGATCCACCATTCAATGAATTTCGCTACCCATGAATCCGGGTCCGGGTTGCATGTTGCCCTCACATATGGTTTCACTCCGCAGGTTGACCTATTTCGGGAAAGTAAATAGAAGAACATGTTTTTTGAAAAATGGGTCAATTCATCGAAGCAGATAAGGGGAATTTGCGAACCCTGCCAGTCAAGTTTGTTCTTCTCATATTCCAGGTGTGAGAACTTCACCTTCGCCCCGGATGAGAATCTCCATTCGTGGCCGGTCTCATTTGGCTTTGCGTCGCTCAGTGGTCCGTACAGCTCCATTGAGGTGTCCCACAGTCCGCCTCCTGCTTTGATCTGTGGGTAGGTCCTTCTGAATATAACGCTTGTGAATCTCGGAACGTTCGCATTGCGCACCACCTCCATCAATAGGGCATGGGTTTTGCCAGCCCCAGCAGAGCCTCCTCCGATTGCAATATCAGCAGGGGAGGATAGGAAGTCCGCCTGGAATCCCGAATGTGGAGTGATGCGCTTTTCATTCATTGAAACGTTTTACTATCGCTCAGTTCAAACTCCTCGTATTCCAGAGCTGCGGTCATGGGGTCGAACATCACGCAATAACTATACCGGCCATACGAGAGCCTGTATATCACCTCCACAACCACGCCGGGAGGGGATTCCGGCAGCACGTGGAATACATGGTCGCCAATATTGAATTTAGGTTGGGTCATACCGCCTCCAATATCACCTTACAAGAAACTCCCTTCTCTTTGCAGGCCCGGTTCAGAAGGGTAATGGCCTCGTCAATGGAGGATGCGGGTTCTTTCGGTTCCATTGTAACTGTCTTCCCGCCGTTTTCATATACAGGATTTCTTTTTATTGCGTTATACTTCGGGCCTTCCCCCCTCATGATGGCGTCAAACTGGTTGTCCTTGTAAATACCATAAAGGTATTTCCATAGCTTCTCAGGCACCTTACTGTCGTTCATGGCTCTGATCATGTACAGGTAAGTAATGCTGAACCCGCAAGCCTCTGCAAACTCAGAGATCTTCACATGCTTTTTGGAAAGGTTGGACATGATGTAGTTCACAACATGACTCTTGTTTTCTGAATTAATCTCTTTCATGCTTCTATGATTTTAAAAAGTGAATACAAGTTCTTTTGTCTGAATCAGGATCGGCGGCCATGCTTTCGACCAGCCTTCTGGCGCTGTCATTTTGCCTCCTGCAATTGGAGCAGGACTGCTCTCCATCGAATCCCCGGCATTGTTTGATTGTTCGTTTCATATAATTATCTCTAAAAAGTTGTAATAATTATCTCGTATTATTGTGTACAGTCCTTGCATAGGATAATAGCCTCGTTTGGCTTCAGCTCCTTTTCACAATACATGCATTGGCGGTTATCAATCTCACTAATAATCATGCCTGCAATTTCTTCCATGGCCTCAAATCTGTCTGAAGGATCAGGGAAATCAACTTCATAAACCAGCTGCTTTTGAAGTATCTCGATTATTTTATTTTTCATCTTCATCTCCTTGCTTTTTAATTTCAACCTCCCGTCCATTACTTGGCAGCACCAGTACATACCCGCCGATCTCCTTATCCCCGGACTTCACATCCAGTTTCTTTGGAGCCTCATATCCCAGCATCTTGCAGA
>JAQIBP010000071.1 GCA_027858995.1 Deltaproteobacteria bacterium | reverse complement strand
TTGAATACAGCCTCTGCGGTTTTTTCAGTTATTTCATTGGGATGATTACACTGGGTATTGAGCCAGATGGGAATCTTGTGATATACACTCAACACTTTTTTCAACCCGTGAGTTATCCTCTGGGGCAATACAATGGGTGCCCGTGTTCCAAAACGGATCATCTCAAGATGTGGAATTTCCCTTAATTTGCGGATGATATATTCGATTTTATTGTCCGATAAAATAAAGGGATCACCACCTGTTATCAAAACATCTCGTATCTCTTTATGCTCACCGATCCAGGCCAAGCCTTCATCCACATCCATGCGGAGTTGAAGATCCCTTGCCACCACTAATTCATTTCTAAAACAATGCCGGCAATAATTGACACAGACATCTGTCACAGTAAAGGCTACGCGGTCATGGTATTGTCTGGCAATACTGTCAGGGCGGATCTCCTCCGTATCTCTGTTTTCCTTCCAGATCAGGTAGTCTTTGATTCCGAATTTATTCACCGTTTCTTTCATGGAAGGCAGCACCTGCCTTCGAATAGGGCAATTGGGATCATCTTTATCCATGAGAGAAGCAAAATAGGGTGACGTCCCCCATTTGGTATTGAGTGTGGTAATAGCTTCTTTTTCTTCAGATGTAACATTTATGAACGCTTTTAGTCGTTCAAGGGTATTTACGCTGTTTTGAAGTTGTTCTTTCCATTCTTCCATCATTTATCTCCTTTTCATGGATAGGGTATGGATTAGCCGCAATGCGGGTTTTTCCTGACAATTTTAATGCTATTGTCTTCCACAAATTTAATTATATCCTGTTTAGTAAAATCTTTGGAAGATTTTTGCAGGTGCTGAACAAGTTTGTTGAGGTTGAGGGAAATC
The DNA here is from genome assembly GCA_027858995.1 of Deltaproteobacteria bacterium. Taxonomy (GTDB): domain Bacteria; phylum Desulfobacterota; class Desulfobacteria; order Desulfobacterales; family Desulfobacteraceae; genus Desulfobacula. The sequence continues at coordinate 30,495 of JAQIBP010000071.1, read as the reverse complement.
TGATCCTCCATTTTTAAATCCTTGCATATGCCATGATTGAAGCTTTTGGGAGAATTTTACTATAGTTCGGTTTCCAATTTTTCTAAAATATATTCGGTTTGGTTCAAGCGTTGTATGGCTTTGTCGCCCAATTGTTTCACCAGTTCGGAAAGTAATGTTTCAATACAGATAATGGCTGCAACCATGGGGCTGAAAAAATAATCCCTCTCATTGGGAACAAGCAGGAAATTATCGGTTTCCATGGCCAAAGGAGAAGACAAGTTGTCCGTAATCACTATGATATCCACAGCCTGATGTTTACCAAATCGGCAGGCCTTAACAGTATCTTTTGTATAAGGATTGACACTTATAGCGATGAGCAGATCCCCGGGTTTAAGTGTAGATAAGTCTTCAGCCAGTGTGTGGCCTGCCCGCCCGATAAGGGTGACGTGATCACGAATCATTTTAAGGTAAAAGCCCAGATAATGTGCCAGAGGATAGCTGCTTCGAAGACCGACAATGAAAATACGCCCGGCATTGCACATTAGTTTGATAATCTTGGCAAACCTTTGTTTATCAAAAGCATCTGCCATCAGCATAACATTGCTCCATTCATCCTGAATCACCCGCTCCATAAGAGTCGTCTTTCCATTCTGACCAGTGTATCGCGTATGTAAAAATTTTTTTACCTGTTCGCTGTAATAGCTCTTGCGTTGCTTGAGACTGCTTCGAAAAATTTCTTTGAGAGCCGGAAATCCATCAAAACCCAATTTTTGCGCCAAACGGGTAATAGATGAAATGTTAATATCATTTTCCGATGCTATCTCAGATATGGACTTAGCTGCTGTCTCGTTGGACTCGTCTAACATACACCTCAGGACATCCAGAGTTCGATCTGTAAGTTTAATCGCATGTTCCTTATTCCGGATTTTGATATACAGGTGTCTTAATTCTTTTAAATTTTCAGGAGTGTGGGAGGTCATTATCAACAAACCTTTTTAACGAAATGGCTTATATAGATACATTGATATCCGGCAATGTATCTATAAGTATCAGTCAATTATTGACAAAGAGTTAAAGCGTTGCTTCCGGCAAGTCATCCAGCCAACCGCCATCCTCTGTTAATTGTCGTACCAGAAGTCTGGAAATTTCTTCTTCATGTCCTTTGCGGGCATGAAGCTGTTTCAGGACAAGTTTATCTCCTATCCGGCCGCAAATCTCCAGCTTGCCGATATCATGGCCGATAATATACTTGAATCTTTTAGCATAGCCATCAAAATAGCGCCTGGCATGGTCAACGATATCCACGCCTCTTTTCAGCGGTACCTGAAAATGATGCCTCACCCGTGCCACAGGCATGCATTGGTACAGATAATAGGGATTAACACCAATGCGTAAAAGTCCATTCATCAAATCCACAAGAGCCTCCACACTGTCATTGACACCTGAAAGCAAAACCGCCTGGTTATTAACCGTAATACCAGCGTTTCTAAGCCGCTGGACAGCCTCTGTCGATACAGCTGTTATTTCCTGGGCATGATTAAAATGTGTAGGAATAAAAAGGGTTTTCTTTGCATTGAAATCTTTGAGCAGTGCAATCAATTCATCATCAAATAACCGGATGGGATAGGATACAGGAACCCTTGACCCGATTCTGACGTGGTTAAGATGGTCAATGTCTTTCAGGGTGTTCAACATTTTTTTCAGCACTTTAGTCGGAAGCATAAGCGGATCTCCTCCCGACAAAATAGCGTTGGTTATTTCCGGATGTTCAGCAATATAGCTGGCCGCCTTTTCAAAATTTTTTACTGTTTGATCATTTGGCAGACCCACCATACGTTTGCGAAAGCAATGCCGGCAGTACATGGCACAGTATTCAGATGTCACCACAAGTGCTGTATAATCATATTTGTGCAAAACACCATTGCCTTTGTCATGCTTATCATCCCCGTAAGGATCCTTGGTGGTTTCACCCATGGCTCCGGCAACCACAAGTTCCTGTGCATCAGGAATGCAGAGTTTGCGCACGGGATCTTCCGGGTTTTCAGTATTGATCAAGCTTAAATAATAACGCGGGATATTAATTGGATGGATGTCAACCACCTTGTGCAGATCAGCTTGTTCTTCAGAGCTTAATGAAATGTATTGCAAAAGTTCATCAATTGTTGTGATGTTATTTTTAAGTTCTTTGCGCCAGTCCAGTTGTGTCCAGTCAATGTCAGCAAACAGAGCCTGCCCATGGCTTGTTTTTATCGTTTTATTCATGTACATTATTACAAAACTCCATATACTATTGTTTTTATTGAAAACACTCTGTAAATTTTAGATTTAATACCCTACGTGTTGTAAAAATCCTTTTAATCTTTCTGTGGAGGGTGATTTTAGAAGGGTTTCAGGATCGCCGTCTTCCGCAATTCGGCCCTCGTCCATGAACAAAAGCCTGGACCCGGCTTTGCTGGCAAAACTCATTTCGTGTGTAACCACAACCATGGTAATGCCTTCCCGGGCTACGGCCGTCATAACATTGAGAACCTCTTCGCGCAATTCAGGGTCAAGGGCTGATGTGGGTTCGTCAAAAAGCATGATTTTTGGTTTCACAGACATTGCTCTGGCAATGGCAACCCTTTGCTGCTGACCGCCGGAAAGCTCGGAAGGATAAAAATCACCACGGTCTGAAAGCCCTACTTTTTTTAAAAGATCATCGGCTAAGTCATTGGCCTCGGCTTTAGAAGCTCCCCGAACTTTTTTCGGACCAAAGGCAATGTTTTCCCGGGCAGTCATGTGGGGGAACAGGTAAAAAAGTTGAAATACTATTCCAACTTCCTTGCGGATCTCGCGGATCTGCTGCTTTTGTAAGGGCAGACAAATGTCATTAACAATTAATTCTCCCGAGGTGATCATCTCCAGCCCGTTGATACAACGCAGCATGGTTGATTTGCCTGAGCCTGAAGGCCCGACAACTACAACCACTTCTTTTTTTCCTATTGTCAGGTTGATATCATGCAACACTTCTGTTTTACCAAAACTTTTATTAACGTTTTTAAATTCAATGACAGAGTTCATACAGTTTTCATCCTTTTCTCAACGAATCTCAGGGACAGGGCCAGAACTGATGTCATGATCAGATAACATACTGCAACGGCAGACCAAATTTCCAACGCCCTGAAATTACTTGCCATTATCTCCTGACCTTGACGCGTCAACTCCCCGACACCAATGACAATAAACAGGGATGTGTCTTTCAGGCTGATGATAAATTGATTACCCAGAGATGGAATGGCGCGTTTAAAAGCTATCGGGGCAATGATACTTCCAATTAACTGCAACCGGCTTATTCCCATGGCCATGCCTGCTTCAACCAGCCCCTTGTTTACAGACTGCACAGAACCACGCACAATCTCGGCCATATAGGCACCGGCATTGAGGATAATCGTAATAATGGCAGCAGTAAGGGCATTAAAGCGAATCCCCTTTACCCCGAAAGCTACTTCAATCAGCATTGGCAGGGCAAAGTAAATAAACATGGCCTGAACAATAATGGGTGTTCCCCGGATCAATTCGATATAGCCAACGGCAAATTTTTGGCAGACATAGCTCACTATCCTGAAAATCCCGTGGCTTTCACCGCCTACCGCATCGGTTCCGGCAAGCCGAAAAAGTCCGGCCACAGTTCCTAAAGCCAGACCGCCAACGATACCGAGAATAGTTATATACCAGGTTAATTTGGCACCTGTTATCAAGGAGGGGATCGCTTCCACTATGTATTTAAATTCAAAGCCCATTATGTCCTCTTTATAAAAGATTGTATTTATTTGGATTGAGTTGTCTTTAAGTTTATAAGAATTGCCCTGTTTTCAATTCAAGCTTTCTCATCGTTTTGCAATAGGGCATTTTAAGCCAATTTCAGAAGTATTCAACACCGGGGTTTAAAACTATCGACCAAAAGTCTTGCTTTCCGTCATCTCGTCCTGACTTTTGCTTTTCTTTTGGCCGATGAGTAGGTATCTGCTATTCAGGTGCTGTACCGAACCACTTGATATAAATTTTGTCATATGCACCGGTTTCCATCATTTCCAACAAAGCGACGTTGACTTTGTCACGTAATGGGCTTCCCTGTTGAAAACCAATCCCGTAAAAAGCCGCTTTTACGTCGGCACCAACGGCTTTGACTCTGCCATTGCCTGCAGTGTCGATGAAATATAGTACATTGGGTGTGTCATGCATGGCGGCATCCGCACCGCCGGTTACCACTTCCAGATAGGCCTGGTCAATATTAGGGAACTTGACCAGTTTCTTTGCGCCCAGGGTATTTACATAATCAACCGTTGCCGTTCCGGTCTTAACCGCCACAACTTTTCCCTTGAGATCTTTGGGGCCATGAATATCGGTATTTTCGGATCGTACCATGACCTTTAGACCAGCTCGGAAATATGGATGTGAAAAATCAATGGCTTTTTCTCTTGAGGATTTAATAAAAATAGCCGCAAGAACCGCATCCAGATTACCAGTAGTAAGTCCTGGAATAAGTCCATTAAAGTCCATGGGAACCAGCTCATAGTCCAAATTCAGGCGTTTAGCTATTTCAGCCCACAGATCAACGTCAAAACCTGTGTACTTGCCATCCTTGCCTTTGAATTCAAAAGGCACAAAAGCTGTATCTACGCCCACTCGTAGTTCTGCAGCATAAGCAAAACTGCTGACGGTTAAAATTGCTAATGCTGTCACAATTGTCCATAAACATTTGATTTTGAATAATTTTTTCAATTTTTCCTCCTTTAAGTTATAATATGCCTGCCAACAAAATTCACATTATGCTCAGTAAATATGCTTGTCAAGTATTTTTTGATTTTTTCTCAATTATGCAATAATATTTGCATAGGTAGTGTAAATGCTACTGCTTTCCAGACTTTTCCAGGGTAATGTCGACACCAGAAAGACTGAGTCCTTTCAATTGATCCTACCACAGAAAATTTGGGCGATAGATTAAGCCTCTTTTCAAGGAAATATTTGAGTGAAAAGAGTATCACATGGTATTCAAAATTATCTGTCCAATATTTCTTATTTTTCTGGATTTGAAGCTTAGAAATTAGGAGAGTCCTTTGTTTGAGGGGACGGAGCACTATAACGTGTAGGGCTCTTTTTTTTATAATTTCTCACAATACTACATCTAGTATAGGCAAAATATATCAACCTTTAATGTGAAATTCATCTATATTGGGATAAATCATGCTCAAATGTATCAAAATTCCATTATTGTATATTATCCACCATTAGATTTTTTAAGAGTCTGCAGTAATACCTTGGAGGGCAGTCACAAGCAGTTTGCAATATTCAGGAATTTTTGACTCTTGACATTAACCTCAATAATGTAAAGAATGCTGCGACAGGCATCAGACCACATCAGGTGCCTTTTAAAAAGGTTTTTAAAGTAGTTATGCATAAATTATGGACATATGAAGATTATGTAAAATATCTTTCACACGAAAACAGCCTGGTCAGGCGATGGGCTTTTGATGCCATAACGAATCGATATCCAAATAAATATTGTGATGAAGTAAGCAAACTGATTGGAGATGAAGATAATCTCCTGGCCTGTGCCGCACCAAAATATCTTGCAAAGCATAATGCATTTGAGTATGCACAGCATATCCTGGAAAGCTTTAAAAATGGAAAGGGGAGTGTTTCATCAAGTTGTGCCAAGGCTCTTGCAAAAATGGAACATGAACCTGCCCTGGAAGATATAATCGATTCCTTATCAAGTAATATCCATTCAGAATCCCTGTTTGGAATTTTTGATTATCTTGGAAGTGTTCACAACAAAAACAGCAGGGAGACATTAATATCTGCTGCCATGCAGATTAAAAACCCTCTGCTGCAAAGTTGTGCGTTTTTCAATTTGCTGCGGCATAGTCATCCTGAAGATGTAACACTGATTATAAATATAATATTTGAATCAATAAAACAAAACAGATCAGTCGAAGAGTTGCAAATCCAGGCAATTGTAGATTTTTGTGATGCTGAAAAGTATTATAATGACCTGACAGAGTCTCTTTGCAGTAAAAATATTATTGAAAATCCAAAGGAAATTTTAGAAAACTTCTTTAAAAAGAATGCTCAAATTTTTCTGAAAACCGATCAATTTGATTTGGTGGTAAAAAATCTTGAAAAAGGTCATCACCATGATCTTGTTACCACCTTAATGTTTGAAATTCAAAACATTGTACAGCATAGATACCCGGAAAACCTATCTTTTGAAGATCTTCATGAGCTATTTGTGAAAGATACAATGACTGTAGCTTTATTTAAGGAGCTTTCCAGGCAGCCCTCTCTCTGGAGCAGACTGGGAAAAAAGAGCAATTCCTGGATGGATCTTCTCATTGCATTGGTAATATCTCTATATTGTTCTTTTTTGGAACGTGGTCTCTATATAAAAGCGCTGCTTCCAGATGCAAGATTGGAACAGTTGATTCTGACAATGGAAAAAACCGGTTCCAGATTGCCGGAAATAATATGCAGAAAAATAGTTGAGTTTGCACCCATACCAGAGTTGAAAAATGTTCTGTCAGAAAGATTGAATACCTGGGGAGATATCTGGATTGTAAAAATCATGGGTCGGATCGGCAGCAGAGAATTTGTTCCAGACCTGCTCAGAGTTTTGAATAATTCAGATAGTTTGGATTACATATACAGTGATGCAATAAAATCAATTACTGCCTTGGATGAATCAGCCGACGAAATGATTATAAATGCCATTCAAAACCATGAGATTGCCGATTGGGAGAGCTTTGCTGTCCTTGAAAATCTTCCCTTTTCTGAATCTTTTGACCTTGTTTCTCAGAAATGGGATGATGAGAAAAGTGAAATGGATCCATATGAGACTTTTGCACGTTGCCTGAAAGGAATTGCTGATAAAAGAGGGATTGAAAAATTACAGAATATATATGCCCGGGGTAATACTGATGGATTTACCGGGGAGGCATTAGAGTGCCTCAGCATTATCCATAATGTAAGTATCCCTGAATTGCCTGATATCTATAAAAAAAGAGAAGAGGAAGAAAAAAGGCGAAAAAGAAAATCAGAAGAGTTTGAGGAAATATTTCAGGATATTGGAAATATAAAAAACAGAGGAAATATAATTCCATTTAAAAGAGAAGCTCCAAAGACTGGAAGGAATGAGCCTTGTCCCTGTGGAAGCGGGAAAAAGTATAAAAAGTGTTGTTTGAATAAATTTTGACTCTAAGATTTTTAGCTTTGATCCATCCTTCCACTGGACATTACAGCAAATATTTAGAAAGCATGTTGTCATGGGACCGAGAAAAGAGAAAATAGAAGCCCTTGAAAAAAAGATGGCAGATCTTGGTATTAGAAAAAAGGATATTGAATTTAAATTCATAAAAGCTTCTGGAAGAGGGGGGCAGAAGGTTAACAAATCATCATCTGCCGTGTTTGTAAAACATGTTGTTACCGGTTTAAGTGTTAAATATGGTAAAGAACGGTCCCAGCATTTAAATAAATTTTTTGCTTTACGTCTGCTTGTTAAAAAAATTGATGAAAAAAATTGTGGTATGGATGACAGAGAATTAAAAAAAAGAGAAAAACTAAAAAAGCAGAAACTCAGAAGAAAAAGAAGAACCATAAAAAAACTTGCTAAAGATGAATGATTTCAATCTCTGTATCTACTATCTGGGCAAGCCCAATATCCTCTGCCATATTTAGGACCTTGTCCAGTTTAGAATTTATAAATCTTGCATTATTACCTGTTATGGAAAAGCCAATCTCGGCCCAGGAGTGGCTGTTGTTAAAATCAGTTTCAGCCTTGTACTTGAACAAATTACATGTGACCTTTAACTTAAAGGTCAGAAACCAGGTTATCAGGTTTTAGGTCAGACACTAAATATCAATTTGCCATGGTGACATGTAAGCTTTTGCATATTCAAGATGCGTTTCAGATTTAAAAAAGATTTTAATAATGTCACTGTCTAATAATTTGCTTTGTCCCATCTGTTCAAGAACCTTGATAGTCTGATTTAGAGTCTTGGGCTTTTTATATGGTCTGTCCAGAGCACTGAGTGCTTCAAAAATATCAGCAATTGCCAGAATTCTTGCCTGAAGATTCAAGTTCTCTTTTTTAAGATGCAGTGGATATCCGGATCCATCAAGTTTTTCATGATGGGCCCCGGCAATGGAAGGGATATTAGCAAGTTTTTTAGGCCAGGGAAGTTTGCTTAATATTTTTTGGCTCAAACCGGCATGGCTGTTAATAATATCCCTCTCCTGCTGTGTTAAAGTCCCTTTTAAAACAGAGAGATTCTCAAATTCATCATCATTTAGATATGACTCTTTTTTATTATTAATAAGATCTGATTTTGCATAAATTTTTTTTAACTGGTCAATAAGGGCTATATCAAGACTTCCTTTGGTTGAATTAATGCATGTCAGAGTATCAAATTCTTTTTCAAGCTCATCGATCTTTTCATTACAGCGATCATCTATCCTTGCAAGTTGTTTTTTGCTTTGAGTTTGATCCAGAAGAGCAAGCTTCTTTTGTGCAGCAGCAAGTCTTTGATTTGTTTTAAATAGATCCCATCTTGTTTTAATAAGTTCGATCCTGTCATGAAACAGTTCTAATCTCGAAGACTTGTTTATGATGTGGTCTGGCGTGGTTATTTTGCCGGTATCATGCATAAGTGCAGCAATTCTCAGTTCATCTATCTGATCAGGATCAAGAGATGTGTTCTTATATATTGTGGTATCCTCATTTATTGCTCTGCCAATCATCAAGCAAAGCTCAGTAACGCGTTGAATATGACCACTGGTATGTTTTGACTTTTCATCTATTGATACAGCAATGGCTTTTATAAAGGCTTCAAAAAGTTCCTTCATTTCAAGGATAAGATTCTGCTGGGTTAAAAGTACAGAAGCATGACTGGCTAATGCAGAGGCTTTTTCCTGATCATTTAAGGTAAATGAAACAGTTTTTCCTGAAAATGGATCAATTGAATTTATCAATTGAAGGATGCCGATAATATCATTTTCATGATTTCTCATGGGAATAACAATCATTGACTGGCTTTTATAGTGCAAAGCAGCATCAAATTTTCTTGTACCCCGGAATTGAAATTTTTTTGTTTTATAAACATTATCAATATTGACAATTTGTCCTGTGTGAAACACATATGATGATACATTGGAAAGATTAGGAGTGTTATCTTTATTATACAATAACACACCCGGAAGATTTATAGCTCTTCCTGTTTTTTTAAGTTTCAAGGTTGCATTATGGATCACATGAAAATTTAGGTTTTGATTCTTATTATCAACAAGGTAAAGGGTTCCACCATCAGCCTTTGTAAATCGTCTGGCAATGGTAAGAATTATTTCAAGGAGTTCACTTATATCTTTTCTTGAACCAAGAGCTTTGCCAATAGAAGTAAGTTGAGATATTTCTTCTGCCTGCTCTTCAAGAAATGGGCACAGCTCATCAAGTATTTTTTCAATCAGACTATTAATTGAACTGTTTGTAGAAAATTTTTCATAGTCTGGCATGGTTCACCTTTTTGGAAGTTAATGATTTTTTAAACTACCAAAAATCATAAAATGAAACAAGAAAAGAAAAATTTTAAGACATGGTAAACTTATTCTAACATTTAGATGCGGCAAAGGCTGGTGGCGGTGTGTTTTATTGGTTGGATTTAAATGGTTTCTGATGTTCTTGCTATTTGGCCTGGATTATGGCATTTATAAAAGCTTAAATAGTGCCCGGCCGAAAATTTGATAACCTGGTTTCTGACCTTTAGGTTAAAGGTCACACGTAATTTGTTCAGGCACTAAATAAGATCCTTGTTAGGTTGGCGGCTTTTGACCGCCCATTAATTAAAAAAGAGTAGGTGTTTCATGGAACAGCGGTATCAGCCACAATCAGTAGAGCAGAAATGGCAAGCCTTTTGGAAAGAAAAAAATATTTTTAAAGTTAAAGAAGATACATCAAAAGAGAAATATTATCTTTTGGAGATGTTTCCATACCCTTCAGGTAAAATACATATAGGTCATGTGCGTAATTACACCATTGGTGATGTTGTTGTCAGGTATAAAAGGATGAAAGGCTTTAATGTTATTCATCCCATGGGGTGGGATGCCTTTGGAATGCCTGCTGAAAATGCTGCCATTGATAACAATACCCATCCTGCTGTCTGGACATATGAAAATATCAATGCCATGCGCGAACAGTTAAAAAAAATGGGTTTTTCCTATGACTGGGATCGTGAAATTGCAACCTGCCACCCTGAATATTATAGATGGGAACAGTGGCTTTTTCTTAAAATGCTGGAAAAGAAAATGGCCTATCGAAAAGAATCCTATGTAAACTGGTGTGAAAAATGTCAGACCGTGCTTGCCAATGAGCAGGTTGAGCAGGATAAATGCTGGAGATGTTCTAAAACAGTACAGCAGAAAAAACTGTGGCAATGGTTTTTTAAAATTACAGATTTTGCCGAAGACCTGCTTATCCATTGTGATAAACTCCCTGGGTGGCCGGATAAAGTAACTACAATGCAAAAGAATTGGATCGGCAGGAGTGTCGGCTCTGAATTAAAATTTAAAATTCATGGAAAAAATGAGGATATTGTGGTCTTTACCACAAGACCGGATACTGTTTTTGGAGCAACATTCATGTGTCTTGCTCCGGAACACCCTCTTGTTGAAACTCTTTCCAGGGGAACTGACCAGGAAGAGCAGGTCAAGACTTTTGTAAAAAAAATATCAAGCCAGGAGAGATCTGCTGAAGGTCTTGAAAAATATGAGAAAGAGGGTGTTTTTACAGGTGTATTCTGTATTAATCCTGCAACCGGGGAAAAGATACCGATCTATACCGCCAATTTTGTTTTAATGGAATATGGAACCGGTGCAATCATGTCTGTTCCTGCCGGAGATCAGCGGGATTTTGATTTTGCAAGGAAATACAATCTTGAGATAATTCCTGTTGTTCAGCCTGAAGGAGAGGAGTTTGACGGCAAAACCATGGAAGAGGCTTACACAGGCGAAGGCGTTATTGTAAATTCTGGTGAATTCAGTGGCCTTGGCAGCTCAGAAGCCATGGACGTAATGACAGCCTGGTTGGGAAAAATGGGCAGAGGCAAAAAAACCATCTCTTTTCGATTAAGGGACTGGGGAATATCAAGACAACGATACTGGGGAACTCCAATCCCTGTAATTCATTGCCCTGACTGTGGTATAGTTCCAGTGCCTGAAGCTGATCTTCCCATAAAGCTTCCTGAAGATGTAAATCTTCTGGAAAAGGGAGGTTCACCCCTGCCAACACTTGATTATTTTACAAAAGCCACATGCCCTGAATGCGGCAGGGAAGATGCAAAAAGAGATACTGACACCATGGACACCTTTGTGGAATCATCCTGGTATTATTTAAGATATTGTTCACCAAGATTTGAGAAAGGCATGTTTGATCCTGATGAGGTAAAATATTGGGCTCCGGTGGATCAATATATCGGGGGTGTGGAACATGCAGTTCTGCACTTATTATACTCAAGGTATTTTATGCGTGTGTTAAATTCCCTTGGAATGATTGATTTCAAAGAACCGTTTACAAGGCTTTTAACCCAGGGCATGGTGTGTAAAGAGACCATGACCTGCCCTGAACATGGATATCTTTTCCCTGAAGAAGCACAAAAAAATGCAAAAGGCAATCTTGAGTGCACAAAATGCAACAGCGATGTGGAATTGGGCAGAGTTATCAAGATGTCCAAATCCAAAAAAAATGTTGTTGACCCCAATGAACTGCTGGAACAATATGGAGCAGATATTACACGTCTTTTCTGCCTTTTTGCTGCTCCGCCTGAAAGAGATCTTGAGTGGAATGAGGATGGTGTTGAAGGCAGTAACAGGTTTGTTAACAGAGTATGGCGGCTGGCCCTGGCGTGTATTGAAAAAATTGATGGTTTTGAATCATACAGAGGAGTAGCGCAGAATTTATCATCATCCCAGGCAAAAGACCTTTATATTAAAGCAAATCAAACCATTAAAAAAGTTACAGATGATATTGATCAAAGCTTTCATTTTAATACAGCTATTTCTGCTGTTATGGAACTTGTAAATGATCTATATGCTGTTGATTTGGACTCAGCAACCGATGAACAAAAAAAAGTAATCTTGTTTTGTCTTGAGAATATCATTTTACTGTTGTCGCCAATTATTCCCCATTTTTGTGAAGAACTTTTCCAGAAAATGGGTAACAGAGAATCGGTTCTTGAGCAGCCATGGCCGGATTACAGGGAAGATAGTCTTAAAACAGATGAGATTCTTGTTGTTGTTCAGGTGAATGGAAAGCTTAGGTCTAAATTTATGGCCAGTGACGGCGACGATGAAGATTTAATCAAAGAGACTGCCCTGGCTGATGAAAAAATTAAAAAATATATTAAGGATAAAAATTTAAAAAAGATTATTATTATAAGAAAAAAACAAACACTTGTAAATATTGTGGTTTAATATGCAAAATTTAAAATTAATTCTATCTGTTTTATTGTTAGTGCTAACATCCTGTGGCTATAAACTTGCAGGCGGAGGATACCTTAACAGTGATGTAACACATGTTGCCGTGGAAATGATGGAAGATAAAAGCCAGGCAACAGGGGCAGGTGTCATATTTACCAATGCCTTGATCAAAGAGATTTCGGAAAAAACCGATACAAAAATTGTAGATGATACAACAAAGGCAATTGCAATTTTAAAAGGAAGGATAAATTCCATTACATTTGCAACGCTTTCACGCTCTACGACTGAATCTGTGGTAGAAAGACGGATTTCGGCCAGTGTTGATATGCAATTAGTAGATCAAGGCGGGCAGATTATATGGTCTGTTAAGAATTTTGTTTCGAAAGAAGAGTACAAAGTATCTGACGATAAGAATACAGATGATAGTAACAAAATAGATGCAGTGGTTAAAATCTCCATAAGAAATGCTGAGAAACTGGTCACCAGAATGGTGAATAGATTTTAAGGTACAAATAGTATCTGAACAAAAACAGGATTTCTGTTTTTACACACAAATCCTGTCTTGAGAATTATAAATTTATCAAATTGTTCAGGTTAAAAAGCAGCTCGACAGTTTGGAATTCAAGCGTTCATGAATTTGAACAGCCTTGAAATTTTTCTTGAAGCAGTTTTTTTATGGATAATGCCTTTTTGGGATGCCTTGTGAATAGCAGATTGAGTCTGCCTCATAATTTCATTTTTATTATCACTGTTTGTCTCTTTTGCTGCTTTAAGCTTTCTCTCAAGATTTTTAAGTGTGGTTTTTACAGATTTGTTTCTAAACCTTCTGACCTGACTTTGTTTTGCACGTTTTTTAGCAGATTTATGGGTAGCCAACTTGGTCTAACTCCTTATATAGTGTATTTAGTTTAAAAATTTAACCATATTTTAAAGATGACAAATTATATTGTTTGTTGATTTTTGTCAAGGAAAACTTGTGATAAAAGCTCTAAAAAAGACTGCACTGGTAAGCACTTTAACTCTCTCCAGCCGTCTGCTTGGTCTTATCAGGGATACTCTTATTGCCATTTATTTCGGGGTATCTTCCCAGAGTGATGCATTTTTTATTGCCTTTAGACCCTTTGATTTGGCCCGCAAACTGTTCTCTGAAGGGATTTTGAATATTTCATTTATACCCATTTTTTCAAAGACTCTGGTAAATGAAGGTAAAGCAAAAGCAGCTTCTCTCTTTTTCTCTTTTTTTTGCTTTCTTACACTTGCCGGAACTCTAATTATGCTTTTCGGGATTTTTTTTGCCCCTGTTGTTATTAAAATTATTGCCCCGGGATTTATTGAGTATTCATACAAACTACAGTTGACAGCTGTTTTGTTTAAAATTATGCTGCCATATCTATGGCTGATTTTAATGAGTTCACTTTGTATGGGCGTGTTAAATTCATTTGGAAACTTTGGTATTCCGGCTGTTGCTCCAGTTGTTTTCAACCTTGTTGTGATTTTGTTTACAATCATGGTTACAACCTGTTTTAAAACTCCTGTCATGGGTTTGGCTCTTGGCGTGACGATCGGTGGTGTTCTTCAGCTTGCATTGCAAATCCCGTTTATGATTCGTTTTGGAATTTTAAAAATTTCTTTTTTCTCTTTTTTTCATCCTGGAGTAATAAAAGTTTTAAAAATAATGATTCCCTCCATGATTGGTGCTGCTTCTTATCAGATAAATATTATGGCAGCCTCTTTTTTTGCTTCAAAACTTGAATCAGGCAGTGTCTCCTATCTTTATTATGCAGATCGGCTGGTACAATTTCCTTTGGCACTTTTTGCAGTTTCTGCTGCCATGGTTTTACTGCCCCAACTTTCAAAAAAAGCAGTTTTAGGAGAAATGGATGAAATTGCAGGTTTGTTTTCCAATGCTGTTAAGGCTGTTTTTTTTGTCACCATACCGGCAATGGCTGGATTAATGGCTTTGGATGAACAAATTGTTTCACTGTTATTCGGCCACGGAGCTTTTACAGAATCAGCAATTCATCAGACATCAGATTGTCTGTTTTTCTTAAGTTTTGGCCTGTGGGCATTCACGGGTGGCAGACTGTTTGTGACTCTCTATTATTCTCTGTCTAATGTTAAAATACCATTTTATTCAGGACTTTTTACCATTGGTTTGAATCTGATCTTTTGCCTCTTATTTATTGACAGTCTTGGGCTTAAAGGACTTGTTCTGTCGGTATCCCTCTCATCAGCCATAGGGTTTGTAATTTTGCTAATTAATATTCCCGGAGCAGTTAATATCGCAAAATTTGAAATTATTGTTTCTGCTTGCAGATCGCTTTTTTTATCTGCTATAATGTTTTTTATTGTTCAGAAGGCAGCCGGTTTTATACCTGTGTCAGATATTAATAAATTCTGGTATGGAGCAGGAGTGATAGGTTGTATTGGTTTTGGAATCGGTTTTTATTTTATTGTGAATTTTTTAATTTCAAGCCCTGAACTTAAAATATTAAAACAAGGTATGACAAAAAGTAGTCATGATAATTCTTGAAAAAGCAGGTCTTTACCTATCCATATTTACCATCATAGCTCTTTTGGCTCTTATTGTTCTTTCAAAAAATGGTGTTTTAGATTATATGGCTTTAAAACAAAATAAAACAGCTGTTCATGATCAGGTCGATGGAGTTGATTTTAAAAATCAAAAAGTTGAAAACGAGATTATAAGTTTAAAAACTGATATGGGTTACATAAAACATGTTGCAAAACACGAACATGATATGGCTGAAGAGGATGAACTAATCTTTAAAGACAATTCTGTCAATAAAGGAAATATAAAATAAATATGGATAAAAAAACTGTTGAACTTGCAAAGGTTTATGAAAATCAGGGCTATTATAGAGAGGCTTTAGAAATTTACTCTTTTCTGAATAAAGAGCAAACTTCTGATGTTGTTCAAGAAGGATTGAAGCGTATGGAAAAAAAGATGGAAGAAGATATCCCTGACTCTGGTTTTACACAGAACATATCAAAAGAGAAAAAGATTTCCATGCTTTTTGAAAGATGGCTGAATTTAATGATATTAAAGCAGAGACTTATTAACTTTAAGAAAATAAAATCACGGCTTTCATAAAAGTAAAAAACTTTGTTTAACACAAAAATCAAAGGGTTATTGTTGGGCAACTATACGAAACCCAAGACTGTTTCTTTGTACCCCTGGTTTATAATAGCTTCTGTAGGCGCAGCGCTGATATTTGCTTTTCTGGTACCACCCGCCGCCGCGAATGATTCTGTGTTCCCCGGTTTTGTTTAAAGGATCTATAATATTGTTTTTATAAGTGTCAGTAACAACTCCCACTCTGGTTCGCCAGAAGTTTCGCCATCTGCATGAGTCAAGAACCCACTCCTGGACATTGCCATGCATATCATAAATTCCCCATTTATTTGGTTTTCCTGTTTTAACGGGATGAGGCTTAAAGCCTCCGGCCGGACTCTTCTCTCCTGAATTATAACAATACCATGCCATATGAATAAGAGCAGGTTCAGGTTTATTACATGAATCAGTTGTAATGGGTCCATTGGAAAAAGCAGATGTGGATCCTGCACGGCAGGCATATTCCCACTCAGCTTCAGTCGGCAGCCGATATCTACCTGTTTTTTCCCATTTATTTAAAACTTTTATAAATTCCATGCATTGATCCCAGGAAATTGTATCAACTGGATAATTTTTGCCCAATTTTGAGAATGAAGATGGATTAAAACCAACCAGTTTTTCCCATTGGCCCTGGGTAACTTCAGTTTCTCCCATATAAAAACTTTTTGAGATCATAACCTTATGGCGTTTTTCATTCCATTGACGACCCTTCTCAGATTTTGGGCTTCCCATTAAAAAACTTCCAGAATGGATAAGAACAAACCGCATTCCAAGTTTATTGGTGAAAATATTTGGTTCGGCAAATGCCGGATCGCAGTTTAAGTAAACTAAAAAGCCAAAAAAAGTTATGATTAAAAATTTCAGATATAATTTCATGGAATAGACCCTACCATATTAACAGCTTGCTGTTCAATAATGATTTTTTTTAAGTTACATCTTGAAAATAAAACTCAAAATGATATTAATAAGATATCTGAAAATAAAGCAGGAGTTTTGTAATGCAACCCAAAGAAAAGCCCGGATCTAAAACCAGATCAAAAATTTTTAAGAGAAAGAGCAATATCAATAAAAAAAAGAGTTCCAAAAGTCCTGACAGTGATAAAAAACTTAAAACATCTCTTTTAAAAAAGAATGAATTTGCCCTGATTCTTTTTGGAGCATTGCTTTTAACTATTCTTATATTTTTCTTTTTTTTCAGATCATCTGATTCTAAATATGAAATAGCTGAACAGAATGTATCAAGTGCATCTTTTTCTGATTTTGAAAAGCGAATTCAAAACATTGAAAAAGCACTTCAAATAAAACAGGGTTCCCAATCAGAGAGTGTTACAGAAGTTAATCATATAAAAGGCAGACTGGGTAGACTTGAAACAGCTTTCTCAGTCAAATTTGATTCTTTGATTGATAGAATGGGAAAAATTGAAAAAAGTATTTCAAAGCTTGAAAATAAAACTGTTAAAAAAATAGTAAAAAAAGAGCCTGAACCTGAAGCTGCTGTTCCTGTTAAAAAAGCAGTAAAGAAAAAATCCCAGTTCCATATGGTAAAGAAAAAAGAGACCCTTTATTCCATAAGCAAAAAATACAATATCAGTATCGATAAATTAAGAAAACTCAATAAGCTGTCAAAAGGCGCAACTATTTATCCCGGAGATAATCTTCTTGTCAGATAGGTTGTGCCCGATTGAAAACCACCAATTTCCCCAATTAATGCGTTGGGCTTAAATTTTAATCCTCAAAATACTCAATGTATTCCTCCGGTTAAAATGTAAGCCCGCCTTTTACTTGTAAAAATTTGTAGGTTTTCGATCAGCCACTATATGTAATAATTTTTTGTATCTGATGCTATATTGATGAAGTTTTGAATAAGGGTGTGCCCGGAATCAGTCATGAATGATTCCGGATGAAACTGGACTCCAAAAGTCGGGTGATTTTTATGCCGAATTCCCATTATTTCACTGTTTTTGGTTTTGGCAGTAATCATAAGGCTTTCAGGAAAATCTTCTTTGGAGATTGCCAGAGAGTGATACCTCATGACAGTAAAGGTGCTGTTAATATCTGAAAAAATTGATTTGTCATCACAAAAAATTGTGGATGTTTTTCCGTGCATGATCTGCATTGCCTGGACAATTTTTCCGCCAAAGCTCTGGGCTATGACCTGATGCCCAAGGCAGACTCCGAGAATTGGAATTATGCCGGAAAAATGTTTTACAACATCAAGAGAAATACCTGCATTCTCAGGACGTCCCGGTCCGGGAGATATGATAATTGCCCCTGGATTTAAAGTTTTCAGTTCTTTAACACCAATCTTATCATTACGAAAAACTTTTACCTTGACACCTGTCTTAAGGATGTAATGAACCAGGTTAAAGGTAAATGAATCATAATTATCTATTATGGCAACCAGCACTTGCTCTCTCCACTATTAATTTAAGTTATAAAATCAAAATAGTTGCACAACCTTTTTTTACTTGTCTATTAAGAAGTAAAAAATTATTTCACCATAAATCTTTTTGTTGATATTCTCAAGACAGGGTTCAAATTTCCTATGTGGATTTTGTGTAAATATGGTAAAAGCATTAAAATAACTTTTAACTATATTTTGGATATTCAACATGCTATTAATTTTTCCGCCTGTTACAAAGCCCTGCGAACCGCCGGCAGGGGTGGCGCTGTTGTCTTCTGCATTAAAGGAGCAAGGCCTGCCCTGCCAGGTTTATGATGCAAATATTGAAGGTCTTTTGTATCTTATCAATTCAGATGTTGTTCCCATTGATTCCTGGTCAAGACGGGCATTAAAAAATCGCAAGAAAATCATAGATGATTTAAAAGATCAAAAATTGTATGAAAACATGGACAGGTACCACCAGAGGGTCTATGATTTAAATAAAATTTTATCCATAAGCGTGAATTATGAAAGATTCAGAATTACTTTGAGCGACTATTCCGATGCAAAACTTTCACCTGTTGACAGTAAGGATTTATTGAAAAGTGCAAGATTTTATAGAGAAAATCCTTTTTATCAATTTTTTGAAGATAAAATCAGACAACAGATTCTAAATTCAGATTCACAATATCTTGGAATTTCTCTTTGTTATCTTAATCAGGCCCTTGTCAGTTTTGCACTTGCAGGCTGGGTAAAAAAAAATTTTAAGGATAAGAAAATAGTAATGGGTGGAGGATTGATCTCTTCCTGGATGAGTCGTCCTGATTACAATGATCCCTTTAAGGATTTGATTGATTTCACCATTAAAGGGGAGGGGGAACAGCCTTTGCTGGAATTGTTTGGAAAAAAAAATATTACAAAGCGCCACTATATTCCAGATTATGATTTTGTAAAAGATGATTTTTATCTTGCTCCAGGAAAAATTTTACCCTTCAGAGCTTCAATTGGATGCTATTGGGGGAAATGTAGATTTTGTCCTGAAAAGGCAGAAACACGCCCCTACAGTTCACAAAAAGCATTTAAAGTTTTGGATGACTTACAGGCTATTGATAAAAAATACTCTCCCGACTATGTACATTTGATTGATAATGCAGTTACTCCTGCCTTTTTAAAAATATTATCCCAAAAAAAATTTGGATTCAGATGGTATGGATTTGTAAGGTTTGAAAAAGAGTTATTGGATTTAGATTTTTGTCATGATCTTAAAAAGTCAGGGTGTGACATGTTAAAGCTTGGTCTTGAGTCAGGGGATCAGGATGTATTGAATCAGATGAAGAAGGGAACAGATCTTGCCGTGGCCTCAATCATCCTCAAGAACCTGCATATTGCAGGAATATTAACCTTTGTTTATCTTCTTTTTGGTACAAGTTTTGAAAACAGAACTGCTGCTTTTAAGACACTTGAATATATTAAAACATATGAAAAATATATTGATTATTTAAACCTGGCAGTATTTAATCTCCCCAGACTCAGTGAGGATGCAGAAGATTTAAAAACCAAGGAATTTTATCATGGAGATCTTTCACTTTATTTGAATTTTGTCCATCCATTTAAGTGGGATAGACGGCAGATAAAGCAATTTTTGGATAAAAAATTTAAAAAGCAGGTTTCCTATGGATCATACATCCGTAAAAATCCGGCTTTTTTTTCATCAAATCATGCAGTATTTTTTAAAAAGGATTCATTATGAGAGCATATATTCTTTCAACCGGGGATGAAGTTCTTCTCGGTGATATTGTTGATACAAACTCTTCTTTTCTCTGTAGAAAATTAAAAAATATGGGCATTCAAGTCCAAAAAATTATTGCTGTTGGTGATGAGCTTGATACCATTGCTTCAAATATTAATGATATCTCTTTTAAAACTGATATCTGTCTTGTTACAGGTGGTCTTGGTCCCACCGGGGATGATTTGACAGCACTTGCATGTGGTAAAGCTGCAGATCAGGCACTTGAGTTGAATCTGCATGCTCTGGAATCCATGAAATCCTATTTTAAAAGAAAGGGGTTTCAATTAACCAGAGAAAATGAAAAACAGGCTATGCTTCCCGTAAATGCAAAAATGATCATCAATGATAATGGTACTGCTCCGGGATTTTCTATTAAGCTCAATAGATGTCTGTTCTTCTTTATGCCGGGAGTGCCTTTAGAAATGAAATTGATGTTTGAACACCAGATTAAAAAAATGATAATCAATAAATTTAATCTCAGTGATAAAATTTTAATAGAGCGGCTTACAGTTTTCGGACTTGGTGAATCAAAGGCCGGGTTTTTGTTAAAAGAGTTTGAAAACAGTTATCCAGAGATGCGGCTTGGTTTTAGGGCAGATTTTCCAATAATTGAGGTTAAAATAGTTATGTCAGATTCTCATATGGATAAGAACAAAGCCTTGAGTCAAATAAAAGAGGCCAAACTATGGGTAATCGGGAAGCTTGAAAACAGAGTTATATCAACAAAGGGTCTGTCAATGGCCCAGGAAGCAGGTCGATTATTGACACAGCAGAAAAAAACTCTTGCCATTGCAGAGTCCTGTACCGGTGGTCTTATTGCAAATATGATGACTGATATTGACGGGAGTTCTGACTATTTTATATTTTCAGGTGTTACCTATTCCAATGATGCAAAAATCAATATTTTAAATGTTCAGAAAAAGACCATTATCGATCATGGAGCAGTTCATGAACAGACCGCTTTTGAAATGGCACAGGGAGTAAGACAAAAAGCAGGAGCAGATTTTGCTCTCTCAACAACCGGTATTGCAGGCCCCACAGGCGGTACAAAAGCAAGACCTGTGGGCATGGTATGTATTGGTATTGCAGGAGATGATTTTGCAAAGGCAAAGACTTATAAATTTTCCTTTAATGACCGCCTCCAAAATAAAACAATGTTTGCAACAATGGCTTTGGAATTGCTGCGCAGACATCTTGCTGATTTGGAAAAAAATCCATAAAAATTACATTCCACGATTTTAATTTTAAATGTCAGACAAAACAAGTTTTGCAGCTTCCCTGCCTGCCATCATGACCGGTGTATAACCGCCGCCATGTGACCATGCACTGGCAAGATACAGTCCTTTTATTGGAGTTTTCGCTTTTAAATGGGGCATATCACGGTTAAAACCATAAATTGCTCCTTCAGGGTTTTGCGTGTAGTAAATATTAGTCAAGGGAGTACCTATCTCAATGACTTCTATCATATCGGAAAGACCTGGAATAAGCCTTTGTTCAACTCTTTTAATAAATTTTTCAGCAAGTCGTTCTTTCTCTTTAGTATAAAGCTCTTTTTTACCTTTGAAATAATCTTTTTCAAATTTCTTCCAGGGTTCAAAATCTGAAAGAGACATAATGGAGAGTGTAGTCTTTCCAGGTTCTGAATAACCTTTAAACAGATTATCATATATGGTTACACCAATACCTGCTCTATCAAGATCATTATAAGAATAGATATAATTTTTATCGTGCAGCAGATCAATTTCATAATCTTTTATATTATCAAGTTTTTCATTTAGACCAAGCCAGATAACAAAACTTGAGAAAGAAGTCTTTCTTTTTTGAATTTTTTGTGCAAATTTTTTAGGAACAACTCTTTTGGGTATCATTTTATTAAATAATTCAGGAATGCCGCAATTGGCAACAACTGCTTTTGCCTGATGTTTTTTACCTGTGCTGTCAACCACACCCTCTATTTTGTTGTTCTGATCAAACAAGATATTTTCAACCCGGGTATTATAAAGGATCTTTGCGTTATTATTTTCAATACAATTAGCAAGGGTGTCGCTTAAATCCTGGGATCTTGTTTTATAATATTGTCCTCCATGAACAAGATATTCACCAGTTGCAATTGCATAAAAGAGAGTGTTAAACGTCTCATTATAACTATTTTATTTAACACTGTGATTGCATTTGTGTTATTCATAATGGTTAT
The DNA here is from genome assembly GCA_027858995.1 of Deltaproteobacteria bacterium. GTDB lineage: Bacteria > Desulfobacterota > Desulfobacteria > Desulfobacterales > Desulfobacteraceae > Desulfobacula. The sequence continues at coordinate 8,513 of JAQIBP010000071.1, read as the reverse complement.
AGAGGAAGCATCCTTTTTTGATGTGTTTATAATTTCACAGATTACTGGTTTGGCCATCTGTTTTTTTATAATAATTGCTGTCCATATTGGTAAAAAAAGAGGGGATGAGTGGAGTGCAACAGGTATTGTTGCAGGCTTGACATCAGGTGTTTTTTCATCAGCCCTGCTCAGCTGGGTGTATCTGTTTTATTCGCACAACAGTGAACCTGTCAATTATTTTAAAGGGACGTTTTTATATGTGTTTGTTTTCGGGGTTGTTTTTGGCATTCCCATCTCATATTTTTTCTCTTCAAAACAAAAAATAATTGAGTCGGAAAAATTGATCCAGAAGGAAAAAATTAAGCGCCTGACCATTGAAAAAGAGGCTGCCATGACAAGTTTGAGGCTCTTACAGGCTCAAATTGAACCACATTTTTTATTTAACACACTTTCAAATGTCATCTCTCTTTTTGACATTGACATTGAAAAAGCCAGACAAATGCTCATTAACATCAATGAATATTTAAGAATCTGTCTGCAAAGAACCAGGCAGGAGATGATTACTCTGGCTGAAGAACTTGATCTCGTGCGGCAATACCTTGAGATATTTAAAATTAGAATGGGAAAAAGACTTAATTATGAAATTAATGACCGCACTCGGATTTTTGAACTTCCATTTCCACCGCTGATTATTCAATCACTTGTTGAAAACAGTATTAAATACGGGCTTGAACCCAAACTGGATGGCGGTACAATTACAATCGATTGCCGGGTTGAAAAGAGTATTCTTAAAATCGAAATTATAGATACAGGAACCGGGTTGGATAAAGATGCTGGAAAGGCAGGTATAGGAATAAATAATGTAAGTTTGAGATTAGATAATATCTATGATGGTAAAGCCGGTTTAGAGTTTACCCAAAATTATCCCACCGGAATAAAAGCTATGATAAAGGTGCCGTTATGAAACCAGTGACTGCAATTATTGCAGACGATGAAGAGAATTTAAGAGTTGGGATTGAAAATTTACTGGAACGTTTGTGGCCTGATTTAAAAATTGCAGGACATGCCCAAAATGGAATCAAAGCTTTATCATTAATAGAACAAGAACAGCCGGATATTGCATTCCTTGATATAAAAATGCCTGGAATGACAGGTTTAAAGGTGGCAGAACAGGTCGCTGCCTTTTGTAAAGTTATTTTTATTACGGCTTTTGATCAATTTGCTGTCCAGGCATTTGAAAATGAAGCCATGGATTATATTTTAAAACCTGTGACGCAAAAGCGTCTGGAAAAAACCATTGAGCGTTTAAAAAGAGAGTTTAATACGCCAGATTTCTCTTATGGTTTTGATCAAAAAATGAAAAAAATCATTCAAGTATTAGAAACCTCAAATATGCCTGAATATCTGAACCTGATAAAAGTAAGAAGCGGGTCAAGTTTAAGATTTGTTCCGGTTTCCCAGATTATTTTTTTCAAGGCTGAGGATAAATATACTGTTGTACAGACACCTGAAAATGAATTTTTAATTAAATCTCCAATTAAAACCCTTGAAAACAGACTTGATCCAAAGAAGTTCTGGAGGGTACAACGAAGCAGTATCGTCAATATTGAGCGAATACAAGTCATCAAGCGCTCTTTTACCAATCAGATGATCATTGGTTTTGACAAGATTGACCAGAATATTGCAGTAAGCAGGTCTTATGAACACCTTTTTAAGTAGTGCAGGCAATCATGGATTCAATATTCTCTGCATGGCTTCCCTTCAGATTTTTGTCCAGGCACTATTTAACTGCATTTTGTGAAACCACATGCATGGCATTTCATACAGCCCTCTTCAAAGGCGAGCGTCTGATCGCATTCCGGGCAGAGATCAGATTTAAGTTTATTTACAGAGTGTTTTTTTATATTACCATCACCATTAACCAAGTATCTTTTTTCAAGCACTTTGGCAATGGCATCGGGAATAGAATGCACAAGCCCTCCCTCCGTGAAAACTGCATGTTCACCTCTGATACCTTTAATCTGATCGATAATTTCCTCTACTTCAACACCTGATCTTAATGCCAGAGAAATAAGTCTTCCAATGGCTTCAGTTTTGGCCATGGTGGATTTACCGGATTTGCCTATGGTTGCAAAAAGTTCAAAGGGTCTGTTGTTGAACTCAGATACTGTTACATAAAGATAGCCCATTCCGGTTTTGATTTTTTGGGTAAATCCCTCAAGAATATCCGGACGTTTCTGGCCGGCAGACAAAAAATCATTCCCATTTCCTTTGCTTCCTTTGCCGGCAATCGACAGCACCTGGTTTTCTATGCTCCCGTCCCGGTAAATTGTCACCCCTTTGCACTTTAATTTAAATGCCTGATCATAAATATATTTAACATCTTCTCTGGTCGCATCACGGGGAAGATTGACTGTTTTTGAGACAGCATTATCCGTGTGCCTCTGGAATGCGGCCTGCATCCTTATATGGACCTCTGGTTTGATGTCATGTGCTGTTACAAAGACCTTTCTCAAAGCTACAGGAATCTGTGAATTCCCTTTTACAGTTCCGTTTTCAGCAATCTGTTCCATAAGCTCTTCACTGTAAAAGCCCTCTGCTTTTGATATTTTTTCAAAAACAGGATTAACTTCGAGAAGTTTGTCATTGTCCATTACAGTTCTAACAAAACTCAATGCAAAAGCAGGCTCAATCCCGCTGGAGCATCCGGCAATAATACTCAGGGTGCCTGTAGGAGCTATTGTAGTGGTGGTGGCATTGCGCATGCCCCAATCTTTGCTGTCTTTGTAGATACTCTGCTCAAAATTTAAAAAATTACCCCTGGTTTTTGCCAGGGCGCACGAGGCTGCATGGGATTCTTTTTGCAGAAATGACATAATCTGTTCTGCCGTATCTATGGCATCTTTGGAATCATATGGCAGGTTCAGCATAAAAAGCAAGTCTGCAAATCCCATAATGCCAAGGCCTATCTTTCGGTTTGATTTAACCATTTGGTCTATCTCATCAATGGGATATCTTGACATGTCAATGGTGTTATCCAGAAAACGTACGCTAAGGTGTATTGTCTCTTTTAAACTCATATAATCTATGGCAGGCTCTCCATTTTTTTTAATCACAAATCTGGTCAGGTTAATGGAACCAAGGTTGCACGCTTCCATGGGTAAAAGCGGTTGTTCACCGCATGGATTGGTGGATTCAATTTCTCCAACACCTGGCGTTGTATTATATCTGTTAATTTCATCTAAAAAGATTATACCGGGGTCTCCTGTGCTCCAGGCCTGTGTGACCAGTTCCTGGTAGACTGACATGGCATTTAATTTGCCTGTTGCTTCCTTGGTGCAAGGGTCAATCAGATCATATTCTGCATCATCTTGAACCGCTGCCATAAATTTATCTGTAACACCAACGGAAATATTAAAATTATTTAGTTCTCTCTTGTTGTTTTTGCATTTAATAAAGGAGATGATATCAGGATGATCAACACGGAGGACAGCCATGTTCGCCCCCCGTCTGGTTCCACCCTGTTTGACCTGTTCAGTGGCTGTATTAAAAATTTTCATGAAAGAGACAGGTCCTGAGGCAACACCGCCGGTGGAGCCTACTCTGCTGTTTTCAGGGCGGAGTCTGGAAAATGAGAATCCTGTTCCTCCACCTGATTTATGAATGGTTGCTGCATTTTTAACAGCTTCAAAAATATCATTAATACTGTCTTCCACAGGAAGAACAAAGCATGCTGCAAGTTGGCCCAACTCTCTTCCTGCATTCATCAGGGTAGGAGAGTTTGGCAGGAATTTAAACTCAGTCATAAGGCGGTAAAACTGATCTTCAATTGCCTTGATATCAGCTTTTTTGTCATAGTTTTTTTCAGCCTGTGCAATATGAGCAGCCACCCTTTGAAACATATCTTCAGGGGATTCACATATTTGACCTGACTTGTCTTTTTTAAGATATCTGCGCTCTAAAACAGTTCTTGAATTTTTTGATATAAAATTGATTGGCTCATTAGTTTCTTTTTTTCGGCTCATATTTAAAACTCCTGTTCGTTAGTAGTATGTCTGAAATTTAAGGTCTTAAATTTGACTTTAAAGGTCTAAAAACAAAATTTAATAAATAAAAATATACTTTATATAGTATTTTAAGAAAAAAGCAAGCACAATATATAGAATTTTGGTATTTGATGCTAACCTATGGAATTAGTATTAAATATATTTATTTTATGGTGCAGGTCGTAGATTTTATACAAATCATTGATGGGATGGTATATCAAAACACTTTAAAAACCAGGCAGTGGATTCAGCCTCAAACTCTTTTTGGTCTTTTTTGCTGGTCATCTGGTGGTCTCCGTTTTTATGGATGATTAATCGTTTGGGGCGTTTTGCAGCATTATAGATATCATGGGCATTGGAAACCGGCACTGTTTTGTCTGCATCACCATGAAAGATAAGTATATTGGAAATACTTTTAGCTTTATCAATAATATTAAAGAGAAGGTTTTTTTTAAAAAAACTCAATGGCAGGGCAGGGCGGTTGTCATTGGCATTCAGGGGGATGTTTTCTATGGTGCGGCTTTTTATCGGGGCAGAACAGAGAACAGCTCCGCAAAGATTAATATCTATTTGTAAAAGCTTGTTCCAGGCATTAATACAGGTGGCACCCCCCATGCTGGAGCCGAAAATTGCAATATTCCGGCTTGTTTTTTGAAGATCAAGAGTATGTTTCACTGCATTGATAAAATCAATTGTTCTTTTTTCAAGGGAGGTCTCTTTGATAAAATCTCCTTGGCTTTCACCGCAGCCCCTGTGGTCAAAACGGAAAAAGGCGATATGGTTTTCAACGAGAAGTCTTGATAGTACAGTTTGCTTGGCAGACTCTTTGGATCCTTCAAGACCATGGGATCCTACAACAAGTGGAGGATTTTTAATGTCTGGCAGGTGAAGGATTCCTTTGAGCATAAAACCATCAGAGATAAAATGAATTTTTTGTGATAAGCTTTTCATACCTTGTTTTATGCCAGTTAATCACTATAATATCAAGCTGATGTGTAAATAGTGTCTGACCGAAAACCTGATAATTTGTTCAAGTACAAGGCGGAAAAAAATTTTAACCACAGACATACAAGTAGTATTTTGAGGATTAAAATTTTTTACCAACGCCGTAATTGGGCAAATTAGCGGTTTTCGGTCGGGCACTAAATATTTCTGCTTCTACCGCAGTTAAATGGGCGGTGTTGTGGGTTGAAAAAAATTTAACTTAAGAATTGGTAAAATATGACACTGAAAAAAAGAAAAGCTTATGAACTTGAGATAATTGATCTTGCCTTTGGTGGTAAAGGATTGGCAAAACCTGATGGTTTCCCTGTTTTTATAGATCAGTGTGTCCCAGGGGATGTAGTGTTTGCAAAAATTACAAAAAAGAAAAAATCATGGGCTCAAGGTAAGTTGATAAAAATTATAAAAGAGTCTTCCCTTAGACAAGAGGGAAAATGTCAATATTGTAATTTTTGCGGGGGATGTAAATGGCAGCAGCTTGGATATGACCTCCAGCTTAAATATAAAAAAAGACATGTTATAGAATCTATTGAACATATTGGCAGGTTAAAAGGTGTTCGAGTAAACGATGTCCTTCCATCTGACAATATCTTTGAATATAGAAATAAAATGGAATTTTCCTGCTCTTCTAAAAGATGGCTTCTACCTGAAGAGCTTGCAGATCAGGAGATTAAAAAAGATTTTGGTATTGGGCTTCATGTGCCTGGAACTTTTGACAAGGTGATTGATATAAAGCAGTGTGAAATTATGCCCTCCCTTGGCAACGAGATTTTGGATGATGTTCGAAAATTTATCATAAAATCAGGTCTGCCGGCGTACCATTTAAGAAGTCATGAAGGATTCTGGCGTTTTTTAATGCTAAGGCACTCTGCAGCATTTGATACATGGATGGTTAATATTGTTACAAAAGAAAAAAATATTGATGTGGTACAGCAACTTGCTGACATGCTTTCAAAAAAATATTCCAATATTGCATCTGTCATGAATAATATTACTGATGCAAAATCAGGTGTTTCAACTGGTAAAGAGGAAGTTTGCCTTTATGGCAGAGATTATATTAAAGAAAAACTGGGGGAATTTGAATTTAAAATATCTGCCAACTCTTTTTTTCAGACCAATACAAGGGCTTGTGAAAAATTATATACCAAAGTGTCGGAATATGCAGCATTACAGGGCAGGGAAATTGTAGTGGATCTCTACTCTGGAACCGGAACAATACCAATCTGGCTTTCTGACCAGGCAAAAATGATATATGGTATTGAAATTGTAAAAAGTGCTGTTATTGATGCAAAACTAAATGCAAGGCTCAATAATATTGATAATTGTGAATTCCTTGAAGGTGATATTAAAGATGTTCTGCCTCTGTTGAAAAAAAACCTGGGATTAAATCAAATTATTGATGTCATGATTATAGATCCACCAAGGACAGGAATGCACAAGGATGTTGTCAAGCAGGTTCTTGCCATTGCTCCTGGAAAAATTGTTTATGTATCATGTAATCCTGCCACTCTTGCCAGGGATCTTGAAATGCTGGAATTGAAATATGAAATTAAAGAGATTCAACCAGTAGATATGTTTCCCCATACATATCATATTGAATCCATAGCACTACTCCACAGGTTGTAATAACCTGAAAGCCACACGCAAAATGCTAATTTGTGAGCATGCGCTCCTCTTTAAGCCCAAACCTTGGCATTAGGAAAAAATTTAATTGTTGTTCTTGTTCTCCACAGGTTTAGAAAAAAGGCAGCTTAAAACCAGCATATCGTCTTCTCTCTCTTTATTTTATATGGCAGCTTGTGAAACAGTTTTTTCAAACCCCAGTTCTCCAATGGTTGCAACAATGGTCAGATCATTAATATAGTCGATCTCAAAGGTTGTATCAATCTGGTCGTGTACAAAACTCTTTTTCTCATGGAAAAATCGTGAAACAATATCTGGGCGGTTCATTGTATAATAGTGTTCCTGGATACTTCTCTCATCAATTGGTCTGGCTGGTCTGAATATTATAAATGTTCCATTGATATTAACGGTTTCTTCATATTTCAGTGGATACACTCCTTTAATTGCCTGTTTGAATTTTCTGCCAATATCTATCAAATCAAGCTCCTTGGCTTTGGAAAACAGTTCATCTCTGAAATCAGGATGAGCAATACTGATCAAAGCCATGGCTCTCTCCTGTAAAGTTTTACCAAAAAGATTCACTACACCATATTCAGTTGCAATGAATTGGACATCACCTCTTGGCACAACCACTGCTATATCTTTTAATGTAGGAATAATGCGGCTTTTTTCCCCGCCATCTGAAGTGGATGTCATCATCAGGATTGATTTTCCGCCTTTGGACATGGCAGCCCCTCTGGTAAAATCAAGAAGGCCGTTGATACCTGTATAATTATTATAGGGAAGGGCATCAGCAGCAACCTGTCCTGTTAAATCTATTGCCATTGCAGTATTTAAGGAAATCATGGAATTATGTCTGGCAATAATGGATGGATTGTTTATATAATCTGAAGAGTGAAATTCAATGGAAGGGTTATCATCAATAAAATCATAAAGAATCTTTGATCCAACAGCGCTGCCTGCAACAAGCTTTCCTCTATTATACCCCTTTTTTTTATTGGTTATAACTCCCATGGCAAATAGCCGCATGAGTCCGTTGGTTAAATATTGAGAGTGAACACCCAGATCATTTTTTTCTGCAAGACAGAGCGTAATAGCTTCATTTGTAACACCAAGAGTCGTTTGAAGGGTTGAACCGTCATTAATTAATCGTGATATGTGTTTGGCAATGGTATTGGCAGTCTCAAGTTCCGGGAGCGGTTGAATGGTTAAAAGATCTTCTTCATGTTCGACAATATAGTCCACATCATTGACATGGATAAAACTTGTGCCAAGAACTCTTGGCATATTGGGATTGACCTGGCAGATTACTATATCGGCAGATTCACAGGCAGCAAGCGTAATATCCACAGATACTCCAAGGCTCATCCATCCAAAATCATCTGGAGGAGAAGTTTGAACCAGTGCAGCATTTAAAGGAATCATTTTTGATTTAAAAAGATGGGGGATCTGTGAAAGATTAATGGGTGTGATAAATCTTCTGTTTTTTTTAATTACTGTGGGGGAAGCTGATCCAAGATAAAATGTTCTGATATTAAATTGCTGTGAATGAGAGCGATTGGCGATCAGCGTGAGAGGACCGCTTTCTATACATAGCAACCTTACAATTTCAAGGTCGGTAAATCTAAAGGATGATTTTGATAATTCCTTGACAAGATGTTGAGGCTCTCCACATGAAGAACCGACAAATACTCTTTGTCCCGGCTTTATATGTTGCAATGCTTTTTTTGCACTGGTTCGTATTTGGACATATAGTTCTTTTCATTTGACTTCATACTGATCTTGCACTTCCTGCTTTTTTATTATACGATAACGTTATGTTTTGGGATATGATAAAAAATACAAGGAGGGTATATGTCGTTT
>JAQIBP010000047.1 GCA_027858995.1 Deltaproteobacteria bacterium | reverse complement strand
TTTTTTGGATTTCTGACCTTTGTCGAAAACATCTGCTGCGTTATCAAGCAGAGAACGTTTCCAACCATGAATCATTGTTGGATGAATCTCAAACCTGGCTGCCAGTTCAGAAATGGTTGCTTCATTTTTAATTGCTACCAGGGCAACTTTTGCCTTGAATACTGGACTATACTTTTTCCTTTTATTACTCATGTTGCTCTCCTTTTTTGGTTACAAATTAGAGCTTAGCACATTGTCCAGTTTTTGGGGACCACCGTACTTTAATGCACTATAAAATAGTATTAACAGCTGTTTTGGCTAATTCCATTAAAGACTGGGGAAAGATTCCTGCGGCTAGTATGGAGACAATAAAAAAGATACCAAAGATATATTTGGGAACCCCAAGTTTAATTGGGGACAGATCTTCTTCGCAGTTGATATAGGCTGCTCTGACCATTTTAAGATAGTAATATGCTGCAATACCTGCATTTATGACTGCAAGTATGACAATTGCATATAAAGGTTTTGAGATTGCTGCGGTAAATATCATAAATTTGCCGAGAAAACCTATTGTAGGCGGCATGCCGGCCATGCCAAAGGCTGCGATGGCAAGTATTAAGGCAAGAAGCGGCGATCTTTTATATAATCCTCTAAGGTCATCAAGGCTGACATTCTCTCCACTGTCTGAAACATTATAAATCACATAGAACACTGCAAGGTTCATTAAAATATAACCTGCAATATAGTAGATAGCAGCTTCATATCCAAGATTGTTGGCGCAAAGAACTGCAATCATCACATATCCTGCATGGGCAATACTTGAATAGGCAAGAAGTCTTTTTATATCCTTTTGAACAAGTGCTGAAAGGTTGCCAATGGTCATGGAAAGGACTGCAAGGGTGCCGAGAATCCATGTTATTTGAGTTGTCTCAACTCCTGCAAGGGCAACAAGTCTGAGAAGAAGAGCCACAGCACCCACTTTTGGCAGGGTTGCAATAAAGCCTGCTGTCTCATTGGCAGAGCCTTCATAAACATCTGGTGCCCAGAAATGCATGGGAAACATGGCAAGTTTGTAGAAAAAGCTTGCTAGCATTAAGATGAGTCCGATAATTGCAATTGCCTGACCTTGAACAAGATCTGGCAATATTGTTACAAGTTCATCAAGGTATGTTGTATGTGCCACGCCAAATATATAGCTCATGCCATACAGAGAAATGCCAGTAGCAAGGGCACCGAACATGACATATTTAATTCCTGCTTCCATCTGCTTTTTATAGCCGTCCTGGTATCTGAAGGGAATTACCACATATAAGGCAAATGAGGAGATTTCAAGGCTTAATACAATTGTGAGAAGTTCAACTGAGCTTGTTAAAAATACAAGACCAGTAACACTCAGGGTTAAAAACATATAATATTCAGCAGCAAGCTCTTTTGTAATACCTTTTAAGCTGGTTTTTACACCGGATCCAAGGGCAACTACAATTAAAAAACCAAAGCTTAATATGATTTTAAAAATCTGGGAAAAAGCATCAATTTTATAGGCATTAAAAAAGAGTAAACCAGAAGATTTATAGGACATAATACTTATCAGGAAAACAATGACAGCCATAATCAATGCCATTGTCTGCACCAAAGAGGCTTTTGGCTTTGAAAGTGACAAGATAAAGAAAATCAGTGCCATTAATATTAATGCAAGTTCTGGTAAAAATATAGACATCTCTTTTTATCCCTTAAATCAACTTCTATTTTAAAACCAGCAGTCTGGTTTTGTTGTTTTCCAATTTAAACTCAGAGCTGTGGAGCTCCTTTTTTTCATGCCCCTCTTGACCATTATGCTTATCTTGATCATGATGTTTATCGTCTGGTACAGAGTTTTGCTTTGCTTTTTCCACATGCTCAACAAGGTGAGCCACGCTTTTGTCCATTACATTTAAAACAGGTTTTGGGTTCAAGCCAATCCAGAATACAAAAAAGACTAAAAAGGAGAGTGTTACAATTTCACGCAGGTTCATATCTGTAAGTGTATGACTTCCCTCTTCATCAGGGTGTGCATGACCATCTGAATCTGCCCATACCATTTTCTGTACAAGTCTTAACATATATGCAGCAGCAAGTATTGCGCCTATGATTGCAGCAACTCCGGCAACCTTATACTGTTGAAAGGTTGCCAGAAGGACAAGAAATTCACCCACAAAACCGTTTGTTCCTGGAAAACCAAATGATGCAAGGGAAAAAATCACCAGAAAAGTAACATATATGGGCATTTTCATTCCCAAAGCTGAGTTGACTGAAAGTTCTCGTGAGTGTGTTCGCTCGTAAATTATGCCTATTAAGATAAACAAAGCCCCGGTTGTTATGCCATGGTTAAGCATCTGCATTATTGCACCCTTTATTCCAGTATCACTTAACAAAAAGATACCAAGGGTTACAAAACCCATGTGGCCGACACTTGAATAGGCAACAAGTTTTTTTATATCAGACTGACCAAGGGCAAGATAGCCACCGATTACAATGGAGACAGCGGAAAAGAAAATCAAGTACGGCACACAGTATATTGTAGCATTGGGCAGCATGGTAAGGCAGAACCTTAAAAAGCCGTATCCGCCCATTTTAAGAAGCACACTTGCAAGTATTACACTTCCTGCAACCGGCGCTTCAACATGGGCAGCAGGAAGCCATGTATGAAATGGGAACATGGGGATTTTAATTGCAAAGGCCAGGGTAAATGCCATGAAAATCCACATCTGAAAGCTGAAGGAATATTCATGTATCATAAGTTCCGGTATAAAAAATGTTCCTGTTTTAATATAGAGGGCTGCAATGGATATCAGCAGGAATACTGAGCCAAGAAGTGTATAAAGAAAGAATTTTATTGATGCATAATCTTTTCTTTCACCGCCCCATACTGCAATTAAAAGAAACATTGGAACAAGCATGGCTTCCCAGAATATGAAAAACAGGACCATGTTCAAACTGACAAAAACTCCTATCATAAATGCTTCCATGAGAAGGATTACAGCCATGAATTCTCTGAATCTGGTTTGAATATATGTCCAGGAGCAGAGCACGCAAAGCGGCATAACAAGGGTTGTTAAAAGCACAAGAAGCACACTTATACCGTCAACTCCAAGAACATAGCTTAAATCAAGGAAGGGGAACCAGTCGCTCTTTTCTGCATACTGATATTTTGCTGTATTATAATCCCAGTTGAAAAACAGGGGCAGAGATAATGCTGCAGTTGCAATTGTTACAATAAGTGTCCATAGTTTAATAATATGGTCATTTTTCATGAGAAAGATAACTATAGCCCCAAGGAATGGAACAAGCAGTAAAACCGATAAAACTGGATAGCTTAATGTATTGAGTATTAAATATTCTTCCATGGGTTTATAAATCTAACTACCTCTCTTAAAAATTAAATATAACAGCTATTAAAACAATAAATATCATGGCAACGGCAAAGCCGATATACTGCTGAATTTTTCCAGTTTCAATGTGACGGATCTGATCACCTCCATTAACAACAGATTTTGCAGAGCCATCAATAACCCAGTCAATGCCCTCTCTATCAAACCATGAAAACATTTTTGCAGTGGCCATGGTAAATGCAAGGCCAATACTCTTCCATACATTGTCGGTAAAATTATTAACTGCGGTGACAGGTTTTAAGGCAAGCCACATGAAAACCCGGGCACCTTTTCTGTAAAACCAGTCAAGGTCAAGGCACATATAAGGTTTGGGTGTAAGGTATTTACGGAGAAGAAAAAAACCGAAACCGGTAAATCCCAGTATCTGAAATGTTTCAGAAAGGTGATAGGAAGTATAAGGATGATAGTCTACTGCATTGGGAAGCATAGCATAGAGCCAGTCATATCCGAAATATCCGAAAATACCGTTTTTAAATCCAAGAACTATACAGAAAAAAGCTGCCATGAGCATGCCAAGGTTCATATTCCATGGTGCATCTTTGCATTCAATATCTGATTTATCTTTGCCTCCAAACCATATAAAATAGGGCAGTTTAATTCCAACGGAGAGAAAGGTTCCAACAGCGGCAAGGGTGAGAAGAATCATGATGCCAATCTGGTGATGCTCGCCTGCTGCTGCAATTATCATGGATTTGCTGATAAATCCGCTTGTAAGGGGAAATCCTGATATTGCAATACCACCAATGACTGTAAAGACAAGTGCCCAGGGCATTTTTGCATAAAGACCACCAAGCTCAGTAAGACGGCTTCTGCCTGTCATTTCAAGGACTGCTCCAACTCCCATGAAAAGCAGAGCTTTATAAAGAATATGAGCATAGGCGTGGGCGCATGCCCCATTAACTGCCATTGCAGTTCCAATTCCTATACCGCAGACCATATATCCGACCTGACTTACAATATGATAGGCAAGAATTCTTCTTGCATCAGACTCCACAATGGCGTATCCGACTCCATAAAGTGTCATGATGGCACCCATGATTGCAAGAACTTCATATCCTGCAAATCCCCTTGCAAGAACATAAACTGCTGTCTTGGTTGTAAAGGCACACATGAAAACAGCGCCTGTAACAGTTGCTTCCGGATATGCATCGGGAAGCCATGCATGGATGGGTGGTACTGCAGCATTTAACATAAATCCGATCATTATAAGATAGTCTGCTGTTGTAACACCATTTGCTGCAATATGTTCAAATGCCATTCCTTCCATGCCAACATTTTTATATCTTAGAAAAATCCCGGCAAGAAGGACAAGACCGCCTGCTGTATGAACAAGAAGATAGCGGAAACCGGCTTCTATGGATTTTTTCTTTTTTCTATACCAGATGAGAAATGTTGAAGCAAAAGCCATGAGCTCCCAGAAGACAAAAAGAGTGAGATAATCACCGCAGAGGGTTACTCCAAGAGATCCTGCAACATAGAGCCATCCTGCAATATGCTGTCCGCTCTCATTTACATGGAGCCCGTAAATAGAGCCTATCAAAGCCATTATTGTGAATATATTTAAAAATATGAGAGTCAGTTTATCAACTCTGCCGAAAATCAGATCAAAGCCAAGATAGTTTACAAGACCGAAACTTTCCGGCAAAGCCATATTGACCTGAATAATTGCAAGAACAGGAACTACAACTAATATGACCTTTTGCAGGCTTATATGAACTCTTTTAACAAGGGGCAGCAGTATGGCGCCAATAATAAAAAACGTTGTCGGATGCATAAATATTGAACTATTTATCATAATAATTATCATCCTTTTTAAGCCAGTTTTTATAAAGCCCTTTGCAGACAACACTCATTACAAGGCAGCCAAAACCTCCGAACATTGCCCAGAAACCTATTATACTGTCACCCCAGAAATGAGGTTCATGCCTGTTGGCAAACACATCAAAGACAATGGTGAAAATTAAAAATCCGAAAAATATAAACTTCAGACCAGAAGAGTTGTTCCTTAAATATGTAATAATCTGACCCATTTAAGACCCCGTTACTTTTTCAAGAATATTTGCAAAAAAGCTTGTATCAACTACACCTATAATATTTAAAAACAAATCTGGATAAAAACCAAAAGCCACTGAGAATACACCTGAAATAACAAGGGGTATAACCATGAACATGATCAGCGGCCGTTTTTCAAGATTACTGGTTTGACCTCTCTCTTCTTCAGGAGGTTTTCCATAATATGCCTGGATAACGACCGGAATGAAATATCCTGCATTTAAAAGACTTGAAACAAGAAGCACTGTAAGAATGATCCAGTTGTGAATATCCATGGCACCTATGGCAAGATACCATTTTGTAACAAACCCGCTAACAGGAGGAACTCCAATCATGCTTAAAGAAGCAAGGGCAAATGCTGCCATTGTAAGGGGCATTCTTTTGGCAAGTCCACCCATCTCCCTGATATCTTTTTTACCCGAAGCAACCATGATGGCTCCGGCACAGAAAAAGAGAGTGATTTTTGAAAATGCATGGTTTGTAATATGGATGATGCCGCCTGTAACACCCATGGGAGTTACCAGAGCTGCACCAAGAATAATATATGAAAGCTGGCTGACTGTAGAGTAGGCAAGTCTTGCCTTAAGATTTGTTTTTGTAAGAGCGATTACAGAAGCTGTCAATATTGTAAAGGAGACAAAATAGGCTGTAAATATTCCAAGACCTGTGCTTGATAAAAGATCTGTTCCAAAGGTTGAAAGCATGACACGTACAGTTGAGAACACACCAACCTTTACAACAACAACTGCATGTAAAAGCGCACTCACAGGGGTAGGGGCAACCATGGCGGAAGGAAGCCAGTTATGAAGAGGCATGATCCCGGATTTTGCAAATCCAAACAAAAACATCAGGTAAATCACAATTACAAGGGGTTTGCTGGCTCCTGCCGGGAAAATTCCATCCATGATACCTGTAGAACTGAAATCCAGAGTTCCGCACTGCATATAAAGCAGTACCATTCCAGTTAAAAGAAAGGCCTTTGATGTAAAAAAGAGATAAACTATATATTTTTTACCGCCTTCATAGCCTTCTTCATCCTGGTGATGCATGACAAGGGGATATGTTGCTATGGAGACTATTTCATAAAAAAGGTAGAGAGTAAAAAGGTTGCCTGCAAAGGCAGCTCCCATGGCACCGCCCACTGATATGGCATAACAGACATAAAATCTTGTCTGGGCGTGTTCATCAAGCCCTCGCATATATCCAACACAATAGAATGCAGCAAGTATCCAGAGAAAGGATGAAGTGCCTGCAAACAATAATCCCATGCCGTCAAGGCGAAATTTTATGCAGACTCCTGGAAGTATTGTAAAAAATGTATGTTCAGGATTTGCACCTGCCAGAATCTGGGGCAGAAGATTTAATACAGACAAAAACGTCAGTGTTGCACCGATTACAGCCCATGATTCCCTCAGATTGGGTTTTTTCCCGGAAATCATTATCAATAATGCCGTGACCATTGGAATAGCAGTTGTTAAAAAAATCATGCCGGATGTATCTGAAATCTCCATAAAATATTAACCTATTAGTTCCTTAAGGCTTTCAGGATCACTTGTTTTATATTTTCTATATACAGCAAGTATGAAACTTACCACTATTGCAGCTTCTGCAGCTGCTATTCCCATGATAAACAGCGTTATAATCTGCCCCACAGCAGGATCAGGAGCTGTAAATTTGTTGAATGCCATAAAATTAAGGCCTGCCCCATTCAGTATCAGCTCGGTTGATACAAGCATGCCAATTAAGGTTTTATGTCTTATCATTCCATAGAGACCAATGGCAAAAAGAAATGCTGCAAGAATAAGATAAATGTTGAGGTTATTACTTATTATTATCAAAGTCCTTCCTCCCTTCCGCCTTTTGCAAGAATTATGGCACCTACAATGGCAATGAGCAGAATAACAGAGATAAGTTCAAAGGCAAGACAGTACTTTAAAAGCAGATTCTCTCCTATCCATTCAATGGAGAAATCTCCAACTGTTGCTGCTGAAGTTTCCCAGGAAGTTTTTCCGAATATAGTTATAACAAGTCCCAAACCTGCAATACCGGAAGCAACAATACCAAGCAGTGTATTTCTGCCAATATCATTTTTTTGGGCACTCTCATTGGGTGTAAACCCGACCATAATACCAAATACCAGCACTATACATACAGCTCCTACATAAATCATAATCTGCATTAATGAGAGAAACATGCTTCCAAGATAAAAATAGAGGCCTGCAACTCCAAGAAGGCATACTGCAAGCCCGAGAACCGAGTGCATTAAAATTTTTGCATTAACAGAAAGCAGGGCTCCTATTATTGTAAGCAATATAAAAGCCACAAACATTATCTGGGCTACAATCTGGTAATAATCTATCATTTTGTATCACCCTGTTGAACTCGTTTAAGTAAATCAAAATTAAAAGCTTCTCTGCTAAAGGCCGCAAGCTCATATTCATCGGAAAAATCAATTGCGCTGGTCGGACATGATTCAACACAAAGACCGCAAAGGCTGCACTTTGAAAATTCAAGAGTGAATATTTTTAAAACCTTGCCTTTAACACCTTCTTGCTTCTCTCCTTTTACGACGATACAGCTGCAGGGACAGTTTCTTGCACAAAGACCACACGAAATACATCTATGCAGCCCATTTTTTGATTCAGAGTCTTTAATAAGATCAATATGCCCTCTCATATTGGGGCTGATATCAATTTTTTCTCTTGGATACTGAACAGTAACAACAGGAGAGGTTAATGCCTTGAAAGTTACTCCAAGTCCAACAAGAAGGCTTTTGCCGCCTGTAAATATTTCGCTGAAATAGTGGCTCATATTATCTTCACTATAAATGCTGTAATTAAAAGATTAACCAGAGAAAATGGAATTAAATATTTCCATGAAAGATTCATCAACTGATCAAAACGTACCCTTGGATATGTCCATCTCACCCATATCATGATGAGCATTAGAATAAACACTTTGAGTAAAAACCAGAAAACTCCCAGGATTGGTCCGCTGTAAAAATCCAACCCGAATGGTCCGTTCCACCCTCCCAGGAACACTGTTGTTGCAACTGAACTCATGATAAAAAGGTTGCCGTATTCTGCTATGGCAAAAAGACCAAAGGAGAATCCGCCGTATTCAGTAAAATACCCTGCAGTAAGTTCACTTTCAGCTTCAGGCAGATCAAAGGGAACCCTGTTTGTTTCAGCACACCCTGCAACAAGGAATATAATAAAGGCAACAGGCTGGCACATCCAGAAGGATAGAAGCCCGCTCTGATATGCAACAATTTCTTTGAAGTTAAACGAAGTTGTAACAAGAACAACAGCAAGCAGGGATAGTAAAATTGGTATTTCATAGGCAACGTTCTGGGCAACCGAGCGCAAAGCACCGAACAATGAATATTTATTGTTTGAACTCCACCCTGCTATTAAAATTGCAAATACATTGAGCGAGCCCATGGCAAGAAGATAAATAAGACCGATGTTAAGATCCATTGCATAAAAAGATTCACTGAATGGAATTACAGCAAAAGCCATGGCAACCGGTGTAAAACATAATAAAGGAGCCATTCTGAATAAAAACGGATTTGCCTCTCTTGGTACAATAAGCTGCTTGGCAAGAAGTTTTACTCCATCAAGAAACATCTGCATCCAGCCTTGAACACCTACTTCCATGGGTCCCCAGCGGCGCTGGATTCTGGCACATATCTTTCTTTCAAGATACCCCATGACAATTGCGTTAAGCATTATTATTGCTATGAGCAGTGAAAAAGATATCAGTATTCTGACAAGTGAGTATTTTGCAATTATATCAACAATAAAATCCATAATTTTACCTGTCAATTTCCGGAATTATAAGATCAAGACTTCCCATTGCCGAGACAAGATCCGCTATAAGAGAACCTTTGCATAACTCTTCCAAAAGACTTAAATTAGAATAAGATGGCACTCTGATTTTAAGTTTATATGGCACATTGGATCCATCGCCAACAAGATAATAAGTTAACATTCCCCTTGCAGCTTCAACTGAAAAACTGCAGTCTCCGGGCTGTAGTTTAACCCTTTTGACTTTTGCCATAACAGGGCCATCTGGCAGTTTATCAAGAGCCTGCTCAATTATGCGAAGGCTCTGCTCTAGTTCAAGCATTCTTACCATATAGCGGTCAAAAGCATCACCATTTTCCCCTGTGGGGATATCAAAATCAAATTCAGGGTAAACTGAGTATGGCTCATTTTTTCTTATATCAAACCCGAGCCCTGAACCTCTTAATACAGGCCCTGTTGCTCCATATCTTCTTGCCATTTCAACAGGTATTATTCCAACATCCTTGGTACGTTTCTGAAAAATAATATTTCCTGTAACAAGCCTGTCATACATATCAAAACGGGAGCGTATATTTTTAATGATGGCTCTTGTTCTCTTTATAAACAGGTCATCAATGTCTTTTGAAACACCACCTACTCTGTGGTGGCAATAGGTAAGTCTTGAACCTGTAATGTCTTCCAGGGCATCAAGGATATCTTCCCTGTCATCAAACATATATAGAATCGGAGTAAAAGCACCAAGATCAATCACATAGGCACCCACTCCGAGGAAATGGCTTGCTATTCTGTTAAGCTCAACAGTTATAACCCTTATATATTCAGCTCTTTCAGGAACTTCAATACCAGCCATTCTTTCAATTAATGCACAATAGCCATGATTGTATGGTATTGCTCCGCCATAATCTATTCTTCCTGTATTTGGATAAAATCCTGACCATTGACGGCACTCTGCCATTTTTTCATGCATGCGGTGTCCATAGCCAAGGATTGGGTCTATACCCATTGCATATTCGCCATCCATCTCCAGAACAATACGAAGAACTCCATGGGTACATGGATGCTGAGGTCCCATATTAAGCAGAAATTTGTGCTTTTCATCGGGATCTTGTATAGTACTGAATCGTGTTGTAAGTGTTCCCATCAGCTTGACTCCGCAGGTTTATCATCTTGTTTATCTTCAGATTTAACTTCAGGTTTTGCTTTCTTCTCTCTTATTTTAGCTGCTGCTTTATTTTTTACAGATTTGGCAGGTTTATCCTGTGACTCTTCACTCCTTGTAATTTTCTCAAGACTTTTAAGTTTGTTCTCTTTTTTGAGCAGAGGGTTGAGATCAGCATCTTCTTCATCAAGGATAAGAACCCTTAAATCAGGATGATCTGTAAATTTAAGCCCGTAAAAATCATGGGTTTCACGTTCATGCCAGTTTGCGCCATGAAAAATATCACAAATAGTGTGGATTGTACCGTCTTTAGTAACTGCTTTTGCATTAACATGGCAGGATTCTTCAAAATGCCCAAACTGATAAACAGCCTGAAAGCCTGATTCAATATGAACAGCAGTGACAAAATCAAGATAAAACTCTTTTTCAAGCATGATTTTTGAAAAATCTCTTACCTGATCTTTATTTAACAATACTTCAACATGATATCCCTGTTTTTTATAATCAGCTTCAACAGCTTTTATTTCAACAGCATTGAGTATTTTAACCAATTCAGTTGAGAGACTCATTATGATTTAATCTCCGGATTTTCAGGCATTTTGCGCTGGGGCCATGGATAGCGCCCGCCTGTAATTTTTTCCTGCAGCTTGAGTATCCCGTCTATAAGAGCTTCCGGCCTTGGAGGGCATCCTGGAATATAGACATCAACAGGAATGAGTTTATCAACACCTTCAATTACATTATAATTTTCTTCAACTGCAAAAGGCCCGCCGGATATGGAGCAATTGCCCATGGCAATTACCCATTTGGGTGATGGCATCTGCTCATAAAGAGTTATAACCGCCGGCGCCATTTTTTTATTTACTGTTCCGGAAATTATTAAAAGATCACACTGCCTTGCAGATGGTCGGAAAACTTCAGCTCCATATCTTGAAATATCAATTCTTGCCATGCCGGTTGCCATCATTTCAATTGCACAGCATGCAAGCCCGAATGTCATGGGCCACAAAGAATTTGCCTGGCAGACTTTAAGCACTTTATCTGTCAACAACAACTGGCTGAGCATAGCACCTTCATGCTCAATCGCACCTTTTTCAAATTCTGTTCTTAACCCTGCTGCAAATGCATTAATGGGTTTTATTTGACTCTTCACAGATTTTACTTGACTGTTTTTCTCTCCCACTTAAAGACTCCTTTAACCCATGCATAAATTATTGCAAGGGATAAGATACCAATGAAAATAAAAATTTCACTTATTCCTCTTACAGCACCTATTTTATCTGTATTATATATTGTTCCAATGGGGAAAAGATAGAGAACATCAACATCAAATGCCAGGAAAATCAGTGCATAAAGATAGTAGGAAATCCCAAACCGGTAATCCCACATCTGTTTAAAGGGATCAACTCCACACTCGTAAGGCTGAAACGATTTTTGATATTCAATGGTTTTTGGACGAATAAAATATGAAATAACAAAAGGGATAAAAACTGTGATACATCCTCCTGCCAGGAACAGAAGAATATACATAAAATTTATAAGATCACTATCATTCATAAGATCTCCCTGAATTACAAAAACATCTGTTTTAATTTTCAAGTGCGTTGTTTTACCAGATAACAGAAAAATGTCAAGTGCAGATAACAAAAAGTGTTAACAAAATGTTAAATGCAGATAACAAAAATTACTATTTTTACCTTGATACAATAATTGAACCCAGATTTTTGTTACGCTCTTTTGTTTGACAAAATATAGTGTTCAATGCTATTGTAACACCCATGATAAAAGGAAGCATTGTAGAATATATAGACCAGCAGAAAATCATTGCCGCTGTAGTATTACAGGAGAAAAAAGGTAAGCTTGGGCTGCTTAATGAGAACAATCGGGAGGTTAATTTTTCTGAAAAACGATTATCTCATATTTCCCAGACTTATATTGATACATCCCTTGCAAGGCAATCCATTGTAAATCAGTTAAAACAGCGTGCAAAGGATCGGGATCATCTTGCAAAAACCATTAATATAATTGAATTATGGGAACTTTTTCACGAAGAGCCTGAAGAAATTGATCTTTCTGCCATGACCTTGTTTTGTTTTGACCCTCCTTTACATTCAGATCATGAGGCTGCTGTTATCCGTGCCTTTTTCAGTGACAAGCTATATTTCAAATTTAACAAAATGATCTTCATTCCTTATACTCTTGAACAGGTTGAAGAAAAAAGACGACAGATCAAAAGGATAGAAAAACAAGAGAGACAGATCCAGAAAGGATCTGCCTGGATTAATGATGTCTTGAACAATAAAAACGGCAGCAGTATATCTGCTGACCGGGATGTCATAAATATACTGAAATCCTATTATCTGTTTAATAATGATTCTGATTCCAAAATCATTGCCAGGAGCATCCTTAAAAAATCCCCTCTTAATTCTGCTGAACAATTGTTTAATGTATTTGTAAAAGCCGGCATCTGGGAGCAAAATGAGAATATCAATATTTTATCTTTGCAGATTCCCACATTTTTTTCTAAAGAGGTACTGGAACAGGAAAAACAACTTGCTGACACGCCGATCAATCTTTTTGATGACCCTCTAAGAAAAGATCTTACTGATATTCCTTTAATCACCATTGACGGACAGTCCACACTTGATTTTGATGATGCCATAAGCCTTGAAAAGACAGAAACCGGCTATACTCTTGGCATACATATCATTGATGTTGATGCATATATTAAACCTGATGACCCGATAGATATTGCCGCACGGGATCGTGCAAGCTCTATTTACATGCCCGATGATAAGCTGCCCATGATACCTCCCAATTTATCAGAAAATCTTTGCAGCCTTAAAGAGAATGTAATACGACCAGGCATCAGCACCATGGTAAAAATGAACCGATTCTTTGAAATCCAGGATTTTAAAATTATTCCCTCTGTTATCAAGGTTCACAAGCAGATGAACTATGCTGAAGCAAACCTGCTCAACGGCATGAATGATCCAATTACAACTCTTTATAAAATTGCCACGCAGCTCAGAGAAAAGAGACTTAAGGCAGGTGCTGTTCAAATAACACTTCCTGAAGTCAATGTATGGGTAGAAGATAACCAGGAAATTGGATATTCAAAAATTGACAGAGAGAATCCCTCACGCATGCTGGTCTCTGAAATGATGATCCTTGCCAATACTCTTATGGCAAAATTTCTTGCCAACAATGATATGCCTGCTGTTTTCAGATCCCAGACCGAGCCATCCCAAAGACTTTTTAAAGGTATTGAGACATCTTTGATCTTAAATTTCATGCAGAGAAAACATTTAAGCCGCGCTGTCATCGGCACAAAACCACAGGCCCACTCAGGCCTTGGTGTTAAGGCTTATGCCACAGCAACATCTCCCATCAGAAGGTATCATGATCTTTTAACACAGCGACAGATTAAGGCAGTGCTTGGATATGGCAATGCCTATTCTAAAGATGAACTTGACTATATTCTCCAGTCTGTATCCATAAATATTGCCAATGCCGGCAGGGTACAGGCTTTGCGAAAACGATACTGGATTACCAAGCACTTAGAATCAATGAGAGGCAGTACCTATGAAGCACTGGTGCTTGACAGCTACAGGGATCATTATAATATACTGATCAAGGAATTCATGCTTGAAGCAAAACTTCCCACAGGCGGTATCAAGCCAAAAAACGGTGATATCATCCAGGTCACTGTCCAGCATGCTGATGCAAGAAGAGAACAGCTGTCACTGTTTGCCTGAAAAATATTTATATGAAAGAACATGCTTACATATTAACAATGCTTGTGGCAAACAAACCAGCAGTAACTGCAAGGGTCACAGGTCTGTTTTCAGGACGCGGCTATAATATTCAAAGCATTTGCGGTGCACCCACCCATGACCCGGAAATTTCCAGAATTACAATCAAGACCATTGCAACACAAAAAACAATTGAAGACATAATGAAACAGTTAGAGCGTCTTATTGATGTTATCAAACTTCGGGATATGACCCATGATGATGCTGTTAAAAGAGAAATGGCTCTAATAAGTGTTGCTGCCAATAATAACAACAGAACTGAAATAATTCAGACAATTGATATCTTTAATGCAAAGATTATAAATGCAGGAAAGGATTCATATATTATTGAAGTCACTGGAAATGAACAAAAAATAGATGCATTAATCTCTATATTGGAGCCGATAGGAATAAAAAAACTGACCAGATCCGGTATCCTGACCCTTAAACGGGAACTGGATGAAACTCATAAATAACACCATTTCTTATGATGTTAATAGAAGCTGTTGGCTTAGAAACCGAAAATTGTTTGTCAATCCCGGTTATATATGGTTTGTTTTCAGATCTTGTGGTTGATATTTATAGGAAAAAATCATGACTTCACGTTAGAAAATCAACAAACCCAGCTCATAATAATCAAATCCAGCATTTCGTCCTCCCAGGTGTTCTGAAAGAAAATCTTCCACTTTTCGGTTGAACCGCAGTTTGTTTTGCCAATTACGCAGGCCATGGCCTTCATTTGGGAATAGCATGTACTCAACCTTCTTCCCTGCTTTTTCCATGGCTTCAACGATCTGATCGGACTCTTTTTGTGTTACACGTGGATCGTTAGCGCCTTGACCAATTAAAAGAGGTTTTTTGATCTTATCAACTCGAAATAGTGGTGATTTTGCTTCCATATTTTTTCTGTCATCAGGATCTTTGGGATTACCAACATATTTATGCCAAAGTCCCATATAGAGATCCCAGCTATCTGGAACAGATTCGACAAATGTCACAAGATTTGAAATTCCAACCAGATCGATACCACAGGTAAACGTATCAGGTGTAAAAGTAAGTCCCACTAATGTGGCATATCCTCCATAACTGCCACCAAAGATACATATCTTATCCGGATCGACAATCCCTCTATCCACCACCCATTTAACGCCATCAATCAGATCATCGTGCATTTTACCTGCAAATTCTCCAATTGCCGCTTCCATAAAGGTACGACCATAACCTCTTGAGCCTCTGTAATTTATTTGAAGAACAACATATCCTCGATTAGCTAAAAACTGTACCATTCTATTATATCCCCAATAATCCCTGCTCCAGGGACCACCATGAACGAGTAATACCATCGGGAGGTTTTTACCGGATGTTCCTTTTGGTATGGTTAAATAGCCCGGTATTGTCAGCCCGTCTCTGGCTTTGAAAGAAATTGGCTGAACAGTTGAGAGCTGATCCTCATATTCAGAAATTGGGAGAGAACTTTGTAACTCCTTCGTTTTGGTGTTTCTGTTATATATATAAAAATCAACAGATTTATCAGTAAAGACACTGAGCGCTAAAACTCTTTCACTATAATCAACTCCTGAAAAACCAATCCCAGTATTTCCCTGTTTAAGGCTTGTAATATCTTTTTCAAGATCTTTATCAAAAAAATGCAAGTTCTGATACTCTGTATGAAATACAACTACCAATGGTTTTTTTGTGATCTCACTTATCAAGACATGGCGAATATCAACTTGAGGATCTTCATAGAGAAGCGTTTCCTTTTTTGTGTTCAGATTAAGACGTATTAGGCTTTTTCTATCCCTGCTCTTATTAGATAGCAACCAAACCCCATTATTATCAGGTGTAAATCCGAGAATCGAGACATCTTCATCCAGATTCCAAGAGATGACAGGGGCCCAATCATTTTCTGACGTTTGAATCTCAAATATCCAGTATTCATCAGGATCTCTGGATTTATTTTTCAGCACACGACCCCGGAGTGTACCTTCCACATCCGTTATCCATGAACTGACATTGCCAGGATTCTCTGCAATGAGGGTTTGCTTTTTAGTTTCAATATTTACACTATACAGATCGAAAATCTTTTTATTCCGTTGATTATGCTGGATGAGTATCTGATTGGGGTCAAATTTTAACACTTGGTGAATCCGGCCTTTTGTTCCTTTGAAAGGTGTAATATCAACGGGCTTGCCATCTGGTTGTTCAGTATCCACAATATAAATATGATGGTTTTCATCGCCATCTTGATCTAGATGGAACAGCATATGCCTGCTATTCTGCAACCAAGCGACACCGTAGATATTTCTGGGAGAATGAGTATCAATCGTCTGTGTATCCTCTTTTCCAATTGTTTTAAAATATATCGTCAATCTGCGACTCTTTGGCTCTAACCAGGATATTTTATTCCCATCAGGAGATATCGAATAAGCATATTTGGTATCAACATTAAGAAAAAAGTCTCTCAAAGGGATCAACTCAGGCAAATCAGACTTTACCAATGTTGGATGTACTGGGCTTATCGAGCATCCGGTTACAAAAAAAATAAAACCAGTCAAAATAATAAGGCTGAATTTCCATGGTATTTTCATTGTTTTCTCCATTCAATTTTTATTTACATAAATAAGGGCGTATGTCCGGGAGGCGTGTTTGTCCCGTTAGTTTAAAATGGTATATCATCAAAATCAACCTTTCCATTTTACATTTTTTGTTTTTAATATCAACCTGATTTTCAAAAATAAGATTAACATATTCATAAACCAAGTTCTCACTGACCTTGGCCACAAATGCTGTGTCTTTCCAAAATCCATTGCAATCACATCAAGACTGAAACAGGATTGTCCTACTGCTACAGCCGTTAAGTCCAACCCATCCACATCGCGATCCTGGTTTATATCTCTTTTTAAAATCTGTGGCATCCCTGCGCTATATACAAGCTGGTTGAAATTCACAGATGGTCCAACTTTCCAAGATGCCGAGGTGCGTTGAGATATTCAGGAATAAAATGATAGCTTGAAACATTATTAATTCAAGCAGTTTGTTAGGGGTGAATTATGGCAACTCGCAACATAAAGCCAGAAGTAAACGCCTAAAATTCTATCAAGAATTGAACTGATATCATTGATACTCTGAACCTCTTATAACAATTTCCATAAGGATAATGAATCTTGAGCGCCGATTTTTTGATCCGGTCAGCCAAAGGTTCCCCGATATCAATCCATAGTGAGATTTGAATGTTATGCAGCCTTTTTGGTCATGGTCTCCCGGGTTTTTGTTACTTCTTTGCTTTCAATATACTCATCAAAGGTCATGAGCCGGTCAATGACACCATGAGGTGTCAGCTCAATAATCCGGTTTACCACTGTATTGATAAATTCGTGGTCATGGGAGGTGCAAATTACTACCTCCTGGAATTTGACCAGGCTGTTGTTCAGGGCGGTGATGGATTCCAGATCCAGGTGGTTGGTGGGTTCGTCCAGGATCAGGACATTGGACTGGGCCAGCAGCATCCTGGACAGCATACACCTGACCTTTTCCCCTCCTGACAGTATGCCGGTTTTTTTGGTGGCCTCATCCCCGGAAAAAAGCATACGTCCCAGAAAAGTTCTGGCAAAGCTCTGCCCTTCCTTGGGCGGGGCAAACTGAAGCAGCCAGTCAATAAGGGTGAGGTCATTGTTGAAAAATTCCCTGTGTTCCTTGGGAAAATAAGACCGGCTGATGGTAGTTCCCCAGCGATAACTGCCACTGTCCTGTTCCATCTCCCCTGCAATAATTTGTAAAAGGGTGGTCTTGGCCAGGCTGTTGGTACCCATGAAAGCGATTTTGTCTCCGTTATTAACGGTAAAACTGACATTGTCCAGCACCTTTTTTCCGTCAATGGTCTTGGATAGTCCTTCCACTTCCAGAATGATGTTGCCGCAAGGGCGTTCCGGCGTGAAACTGATAAAGGGATATTTTCTGGAAGAAACCGGCATGTCTTCAATGGTGAGTTTTTCCAAGAGTTTTTTCCTGGAGGTGGCCTGCTTGGATTTCGAGGCATTGGAAGAGAATCGCTGGATAAAAGACTTCAGTTCATTGGCCCGGTCAGTGACTTTTTTATTATCTGCCTGTTTCTGTTTCAAATTCAGCTGGCTGGTCTGGTACCAGAAATCATAGTTCCCTACATATAAGGCGATCTGGCCAAAATCAATGTCAGCAATATGTGTGCAGACCTGGTTCATGAAATGGCGGTCATGGGAGACCACAATCACTGTATTCTTAAACCGGAATAAAAATTCCTGGAGCCAGGCAATGGAGGTGATGTCAAGGTTGTTGGTGGGCTCATCCAGCAGCAGAACATCCGGGTTGCCAAACAGGGCCTGGGCAAGGAGAACCCGTACTTTTCCTCCCCCTTCCAGCTCCTTCATCTTTTTGGTGTGGAGGTCTTCAATGATGCCAAGATTTTTCAGGAGAACGGCTGCATCAGACTCTGCTTCATAGCCGTTCATCTCCTCAAATTCAAGTTCAAGCTCTCCGGATCGGATGCCGTCCTCATTTGAGAAATCAGGCTTGGCATATAGGGCTTCCCGGTCAGCCATTATCTTGTACAACTCTTTATGGCCCATGATCACTGTGTCTAAAACCCTTTTTTCGTCAAAGGCAAAATGGTCCTGTTTCAGGACGGCAATTCTTTCCTTGGGACCAACAGAGACATTGCCTGAATCAGACTCGATATCTCCGGCAAGGATTTTCAAAAAAGTGGACTTTCCTGCGCCGTTGGCGCCGATAAGGCCGTAGCAATTGCCTGGTTTAAACATGATATTAACGTCTTTGAAAAGCACCCGTTTGCCATAGGCAAGGGTGACGTTGTTTGCAGTGATCATTGGTGTGTTTTTCCCTTGTAAATAAATAAAAAAAACCACAGGGTTGAACCCTGTGGTTCGAAAATTTTGGGTATTCTGCCATTTTTTTTGATAAAAAGCAAGGATTTTTATCAAAAAGTTGAACTTAAAAACATCGAATTTAATTATTCCTGGGAGTCAATGATTCTTGCAAGATAATGGCTTCAACTTTTGTATTTGTATTAAAAAATAATTCAAAAACTTTCCCAATCCTCCACCGTGGGTAGAAGATTGGTACCACAATTAATGCTTAAAACTCCTTTGACCTGTATAAACCATGGTGGCATCATTTTCATTACACGCTTCAATACTCTGATAGTCGTTTAAAGAACCCCCTGGCTGCACCACTGATTTAACACCCTGCGATAACCCGACATCAATGCCATCCCTGAAAGGGAAGAATGCATCAGATACCATGGAAGAGCCAATAAGGCCGCCTTTTACCTTTGCTACATCATTTTTGATTTCATCTCTTTTGTCTTTGTCTTTAAGATCAGCAAAACCAGTATCATATCTTTCAAAACAATATCTGTCACAAAGCTTTCTATAGGCTTTATCCACAGCAATTTCTGCCACCCCTACCCTGTCCTGCTCTCCTGTTCCTATTCCAATGGTGACATTATCTTTCACATAAATCACAGAATTGGATGTAATGCCTGATTCCACAAGCCATCCAAAGAGCATGTTTTCATACTCCTGCTTAGTTGGTTCACGATTAATCTTATAATTTTTCCCTTTATAATCAGTTGATGCTGTGATCAGATCCTTTGCTGACAAAGTTTGGGGAACAAATGACCACTGGGCAACCATGCCTCCGTCCATCAGGGTTTTAAAATCAATAACGCGTTCACCTATAAAATTTTGAAGTTTATCAATATTATTGATTCTTATTACCCTTAAGTTTTTTCTTGCTCCAAGAATATCCATGGCTCCATCTTCAAATTCCGGAGCCACAACAACCTCTGCATACTGACTGGCTATAGCCTGGGCTGTTGCCTTGTCCACGGCTTTATTCAAGGCAATACAACCGCCAAAAGCTGCCACACGATCTGCCATATAAGCTTTGTTATAGGCACCTTCAAGGCTTTCTGCCCTTGCAACTCCGCAAGGATTATTATGTTTAACAATTACAGCACATGGAGTATCAGTAAAATATCTTAAAATATTTAAGGAATTATCTGCATCAGTAAGATTGGTTTTTCCTGGATGCTTGCCAGACTGTAGCAGTTCAATATCAGAAACAAGATATTTACCAGGAGCAATGGTTTTTGCATCCCCAAGTGCAAGATTTCCGTTTACAAGCTTGTAGAGCGCTGCTTCCTGTCCTGGATTTTCTCCATATCTCAATCCCTTATTTACTCCATCAATCACCCAGGAAACCTTTTCATAAAAAAGCGTCTGCCTGTTCTCTCCATCAACAAAGCTGACTTCAAGGTTAGGAGTAAAATGATCATCCATAATTGTTTTATACATTTTTTTTAAATCTTCAGACATAACTTATTCTCCTGATTTATAGCATGATTGGACTTCGTTCATAGTTTTTGCACCAAGGTAGCCTGCAATAGTTGAATCATATAAAGCTGTATGGGAAAAGGCTTTTTGGGATAGAGCAAATCTATCCTCAAGGGATAACGATCCGTTATTTACCTTAAGTTTGTCTAAAATTTCAGTGTATGACCCAGGATCAACAACCGATGCCACCCGGATAAAATTCTTTGCAGATGCCCGGATCATGGTTGGCCCGCCTATATCAATATTGCCTCTGGCATCTTCCACAGTTACACCTTGTTTTTCAATTGTCTGACTGAAAGGGTATAAATTAACAACAACCATATCAATGGCAAGGGCATCTGTCCTTTTTAAATCATCCTGATGTGCATCATTATAGGTTTCTGTTAAAAGTCCAAGATAAATTTTAAAATCAAGGGTTTTAACAAGCCCACCCTGGGTTTCAGGCTGTCCTGTATAATCAGACACCTTCTGCAGACATTTCTCTGCTTTACTCCCCAGAATTTCTTTAATTTTACCGTATGTTCCTCCGGTTGAAAGAATCAAAATATCAGGGTTCATTTCTACCAACCCCGGAACAAAGGTATCCAACCCTGATTTATCAGATACACTCATCAAAACGGTTCTGATTTTCACATTGTTATCAATTTTTCCAACCACATTTTTACCCATGTTTTTTCCCTTTCTTCCTATACCTGTAACTTCATTATTATTATAGAATTTAATTTATCACCATACTATACAACTTTAAACAAGACAAATTATTTATAAAATCTGAAGATGTTCTATGGAAAATTTTTCATAACCCGTTACAGCCTGATTACCTTACGTCCGCTGGATGGACATTGCAACAATCTCTAATATTCAATCCGCTAACCGTCAAAACTGGTACCTTACAGAATGATTGATGTTGTGAATTTGTGAGAGCTTTTCAAAGGTACTCACACAGAGTCATTACTCAATCATTCTGGGGTAAACAGTTTCAATTTTT
>JAQIBP010000105.1 GCA_027858995.1 Deltaproteobacteria bacterium | reverse complement strand
ATTAAATAATGATCTGATAAATTCAGAATGGGGATATTTTTGCCTGAGCGAGCTTTCATCCATCAATATAAATTCTGTTGAAGTTTGTTGTGAGCCTGAAGAAACCTGGTGTATCAGATCTGCATCAGAAGTTGAAAAAATACAATTGTAATCGATTTGAAATGTTTTGTATTTCTGGATGAGATATTGCTGAAGGATTGTATTCTATGATCCTTCAGCCTATTCATTTTATCATTATCAATAAACTTACCTATCTATAAATCTTATCTAAAAATTTCAGTAATCAAATTCAATTTTAGAATATTCAAAACACCCATCTTTTTAAAATTCCTGGTCAGACCTTTCAGGAATTTTACCATTTTTACCCGTAAAAGACCCGGAACCAAACTGTTTAAACGAACAAAATATTGCAAGACAGGAAATTCCGGTAACAGGCCAGCGGTATTTAACTCCAACGCCCGCTACAACACCTCATCAGGGCCAGAACTATTCAAAGCAAATCAAAAAAATTGAAAGGAAAAATTATGGTTCCAAAAAACCAGCGAATTGAAATGCATGGCAGTTCATTCAAATTTAATAAAAGAAATATTGAAAATCTTCCTCCTCATGACCCGCTATCCCCTTCGACTGAACAGGAGTACAGCGATCTTGAGTGCAGGGGGTTAAAGGTTAGCGTCTCAAAAAACGGGAGAAAATTCCTATTACATCGATACAGAATTATGCGAGGAAATAAAAGTATTCGTCGATGCTATCGGCTAGGTGAGTTTGGCCCATTTAGTCTATTGTCCTAATAGTCCGTTGGATTTAGATACTTGAATAATAACGATTAGTTATACCTCATATTTTAAAAAAAACCCTCAATTTTTTTTCAAAAATATAAATTATATCAAAAAAACATTGTAAAATCAGCCTATTACTGCAATGATAAAATGACCGGAAACGGTCGTATTATCACCGGTCATTTTATCACTTTTTTAGGAAAGGAAATGCAGTAATGGACAGAAATACCAGGCTAAATATTATCGAAAAGCTAATTAAGGATGAACGTGTATGTTCCTTTAAACAAATCTTCCAGAGAGTAGAATGCTCTTCTGTAACTCTAAGACGCGATGTCAAGGTGATTGATGGTATTACTAGTTTTACACATGGTGGGGAATTTATCACATTAAGCATGATTCCCAGTTTTAACGAAAACGGAATTTGGTTTTACAAGAAGGTAGGATTTACAAAATTCAAAAATAGTCTCGACTTAATCGTGAATGTTATTAACAGTAGGGAGAACAGTATAACAAAAGAGACCCTTGATAAAATTTTAGGAATAGATGTTTATAAACAAATTCATGTCTTATTAGGAAGACATCAGATCACCCGCGTGAAAATAGGAAAAAAGTACCACTATCTTCCTGCATCAATATCTAAGAATCGAAAAAAAAGGTTAGGATTATTGAATGCAAACAATATTGAAGAATATTACGATGCTATAGTTAGCTCTTCTGACTTAGTAGCACTGCTTAAGGCAATTCTGGTTGAAAAGAAAATCAAGATTGACGTCAAAAATCTAAAACGTTTTACAAAGAAGTATTCTCTCAAAATTCCGTTGAATAAAATTGAACAACTTCTGTTGAAATACAATCTAACAGAAAAAAAAATGCCATAAATTTAGCCAATGAATTTAGAATCAGATTCCAAAATAATCAGATAATCTTTCCAGAACTTTCCAACCTAAAAATCAGGATGTATCCTGAAAATGACTCCTGTATAATTTGTGGCAGGAAGACCAATGTTCTCAAGACATCCAGAAAAACCTGTTATTCGTTTTCTTTGGGGAAATTTACTTTAATTGCCGGTTACACCTTTTGCAAAAAGCACAAGTATATTCCAGTTGATTCAAACAATATTTTAAAATATCATTCTGAACTGGCTACGGAGATTGTAGCGAAAAACTATCAAATCACATTCGATTTATTAGTCAAAGTAGGAGAACTCCGCTATCAGGATTATCGTCAACTTGAAGAGATTAAGACCTTTTTAAAATGCTCAGCGGCAAGGATAAATTTGCCTTTGAGTACCATAGGTGTGATTTCCAAACGATATTTAGAATTTTGCAAAAGACTTCACGGGAAATATGAAGATGATATCAAAGAAGATATTCAGGCCAATGGCGGATATGCTCTGCACTTCGATGGATCGACGGAACAAAAATGCGGTAAGGTAAGTTTTGTTTTGAAGGACAGTATATCCGGTCACGTTCTTATTAGCGAAATGATTAAAAGCGAAAACCATAAAGCAGTTAAGGCACTTCTTGAAATTGTACGAGATAAATATGGAATTCCTTTAGTCATATTAAGTGACTTGCGGTCATGGTTTGTATCTGTTTGCCAGGAGGTCTTTGGAAAGAAGGTTCTTCATATTCTCTGTCACTATCATTTTTTACGAACGTTCAATCGTTTTTTTTGTAAGGAACATAAATTAATTCAGACTCATTTGACTCATACCATTAAATTACGTGCAGGCATACAAGAGCAACTGAATTTTTTAAAAATAGAAAAAGCCGTAACGTCAGCAGACAATTTAAACTCGAACTCTTTTGAAGAAATAAAAACGTATTGGATGAACTCGGGGGATGCCCTTGTTACCTATCAATATGTACTTTCATGGATTTTAAAATTTAAGCAGGATTCTTCTGCAAAAGGAGTCCCCTTTGATTTGCCGTATTTAGATTTTTATCATCGTTTTATGAGAGGTAAAAAAATGATCGATATAATTTTTTCAGACAAAAAAAGAACGACTTCCGGCACCCGTTTAAAATTTTACTACAATGGGTTTTTAAGAGTAGTTGAAAATATAAACACTGATAAAACAAAAGGCAAGAAATTCAGAGCAAACATCCGTCAACTGGAATATTTACAAAAATGGTTCATAAAACTTCGTGGATCTCTTTTTATGGAAGCTGCACAGGAAAGCAGGGATGCACTTGCACCACTTTCAAAAAGATATCGACTAACACAGGAAGAAGCAAACGCAATACCGAAAAACATCCAGCAATATTTGGAGGAATTGAAAAAGGAACTTGCTCTTTGTAAAAATATAAAAAAAAAAGAACTCCTGATAAAATTTCAGAAGCAAACTAAAAAGTATCAAAAAAATCTTGCGGTCCCGATTTTGACAGTGATGATTGATGGAAAAGCTGAAATGTTCATTCCATATCGGACAAACAATTTTTTGGAGACATCCTTTAGGTCAGATAAAACGATTATTCGGCGACAAACCGGACGTAGCAAACTTCCGCGAGAATTTGGTTCAGTTGGAGCTCTTTTGCCTTACTACAAATCAATGAAGAACCACAGAACGTTCCAGCACTTTTTTGATGATGCAAAAAAACTTGCTAAAGAATTTGCTAATCTTATTGAAAATGATTTTAGTATCCCAGAAAATATCTATGGACTGACAAAAGAACAATATTTAGCAGGTGATAATTTAGACAGCTTGGTTGCCAAGAGGGTCAAATCCAACGGGGTAATGGAACAATAGCATTTAGTGTGCAGGATGGGCGTACTTTCGTTAATGAACACAAGCGGTTAATAGCACAAGGCATTGATCCTCTGGATGAAAAACAAAAAGTTTCAAAGGTTATAACATTCGGTGACTTCTTTGAATCAGAATACATGCCCAACTATGCCATGAAAGTAAAAAAATCCTGGAAGCATGATCAGTGGATGTATAATTCTGATTTGAAAAAAATATTTGGCGATTATTTGTTGAATGACATTTCTAAGCGTGAAATTTCTAAATTTATTTATTCTATTAAAGATCGTGCAAGTGGAGCCCGTGCAAACAGATTTTTAAGTCTGATTTCTAAAGTCATGTCAACTGCATTGGATTGGGAATTTATTGAAGGGGAAAACCCTTGTAGAAGAATTAAAAAATTCAAAGAGAGTGCAGGGAGAACCCGGTATTTATCAAACAATGAAATTAAACGGTTAAAAATTGCCCTTGATTCTGTTCCTCAGAGACAACGGGTTTCTGCTTTGGCAATTTGGTTTCTTTTGACAACAGGCTGCCGCCTTGGAGAAGCAATGAGTTTAACCTGGGATCGTATTGAGATTGAGAACAACATTGCCTTTCTCCCCCAAGAAATGACGAAAAATGCTACAGCACATCAGGTATATTTGAATAAGCAAGCGATTAAAACACTCAAGGAGTTAAAAAAGCACATGGTCCGTGGAAATCCCCATTTATTTCCTAGTGTTGTTGGACCTACCGGTCACCTTCTTTCTCCCAGACGGACTTTTGACTCTGTTAAAAAGGCTGCAAAACTTGATAACCTGCGCTTACATGATTTGCGTCACAGTTTTTGTAGTATCGTAATTTCTAATAATAACAATAGTTTATATACATTGAGTAAGCTTTTAGGACATGCAAATCAAGCCATGACTTCGAGGTACAGTCACCTCCGAAATCAGGCTCTAATTGATGCATCAGAAACAGTGGCCACACAACTTGAAAGTGTCATGGAATGAATCGAAAAGTTTGATATGAAACGCCTCATGCTTCTACTGGTGGGGCTTTCACATCATTCTGTTTAAAAAGGAATATAATTTTTTATAATTTTGCAATTTGATCAGTAAAGGGAAATGAAATGTATAATTTGGAACAAGTTTTTAACAGTTTATCTTCGGAGTGTATCATTGTACAGACTCCTCAAGAATTAGACTCGATATTGAAAAAAATAAGATCATCCACCGAGGTTGCAATTCACATTGAAACTACTGGCCACGATTTTTTTTCAGATGGGATAACAGCTATTTGGATAGCCACCGCTATAAATGAACCTGTGATTTTAATTCAGGTAGATATTTTACCTTCTAATGTCAGAAATAGATTGCAGCGGTTGTTTGGATCTGCATCTATCGATAAAATTTTTTTTAATGCGGTTAGTGCCTGCACATTCATTGCTAACAACAGATTTCGTGCTATAAATGGCTCAAAATTCGATTTGCTGACAGCGCATAACTTATTGAATTCGAGCCATCCTAAAAGAGACTTTGGATTAACGGATCTTGTCGAGATATATCTTGGTAATCGCTATGAAAGTCTTTTTTCTGAAATTGGAACTGATTCAAGGGATGTAAAGGATCTCAATGAAATGGCAAGATGTATTAACATGTTGCTCCCACTAAAAGAAAAATTGATCGATGAATTAGATATGAACGGCTTACGTGATACGTTTGAACTCGAATCTGGCTGTATCGATGTAGCTTGTAATCTCAACATGGCAGGTATTATGCCCAACTACAGAGCATTAAGAAGAGATTTAAAAGAAATTGAAAAAGAACGTCACCGGTATAAAAAGGAGGCTGAATTTTTCTTTGCTGAAGATTTAAATATTGATGGAACAACAACTTTAAAACAAGGTTTGAATAATCACCCGAAAATCATTGCCAAAGATCTTGTTTTCAGTGATACAAAGAGAGCGACCCTTGAATCAATTGCTCATAAACTTCCTGGTATCCAATCAATTTTAGATTACCGTGCCGCAAAACACAAATCCAATGCTATTACCAGGGTTTTAGAATCGGTAAATCGAGAAACTCGTCGGGTTCATTCTTTATACAACCCTTTAATCACAGCGACTAATGGTTTTTCCTGTGTTTCCCCTGATCTTGAATCAATCTATATTTCTGAAGACTTTAGTGAATATTTTGACGCAGAAGAAGGGAAAACATTAATTATGGGTAAATATCATGAACTCAAACTCAGGATCATTGCGGGATTATGTTCCGATAGTCATATGATTGACATCTACAAAAATAAATCCGAATTTATTAAACACACGGCCTCTACGTTTTACGATAAAAGACCATACAAAGTTACAAAACTTGAAATGGAATTCGCTGGTGCCATGGTTTATAAATTCATTTTTGGCAACGATTCGACCGAATTAAGCGACCGGGAACTTTACTTTAAAAATGAATTTTTCGACAGGTATAATGAACTTTTTCAATGGAAAGAGAAACTGATCGAATCAGATACTAATGACATACGAAGTATTGGAGGACGGTTAAAAAAATGGAACAGAGATTATAATTCCAAAAGGGGGATATTGAATGCAATTGTCCAAGGTACAGTCATGGATATTACTAAAAGGGCACTATGGAAATTTTTTGAAAAATTGGATGGAGAATATGCGAAGGTAGTTGGTTTTTTAAAAAATGATATCCTTGTGGAGGTGAATAATGAAGATATTGATTTAGTGAAGGATGATTTATCAAGGGCAATGGTAAATGCAGGTAAATTCTATTTGAATGATGTACCGGTAAAAGTCAATATCGAAGTCCAAAATTCCTGGAAGCATAAATTCTTAAGCTTTAGATAAAATAATTGTGTTGTTTGCTGTTCTTGATAGATGGTACCGATATTGATATGGTTTTATTTGTTTTGAAGTTCGATAGGGGATACCAAACCTCTATCGAACTTTTATAATCATTTTTTGCAGGAAAACATGGAATGGGTTTTAATACCTTATCAGATGATTACAAATCTTTTTTTGATTATTTTGAAAATGAAGAGAATGGATTAAAAGATATATGGGATAATGTCTTTTTTATGGCATTTGACACTGAATGGTATGAAAAAGAGGGAAGAAACCATGTTTTATCTTATCAAGTAGCCACAGCTTCAAGAGAGCGATCCAAAAATATTATCAAATATACCAAAAATGGAAAACGATTAAATCTTGTTGATCTCGTTAAGCTGGGTCTTGAATCTGTTTTGTTAGATGATTTAACAGTAATTATGGGACGGACAATCAATCATGTGTTTTTGGTAGCTCATAATATTACAGCTGAATGGAGTGCCCTTGCCGACAGGGATCAGCCATATATTGTTAAAAATCTTATGCTGGTAAGAAAATCACCTATTACCAGTGCTCGTTCTCCTATAAATCTTGTAATAGATAAATCGATCAATGTCGGTGTAAGTTTTTTTGACACAATGCTATTGGCTCCTGCATCCCATAGAAGTTTGAAAAAATTATCTGCTTTGTTAGGAGATGTAAAAAAGGAGCCTATTAAGCAATATCATATTGAAAATATGAATCTGTACCTGAAAGAATGTCCAGATAAATTTCAAAAGTATGCATTGAAAGATACCGAAATTACATTGCAATTGTTTTTTGTACTTCAGGATGCTCTTATTCAATTGGTTTCTGGTGGGTTCTCCGGCCTGTACAGGACACTTGCATCAGCTGCTGTGGAAGGATTTTTAAATAATCATCGATGGTATAGTGGATATTTAAAAAAACTGCATGGAATCAAGCCACGTAAAGAAAAGATGAGTGGTGATATACTGCGTAGAGAAAAATGGCGCAGGGAAAAAATGAAAAGTGCATATCATCTGATAAAACGGTCATATTACGGGGGAAGGAATGAATCTTACTTTGTTGGTCGCACAAAAAATTATCCTGAAACTGTCAATAAGTTATGGATAGATATTGATTTAATTGGCTGTTATCCCACTGCTATGGCGCTTTGTTCAAGAATTGATGTGGGTGTTGATGCGCAGATAGAACATCTCCACCTGAAATATAAATTTACCAGAAGGGTCGTAGAAAAATTAAAAAAACTAAAAGTTCCAATGTTTTTGATCAATAAATCTGCAGAAGCGCTTTGTATATCAGTAGATGAATTCAATGAAATCCTATTGGATATTCCCAATAAAAAAACGGCATGGACGATAAGGAGTGAAGCTACGGTAACCCAGAATAAACTGATCAACCGCTGGTGGAAACAATGGGAAAAGGCAAAACTGGAAAATGATAGGTCCGTTGAAAAAATAATTATTCCAGGTTTTGCACGTGTCCGTTTTAAATTCCCCCAAAAAACCCAGTTCCCATGTCTTCCCATCAGGCATGAACGGTATGGTCTTATCTATGCTCTGGAAGGAGAAACAACAGCAACAGCAACTGAAATTTTGCTGGCTTTAGAGATGGGTGCAAAAATCCATGCATTAACAAGCCTGGAGCTGCCCATAAAAAAAGATGAGGCTGGTAATCCGATACGGTTTACAATGAAGTACCTTGCATGGCTGACTCAGAAAAGATTGGAAAATGAAAAGAAAGATGAGGATGCTAAAAACAAAGGAAATCCAAATGGAAATCCAAAGGCAAGGATATATGAAAAACTGCTCAAAGAGTTCGCAAACTCTTTTTACGGCAAGTTCGCACAGTCTATCAATATGAAAAAACATTACAATCCTGCCACTGGTGAGATGGAGGTGCTGGGGCGTTCAAAATTATCTGATGCATGTACTGCATCTTTAGTTACCTCATTGGCAAGGGCTGCACTTTCTGCGACGCTTTTGGGGATTACTCAGTTCAATAAATCAAGAAAAGATGAGCAGAAAAAAATAACTGTTATCAGTGCGACTACAGATGGATTACTGATAGGTGTTCCACCATCGAGTACTTCTATATCCGGTGCAAATGATTTTTATGAGACTAAAAAAGGTCAGAAAAAGTTAAAAGATGGTGTTAAACGACAATTATCGCAAATACTCAATACTTTTGGCTGCGGTGCGTTGATTGGTATAATTGATAATTACCTCCCGATAAAGCAGATGTGTAACTCCAGGTATGAAATGACCTCTGATCCAGTCTTTAACATCAAAGGAAATGATGAGATTTTTGTGATCAAACATATTGCTGATGAAGTTATTTCAGTTAAAACCAGGGGGCAGATCGGTTTGCTGTCCACTGGTGAGGCCATACTTTTGGCCAGATTCAATCTTAAACCTCCGTTGAGTGAAATTATCAGGGAAGAATATAAGGATGAAGGGAAAAAGGGGTATGAAGAAGAGTATAAAAGGGTGATGGAGTCCGGTGGTATAATAAAGGATTCAAAAGAGGCGGAGTGGATTATACGTCATCTTGCAAAAATCGAAGATGGTTATGATGAAATTGATACCTATCCTTTTATTACGCTTAGTACTTTTCAGGATATTTTAAAAAGTGACGGTGCGATTGATCTGATAAAAAAAATCAGTCCTCGCCAGATCAATATGGACTGGGACTGGAAACGGAAGATTATCTGGGTTGATAAAGATAAAAAACAAATTTCTCCTTCTACAGTACCGTTTGAAAATTTATCTCAGATGTTGAGGCATAGGAAGCTATCAGAGAGTATTAGATATACGACCAAAGAGAATAAACGTGTAGCAGATTCTGTATCAAAGCCTGAAACCGTTCTTGAACGTATCACTATTCAGAACCGAGGTGTGAGGTTTAGAGGTGGTGCCCCTGTAACCATTGTTCGTCTGTTTCTTAGAGGGATGATGCAGGAGAAAATTCATCTTGACAGAAAAAAAGATTCTCTTGTGAAGATGGCTGCTCAGCTAAATCGAGTCTGGAAGGAGAAAGGTTTAAATCAGGCTTATCCTAAGACATGGGCTCCTTATGATTTCCAAAATGCAAAAAAGACAAAATGGGCTCCGGGTTTTATTAAACCTAATATGATACTGGAAGAAATTGTGGAAGCGCTGTCAGATCTGTTTGGTGCAGATCCTGAAAAAACTAAAAATACACTTTTTGCAGTGGAGGAGTTTAAAGAACATCAGACTCTTCTTATTGGGCAGGTAATTTCAGCTATTATAGATGGTCCTCGTAATGGTATATATCCATTCAAACAAATGGCTGATGATGGATATCTGCCGGATTTCAGGCAGATTAAGGACAGGTTCAGACAGCAAGTATCCTCAGAAAAACTGGAAAGCTTTAAAGGGACAGCTTTTATCCCAGGCGGCAGACCTTCAAGCGATTTTAAAGAATTGAAATCGATTTTTTACTCGCTTGGAATACCGATGGATAAAGCAGAGAAGTGTGCAAGGAGTATTGCACCGCCAGTGCCCACTAAAAGAAGCTATTACAACCCTGGTCAGAAAAGGTGTGCTGAGCATTTCATGCTCGCCGTTCGTGCTCTGATTCAATCCGATACCAATTTGTACGTGAGAAATTTACAGCAGACCTTGCAAAAATTTGGGCTAAGCAGAAATCGATACTATGAGGCGATAAAATCTGGAAGGTTTTCTCCAAACAGTATTAAGAACACCGCTAAAAACAAATCCCAGATCAAAAAGATGGGAAAAGCATTGAATCTGGAACCCACACAATTTATTGATGCGATGATAGAAAAATAATGAATAGCTGGCCTGAATATGAATCGATATTTCGATTAATCCCTGATGA
Source organism: Deltaproteobacteria bacterium (assembly GCA_027858995.1). Taxonomy (GTDB): domain Bacteria; phylum Desulfobacterota; class Desulfobacteria; order Desulfobacterales; family Desulfobacteraceae; genus Desulfobacula. Next base: position 230 of record JAQIBP010000105.1, on the reverse strand, counting down.
GGATTATTTAAAATTCCTTGTATTTGATCCTTCTGTAGAGATAAAAGGGAGATATCTTTCAAGGTTTTCGATTATTAAATGCAGGGAGCGATGTGATGATGATAAAGATAATCAGACTTTTCCAGGGTGGCATCAGCACCAGACAGATAGGGCCGTTTCAGGACCATTTTTAGATTTTATATTGATTTTTTATTGCAATTCTGACACCGATATTGCCCCACCACGACACT
>JAQIBP010000027.1 GCA_027858995.1 Deltaproteobacteria bacterium | reverse complement strand
GTTTTAAGCTTATATCTGATTATCCAATATCATTTGAACATAAAAAAAAGTATCAAGGCAGTAAAAAAAAATATTTTTCTACTTGGATTGTATTTCTCTTTTTTTCTATCCTGCCTGTGGTCTTATAATCCAAAGAATACTTTGTCTTCCTCTTTTTGGGCATCAATTTTTTTGGGCTGCTATTTTATTTTTTACTTTGCTGCAAAAAAATATGATTTTAAAAAACTTGATATGATTTATATCATACTGCCGGTGTTTTTAAGTATCCTTAATATTATTTTTCTTATAAAATACGGGCGCTTGAGGGGGGATGGCTCTTACAGCAATCACATGGCAGCTATGGTTGAGGTGGCAATTCCTTTTTTGTTGTATAAAATAAGAATAGATTATAAAAACAAGATGATCTGGGTTGCTCTTTTTTTAACCGTTTTTAGCCTGATAATATCTGAATCAAGGGGCAGTTATTTGATTTTATTATGCTCTTTTTTTATTGTTCCTTTCTTTTGGGGGAGATCTTTCAAACATTTGGTTAAGTATTTTGTATATTCTTTAATAGTTTTATCTCTTACTATTTTTGTGCTTTTTAATTTTCCTTATGTTGAGAAATACATTAACAATGTCAGCAAAAGGATTGATAAAAGTTACTCACAGTTTAATCTGGGCAAAGTATTCAGCTCTGGAAAAATCACAAAAGTCCGAAGGGATGGTATCACTAAGAGAATGATTCAATATCATATGGGCATAAATACCATTCGTCATCATCCTTTTATTGGTATTGGGTATGACAGTTACAGGCAATATATGAAAGAGGAATATCATCTTGCAAAAGGGAAAGCAAAAATATCCCATAATGTGTTTTTTACGGTCTGGACCAGTTCCGGGTTACTTGGAATGTTTTGTTTGATGGGAGTGCTTTTTAGCGCATTCAACAATCTTAAAAAAGAATATTTCTATTATAAAGAATTAAATAGAGAATATACATACTGGATAATGGCAAATTTTTTTGCTTTGTTGATCCTGTTATTGCATGGACAGTTCAGACCTCTTTTGACCAACGTGATGTTTTACTTGCCATTAGCAGCAGCAGTGGCCATGGGAGCAGATGAAGAAAATAATCAAAGAGAAGGCAAACGTGAGGCACGCACGGTACAATATTGGAATCAGATAGAGAAAAAATAATAATTATAGCCCATAATGATATTAGGAAGAGAGCTGATTTTATTTTTTCTCCACTTGAGATAAGCCATAAATTTATGCCTGTATTGCTGGAAACTGATAAATATGGTTTTTTAAACACTGTTTGTTATTTATTGAAAAATCGGACTGAATATAATAAAACAGTGTTTCTGGGAGGTGATTTTAAAAATTTTATTTTAATCATTTTATGGACAGCACTTAAAAAACAAAAAATCATACGACTGGGCGGAACAATTAAACAAGTGAGAAAGCAGGAAATAAGTGCTTGTTTCCATCAGAGACAATTTGTAGCTTTTTTAAAACTAAGCTTAAATTATTTTTTTTCCATATGTTCATTAAATATGGCAAATGCATTTATTATGGTGAACAAAAATATATTAAAGGAAGTAAAAAAATATAATAAATATGTTAAAATAATACCTCAATTTATACAATTGCCTCCATTGAATTGTAATGAGAATCGATATACAGCCATACCCCCTTGTGATCATATCTCTATATTAACAGTGACAAATTTAAACTATAAAGAAAAATGCCGGGGTGTTGTTGAATTGCTCACTTTTTTGTCTGCAGATGATTTTTTCAAGATTAATATTAATATTGAGATTCTTGGAGGTGGAGATTTCAAGGATGACCTTATAAAAAAGGTGTCTAATTTAAATCTGCAAGATAATATTCATTTAAAAATTCAAGGGTTTGTAGCTAATACTTCCTATTATTATTCAAAAGCTGATATATTTTTATACAATTCCAAATTGGATTCCACTCCCAATGTTATTCTTGAATCAATGGCACATGGACTGCCTCTTGTTATAAATAATTATGAACCATTTAAAAGCATAATTGACAGCCGGAACGCCATTTTTTTTCATGATTATGAATCTTTTAAAACAGCATTTTTAAGGCTTTGTCAGGATAAGAAAAAAAGAGTAAAAATGGGAAAATACAATCAGGATTATATAAGACACTATTTTTCAAAAGAGAGAATATTGTCAGATATTGAAAGCTTTCTTGAACGTTTGTAATTTTAAAAACATTAAACTTAAGATATGGAATGGGTATTTCTCAGGTGATAGATGACAATTAAAGTTGCTAATATAATTGAAGATGGTCGCTTGGGTGGACCACAGGTCAGGATTTCTGAAGTCGTGCCCTTGCTGAATTCAGATATAAATACAAATAATTATGATATAGAGGAAACATCCAGGCGTGGGGATACATCTGGCAGTGAAGAAGAGTCAGAATCCATAGAGACTGTTGTTGTTTTCCCTTTTGAAGAGGGAGAGCTTTTTAGAGAGCGTTTGGAAAAGTATGATATCTTATATAAACAGCTGCCCTTACATCGTTTAAGTAAAATGAAAAAGTATATGATTCGGTATGTGTTGTTTTTTCCATTTGAAATCTGGATATTGTACAGATTTTTGAAAAAACATCAATTTGATATCGTCCATGTCAGCGGTGGCAGTTGGCAGTACAAAGGCGCTATAGCTGGCAGGCTTGCTGGCTGTAAAGTGCTATGGGAATTGAATGACACCAAGATGCCCAGTATTGTTCATTTTTGTTTCAGGTTTTTAGCAGCCAAAGTTGCCCATGGCTTTATTGTAGTTGCTCAAAGGGCTAAAAAATACTATCTTAAATCGTTGCAAAAAAAGAACATCAAGCCCATTTTTGAAATTCAGTCACCTGTGAATTGCACTTTTTTTAATCCAGATGTGGTGGACTTGGATTCAAAAATATCATCTTATGACGGGTTGCACATTGTAACAGTAGCAAATGTTAATCCAATTAAAGGGATTGAGGTTTTTTTACAAATGGCAGTGAAGTTAAATAAAATATATTCCGATTTAAATTTTTGGATTGTTGGGCCATTATATGACAGTCAAAAAGCATATTATGACAAACTGATCAAACTGCAACATAAAACTGAGTTGAAGAATTGTTTCTTTTATGGATATTGTTCTGATGTCCGTAAAGTTTTAAAAAGTGCTGATATTTATGTTTGCTCCTCCATTGCGGAAGCATCACCACTCTCGGTATGGGAGGCTATGGCCATGGAGAAACCAATTATTTCTACTGATGTTGGTGATATCAGCAGGTTTATTAAACATGGATACAATGGATATATTGCCCAGGTAAAAAATGTAGGTTTATTAGTGGACAATGTATCAAAGATTATTGATAATATAAAAGAATCAAAAAATTTCGGTCAACGTTCCAGGGAAATAGCTTTAAAGAATTTCGATACACCAATAATTGCCCAAAAGCATGTTCATGCTTACACATCTGTTTATAATTTAAATGGGCAAAATTAACCTAGATGTGGCAATGAAACAATTGAAAGTTTCCATTATTACAGTGGTATATAATGGCGGGAAAACAATTGAAGATACAATACTATCTGTTGCATCACAATCCTACCCATTTATAGAGTATATTATTATTGATGGAGTATCGACTGATGATACATTAAGTGTTGTCCGGAAACATAAAAATAAAATCACACATGTAATTTCAGAGCCGGATAAGGGCCTTTATGATGCAATGAACAAGGGCATAAAATGTGCAACAGGAGATATAATAGGAATACTGAATGCAGATGATGTATATTATGATGAAGATTGTATCAGTTCGGTTGTAAAAGAATTTAAGGAAAAAAGAGTTGATGTTGTTTATGGAAACCTGGTTTATGTTGCGCCGGATAATTTAGAGAAAATTATCCGCTATTATAATTCAGAATCTTTTATAATAGAAAAATTTTCCTATGGAATGATGCCTGCCCACCCTACTTTTTTTGTATATAAAAAATATTACGAAAAGTTTGGGCTTTATCAAACTGACTATCGGATTGCAGCAGACTTTGAATTGCTGGTAAGATTTTTATTTACTCATCAGGCATCATACAGCTGTCTGCCGAAAGTTCTTGTTAAAATGAGAATGGGAGGTGTCAGTACGAGGAATTTAAAAAGCAACTGGATTCTTAATATGGAAATTCTAAGAGCCTGTAAAGAAAATATGATTAAAACAAATCTGATAAAAATCTGGTCAAAATATTTTATTAAATTGTATCAATTTATCCAACGACCAAACCTTAAAAATACGGGCAGACATTGAACAGCATTTTGAGTGAATAATAATGGATAATACAACCCTTTTTTTTATCAGCTTTTTATCAGGCTTTCTGGGTGCATGGGGAATCATGAAGTATGGTGACATAATCGGAATTAATGATATTCCCAATAATAGAAGTTCCCATTCACAAGCAATACCCAAATGTGGTGGGATAGGGGTGTTGCTGGCTTTTATCTTCTGCAGTCTGATGCTATCTATCCCTCTATATTTCTGGCTGCCTGGTTTGGTTCTTTCCTTGGTTAGTTTCTGGGGGGATCGATTTGAAATTACTCCGAAAATAAGGCTTTTGATCCAGTTTGCCTGTGCTTTTATCTTTTTAGGAGGATTGTTTTTTACAGGACAAACAGAGATCAGCGGTCTGTTTTTTTTGCCTCTGGCTGTTTTTATTACCGGAACTTCAAATTTTTATAATTTCATGGATGGGATCGATGGGATTGCCGGCATCACAGGATGTATTGCATTTTTTTTACTTTGGGTCTTTAATAATTTAAAAGGGATAGATGAAATTTACGGGCTGTTCTGCATTGCCATGGTTTTTTCATGTATAGGTTTTTTGTTTTTCAACATGCCAAAGGCCAGAGTGTTTATGGGGGATGTGGGAAGTATTTTGTTGGGATTTATATTCTCCTGTTTGATGATTATTTTATCAGTCAGCCCCATGGATTTTTTGATAATGGCAGGGTTTCTTTTCCCCTTTTATTTAGATGAACTTTTTTCAATAGCTGTTCGAATTAGGATTAAAAACTCGCTTTTTAAACCCCATAGAAAACATATTTATCAACTTCTTGCAAATGAGATGGGTATCGATCATTGGAAGGTTTCTCTGGGCTATGCTTTTTCTCAGTTGTTGATTGGAATGGCACTTATATTGGCCGGTTCAAAAGGATATCCTTTTCTCTTTTTAGTTTATGGAATCACTTGCACAGGCTTTTTATTTATATCATTATATGTTTGGAAAAAGGTGTATTGCCAATGAAAGTAAGAGTTACGAGAAACATGTTTCTTATTCTGTTCATTGATATTGTATTGCTGTATGGTTCTTTCTACCTTTCCCATTTAATTAGATTTGATTTTCAAATTCCAGGCTGGGCCATGGAGAGTTTTTGGGAGATACTGCCTTATGTAATGGTGGTGAAACTGATTTGTTTTTATTTTTTTGATCTTTATAAAGGCATGTGGCGGTATACAAGCCTGAATGACCTTCTAAATGTTGTTAAAGCAGCTGTAACTGCAAGTTTCATTGTTATTGTGCTCATTTTGTATATTAATCGATTTGAATTGATTTCACGGTCTGTTTTTATTATTGACTGGTGTTTTACCATTATTTTTATTATCAGCCTGCGGGTTATAACAAGGCTGTGTTTTGAACAATTTACTGAAAATATAAGTTTCCAGGATTTTAAAAATGCTTTGCTACAGATATTCTTTACTGGTAAAAAACAGGGTAAAGGAATTATTATAATTGGTGCAGGAGATTGTGGTGAAAAAATCTGCAGAGAATTTCGTGAGAATGCATCAATTAAGTCACATGTAGCAGGTTTTCTTGATGATGATACATCCAAAATTGGCAGAAAAATTCATGGGATTTCTGTTTTAGATCAGATAGATGGTCTTGGAGATGTGATTAAATCCACCGGTGTTAAGGATGTTATCATCTCCATTCCAACGGTAAGTGCAAATCGCATGAGGCAGATTGTTAATTTATGTAACGACTCAAATGTTGATTTTAAGACTGTTCCAAGCATGGGAGAGTTGATTGATGGCAAGATAAGTATCAGTGCCATAAGGAATGTTGAATACAGGGATATTCTTGGAAGAGAACCTGTTGTTCTGGATAGAATAGAAATCGGAAAATATCTAAGTGAAAAAACGATTCTTGTTACAGGTGCAGGTGGCTCCATCGGGACAGGTCTGTGTAAACAGATTTGCAGATATCATCCCAAAACAATTGTTCTGTTTGAACGGGCTGAAAGTCCTCTTTATGAAATAGACCTTGAGCTTAAGAATAATTTTCCTGAGCTAAATATCATTCCTGTTCTGGGTGATATCCAGAATAGAGAGGAGCTTGATACTGTATTTGAATTGACAAAGCCTGATATCGTATTCCATGCAGCAGCTTACAAACATGTCCCAATGTTGGAAAAACATCCTTGGAAAGCAGTGGAAAATAATATCATCGGTACTGAAAACCTTGTTGAAATTGTGGATCGGTTTGAATGTGAGAAATTTGTTTTTGTCTCAACGGATAAAGCAGTCAACCCTTGTAATATCATGGGTGCCAGCAAGAGAGTTTGTGAGATGATTGTCCAGAATCAGAATTTGGTCAAACAATCCAAAACTCAGTTTTTGACTGTTCGGTTTGGCAATGTAATCGGAAGCGTGGGCAGCGTTATTCCCCTTTTTAAAAAACAGATTAAAGAGGGAGGACCTGTAACCGTTACACATCCGGATATTATTCGTTATTTCATGCTTATTCCTGAAGCATGTCAGCTTATTTTGCAGGCAGGTGCCATGGGGAGAGGTGGTGAAATATTTATTCTGGAGATGGGGGAACCGGTTAAAATTGACAATATGGCCAGAGATTTAATCCGTTTTTCAGGTTTTGAGCCGGATGTTGATATAAAAATTGAATACACAGGTTTGAGGCCTGGGGAAAAATTGTATGAAGAACTCATGACTGCAACTGAAGGTGTCATCCCGACAGAACACGGGAAAATAATGATATTAAAGAGTCGGGAAGTTGACATGGAACTTTTGAACGCTGGTCTGATAAAATTAAAACAAGGAGCTGAAAAACAAAGCAAAGGAAAAATCAGGGCATTGTTACAAGAAATTGTTCCTGAATATAACAATGCATGAGTCGTATCTCTGGCTTAAAAATCAAACACTATCCTTAGGAAGGGAAGCTCTGTGGGTGATACTGGGGCAAATACTCTGTGTTGTGATATTGTTTGGTGGTGTTCGATTAATGACTCAGGTCCTGTCGCCGCATGAATATGGAAAACTTGCCATAATTCTGAGCCTTGTGAATGGCGCACTCTATTCTGTCGGCCAGGCTTTGAAAATGACAGCAACCAGATATTACAGTGTTATGGCCAATGATAGAAACCCCAATTGGTATTGGGATTTCTTTTCAAAGACCATAAAGTATTCAACAATTTTTTTAGCCGTCATGGTTTTTTTATGTTTCTCCCTGAGTTCCGGCTTGGGCAATGATTGGGTTACAGGCTTTGGGTGGGCAATTGCAGCTGTTTTTGCTTTTATTGTACTGATTAATGCAATAGCATATGGTGTTCAAAATGGCGCACGTAACAGAAAAGTGTTTGTTTTTCATCAGGTGCTGTTTGATGGAGGAAGAATCTGTTTTGCTTTTATAATTGCCTATAGTTTGTCAGGATCTGCAGTAAATGCTGTTTCTGGTTTTGTCCTTGCAGGTTGTATGATCTTAATCTCTCAACTCTATTTTTTGTTGAAATTAAAAAAAACATTTTATATTGCAAATTCAAATATAGATACAGATAGAATTCATCAACTGTATTCCTATACCTGGCCTTTGCTGCTTGGGGGTGTTTTGGGCTGGGTGCAGATGTTTTCTGATCGGTGGGCATTGAAATCTTTGTCATCCTATGCTGATGTTGGTGTTTATTTTGCCATATACCAGACAATGTATTCTTTCTGGATTTATGTAAGCCTGATGCTGGGTAATTTTTTAGGTACAATATTTTTTTCAAAAATAAAAGAGGGTTCTGATCCAGTGGCACATTTGAAAATGTTGAAAATGAATGAGTATGTAGCGATTTTTTATTTTGCATGTGTCTTGATATTTTTTATTTTGCTTATGCCTTTAAAGGAGTGGGTCAGCACTCTTCTGTTTGCAGATGAATATAGAGCTGCTGCAGTTCTGTTGCCATGGATGGCATTATCCGGCGGTCTCTACGGTATTGGTCAGCAATTGCTATACTCTGTATATGGAGGGCTTTCAAGCCGTAAAATTATTCCCATAAAGGCTTCCAGTGCAGTTGTTGCTATTATTCTGCACTTTACAGGTGCATTCTATTGGGGTGTGCAAGGTGTTGTTTTCGGTGGTCTGATTTTTTCATTTTTTTATATATCCACTGCATTAAAGGCGCATTTAAGTGAAAAAAAACGGGTTTTAAATATATGAAAAAAGTTTACAGGGTTCTATATGAAATTTAAACGACTTGCTTTTATCCACATAGAAAAGTGTGGAGGCTCTACACTGATTCATATGCTGCGAAGCAGTTTTGGCATATATCATTGTGATATTATTGCAAAAGAGTATCAAAACCAGTTGGTGAGTAAATCTGATTTTGGCAGGGTTTCCAAACTTTGCTCATCAACTGTGAGTTTTGCCGGACATTCAATACGGCTTTATCATAACAAAGATATCAAACAAGACAAAAGAACCGGATTTTATACAATACTGAGAGAGCCGGTTTCCAGATATCTTTCAGACTTTAAGCATTTTGGATCATGTTTTTCATCTGTTAAAAATATTGAAGGGTGGTTAAAGGTGGATGCACGGAAAAATTTCATGACACGCTCCATTGCAGGGGAACCAAATTTAAATAAAGCCGTTGACATTATTCACAAAAATATTGTGTTGGTAGGAACAATGGAATTATATGATGAATTTATCAATCAGTTGAGACTGTTATTTTATCCCAACCTGTTAACCAAACGATATGATGTCCGAAACATGGAAGGCAAACGTTATGAGGGGTTTTTGCATGGCATGTATGAAAAGATTGCTAAAATAAATACAGATGTGAATGTTGATTTTATGTTTGATTATAACAAATATGAAGATACAATTATTAAAAATAATGAGCTGGATATAAAATTATATAACTATGTAAAAACTCAAATAATTCCCGAACAACAGCAAAAATTTAAAAAACTTGCAGATGAATTAGGGCAGCATAAATTAAGGCATACAAATAAATCAAGCTTAATGATAAAATTTATAATGAATAGGGCTTTCAGGAATTTAGTGTACAAGCCTTCTTTAGGCCTATACCCTGTACCTTATAAATTAGAACTCTATAAGAATGTTTAAAATAGAGAGTAAAAATTCAGTTCAAGCTATAAGTTGGTCATTGTTTTACCTTTTGAGCTTTTATTTCTATTCATATTATTGCGCTACCGGGCAGATACAATAACCTCATCTATATAAATTCTATCTTTTTGTTTATTGCTATCATTTTGGAAACGTATTCTCATGTTTTTTGAAAAGATAAAGTTTGGTCCTCTGTGAATAATAATTTCTTTATGATGGAAAGATTCATTTGTAAAATCTTTTTCTACTGCATATTGCGCGACTTTTTGCCAGTTGTTTCCATCATGATACTCTACAAAAAACTTGTCTTTTTTGTCCATACCAACTGGAAGGAACCAGAATTCAATTTTTATTTGGGAATAATCAGGTGTTTTGACGTCAATACCACTCCTATGTATTAAGGATGAACCTTTTTTATGATTGGATCGAATTCTGATGGAATAATTACCCTGATGTGCTTTGAGGCTTTTCCCAACTCTTCTGCAATGACGACCCCCATCTTGAAAGTTTCCCCAGCCGGATTCAAAATTATCATTGGTTAATTCTACCCAGGAGTTAGTCGTTGTGTCTGGTATTGTTGTGTCTGGTATTGTATACGTTATTGTTAGTGTATCTGTAGATGCATTACCTTCTACATCTGTTGCTGTAACCGTTATCAGGTTCGCACCTTCTCCAAGGATTATACCTTTTGCACTCCAGGTGTTTGTTCCTGATGCCTTGCCTGAACCTCCTCTTGAGTTAGACCATGCAACCTGGGTTACACCTTCCGCATCTGAGGCTGTTCCTGCTATATTCAGGCTGGAGGTAGCAACTCCATAAGTAGTGCCTGAAGTTGGTGATGTAATTGTAACAACAGGTGCTGTTGTGTCTGGTTTTGTATACTCTATAACAACAGGTGCTGTTAAGTCTGGTTTTATATATGTTATTGTCAATTTGTCTGTTGATGTATTTCCTGCTTTATCTGTTGCAGTAACAGTTATCAGGTTTTTACCTTCATCCAGTGTTATACTTTTTGCACTCCATCCGGACGTTCCTGTTGCAATACCAGATCCACCTTTCGAGTTAGACCAGGTAACCTCAGTCACACCTGTATCATCTGAAGCAGTTCCACTGATATCAACACTTGAAGTCGTTGTGTCATACGATGAACGATACGTTGGATATCTTATAAACACAGATGGCGCTTGTGTATCAGTTTCAGGTATTATAGGTTCAGGTATTATAGGTTCAGGTATTATTATTTTTTGAATTTCTGGTGAAGAATATCCACTCTCATTTCCAGATGTATCCACAGCAGTTACAGCAAGATAATATGTTACATTACTATTTAATCCCGAAATCGAATATTTAGTTCTGTTAACAGGTATTGGAAGTCCGTAATCTCTGCTTGAAGTCCCGTAATATACCCTGTAAACAGAAAAGTCAGATTCGCTGTTTGCCTTCCAGGTCAACACTATATCATCATTTGCAATTTTCCCTGCAACACCCTGGGGAGAAAGAGGCGGCGTTGTATCTAAGGAATCCGGTACAGAATATGTGGTAACATTGGAGTTGTCGCTTTCTCCTGAAGCATTATATGCCCTGACCACAAAATAATAAGTAGTGCCTTCACTTAAGGAAAAATTAGATAAAGAATATTGTGTAACATTTCCAACATCGTCACTAAAAGGATAATTCCCCTGGGAAAGGCCATAATAGATTTTATATCCTGAAACATCTCCTGTTGAAGCATCCCACTTTAACATTGGGTCAGAAGCATGCACATGAATACTATATACTGCTATTAAAAAAACTGTAATTAAAAAACATTTAATATTTTGTTTCATATTATGCCTCCAGTTAGAGAGTGCCTGTGATTCCAGCATCCATATATTATTGTATTTTATTTGTTCATTATTCATGATAATTTGTTAATGCAAATTTAATGCCACTAATGTGGGCCAGGTGTTTTCTTTTTGCTTGTAAAATGATATTTTTACGTAAAAACAGATAGCATCAAAGCGAAGATCTGGATTTTTTTACATATGATGATAGCTTTGATAAAAAATAGATTTTTTCCAAAGGGAATTACAGAAATTAAAAAACTAAATGATGGAACCATGCAAATAGATGATCGACCGATGAAAACCATTTTGATCACTGGAGCTTCCGGATTTATTGGGCAAGCTTTATGCCAAGAGCTTTCTTTGCAATATAAAGTAATTGGTCTGGATAGAGGTTTGCGATCTAATAATCAAGAGACCTGGGTTTCTGTAAAAGCAGATATTGAAGATGAAAAGATGTTAAAAGATGTCTGCAATAAATATCTGCCAGATGCGGTTATACATTGTGCCGGCCTTGCTCATCAGAAAATTAGCAGCA
>JAQIBP010000005.1 GCA_027858995.1 Deltaproteobacteria bacterium | reverse complement strand
CTTTTTAAAAAATATTTTAACCAATTTTCTTCATCTTCTTCTCTTTTTCTTGAAAAGAATTTTCTCCGGCACAAACATGTCCATTAATTATTGATTTAATTTAAAGGCATGTTGTGAATGGAAAAAATAAAAAAGAAAAAGTGTCGTAATTGCAAACGGTTATTTATACCTGACCATCGTAACAGGAAAAGACAAAAGTATTGTAATAGAGAGCCGTGTAAAAAAGCAAGCAAGGCTGTTAGTCAAAAAAAATGGCTGAGTAAACCTGAAAATGAGGATTATTTTCGTGGTCCTGACAATGTCAAGCGAGTTCAAGAGTGGAGACGTAATAACCCAGATTATGGGAACCGGACAAAACCCTCAACTGCGTTACAAGATTCCTTAACAACGCAACCTGTTGAAAACATAGCGTATAGCGACAAAATTGATGTTGAACCGTTACAAGATCTCTTAATGGCACAACCGCCTGTTATTATTGGACTACTATCCAATTTAATCGGCTCTGTGTTACAAGATGACATCGCAAATACCCTCCTTCGTATGCAACAATCCGGACAGGAAATTGTGTTTGATAAACCCAAAAAACGAGGAGGGATAGATGATTGTAAAAGAACCGATTTTAAAGCAACGAGTCAGGAAAATACCAAGAAGCTTCAGTTGGGTAGATCACCGACTGGTTAGAGACAAGCATATTGCATCATGCACCCATGTACAGTCTGCTTTGTACTTGTTCCTGGTGTGTGTATCTGATGCCAGAGGTTTGAGCTATTACTCTGATAAATCCATTATGAACAAACTGGGCATGGATATACAAATTTTGCAAGAAGCAAGATCCGGTTTAATCAAAAACAGTTTAATTGCCTGGCAAAAGCCGATATATCAGGTTCTCAGCCTTGAACCCGGGATTAATAACTGCCGTTCAGGACAAATGATGAGCCTGTCAGATCTCTTGGGAGGTGCACAATGATTGATTATGAAACCTATGTTCAGATAAGAAATTATTTTACCCGGGACTATTTAAAGTACAGCCAGATTGCCAATAAACTCGGACTGGATAATAGAACTATAGCTCTCTGGGCAAATGAACCAAGATACAGGGCAAGAAAGTCAGCACCTCGTAAAAGCAAGCTTGATCCCTTTAAAAACCAGATTATCCAAATGCTGGAAAAGCATGCCTATACAGCAAGGCAAATTTATCAGCGTATTACCCAGGATGGTTTTAAAGGAGGAATCACAATTGTTGAAGATTATGTCAGGAAAATCCGTCCTCCAAAAACAAAAGCTTTTTTAAAACTCGCATTTGCACCTGGTGAATGCGCTCAGATGGACTGGGGATCTTATGGAACTGTTCGTGTAGGGTCTACCTCTCGCAGGTTAAGCTTTTTTGTAATGGTGTTATGCCACAGCCGAATGATGTATCTTGAATTTACCGTCTCTCAAACCATGGAACATTTTTTGGGATGTCATCAAAATGCTTTTCATTTTTTTGGTTGTGTTCCTGAAAAAATCATGGTGGATAATCTCAAGTCTGCCGTATTGAAAAGAACTGTTGGATGCGCCCCGGTATTTAATCCTGGATATCTTGATTTTGCAAACTATTATGGGTTCTCTATAGTTGCCTGTAATGTAAGAAAAGGTAATGAAAAAGGCAGAGTAGAAAATGCTGTGGGTTATGTTAAAAAAAATCTTTTGAATGGTCTTGATATATCTGACTTCAGCGTGATGGAGCCTGTGGCAAAAAATTGGCTTGACACTATAGCCAATGTCAGAGTCCATGGAGAAACCGGCAACCGTCCTGTGGATATGTTTAAAAAAGAATTACCCCTTCTTGGTAAGTTACCTGCAACACCTTATGATATTGGCCAAATCAGTCAGGTGAGGGCTTCAAAACAATACAGAATCAGCCTCGACGGTAATCAATATACAGTTCCTGCACAACTCGCCGGTGTCAGACTCACCTTGAAAAAATACCAGAACACGATTTGTCTTTACCATGGCAAAGATCTAATTGCCAAACATCCCAGATGTTATGACCGTAAACAGGACATACAGAACCCGGATCACTCAACAACTCTTTTGGCACAAAGAAAAAAAGCTGTTGACCAGGCTGTCTACATGAAGTTTTTGACTTTATCCAATAAAGCCCGGGAGTATTATCAACAATTGGGACAGCGCAGGATAAACCCGTTCCATCATATCAGGAAGATTGTGGCTTTAAGTGAAATTTATCCCAGGGAACAAGTTGCCCTGGCCATTGAAGATGCCATTAAATTTGATGCTTATTCAAGTGAATATATTACAAATATCTTAGAGCAGCGCCTGAACCGCAGTAAAGAGCCAGGAGTTCTTCATGTCACAAGAAGCAGTGATTTACTGGATTTAACCATTGCCCCACCAAACTTATCAGTTTATACAGGAGGTACATGATTTGGACAAACATCTTACATATTTAAAATTGCCCTATATCAGAGAAAATTATGAATCTGTTGCAAAAACAGCAGCCCGCAAAAACTGGATTCATATCCACTATCTATCAGAATTGATTAAACAGGAGTCTGGTTTACGCAGGGATAGAATGATCCAGCGCCGGATACGTATGGCCAAATTCCCTGTTATAAAAACAATGGAACATTTTAACTGGTCATGGCCAAAAAAAATCAACAGGGTTCAAATTGAAAATCTGTTCCGTTTGAAGTTCATTGAGAATAAAAGCAATGTTATATTTATAGGTTCTGTGGGTGTGGGCAAAACCCATATTGCCACAGCTTTGGGGTATCAGGCTTGCCTTGAAACGCATACAGTACTGTTCACCTCTGCCATTGATGCTGTAAATAATCTTGTGGCAGCGCAACGGGCAGGTTTTTTAAAGCAGGAGCTCAAAAAATACCTTAAACCTCGCCTGCTTTATCTCGATGAGCTGGGCTACCTGCCTATAGATAAGACCGGAGCAGACCTGCTGTTCCAGATTATCAGCCAGAGATATGAACAAGGTTCCATTATTATTACAACCAATCGTGTGTTCCGAGAATGGCCTAAAATCTTCAACAATGACAGTACTCTCACCTCTGCATTACTTGACAGGTTACTGCATCATACAGAAGCTGTTGTTATTGAAGGGGACAGTTATCGGATGAGAGAAGAGAAAAAAGAGTAGATTTTATCCTGAGCCGGTTGATCAAAAATACTGATCTGCCGGCTTTTTTGCACATACATTTTCAAACCAAGCATTTTATTGCATTTTCACGCCGCCGCTAACAC
>JAQIBP010000132.1 GCA_027858995.1 Deltaproteobacteria bacterium | reverse complement strand
TCTTTGAGGTTGATTTTCTTGATTTGTCATACGGTTTCAGACCAAAACGCAATTGCCATCAAGCATTGAATGCTGTGGATAAGATAATAATGAAACATCCGGTTAATCACATAATAGATGCCGATATTAAAGGCTTCTTTGACAATGTGGAACACGACTGGCTCATGCGTTGCCTTGAACAAAGGATAAGTGATAAAAGCCTGTTACGCCTGCTGAAAAGATTTCTTAAAGCAGGTATTGTAGAACAAGGCGAATATACACCCTCTGAAAAAGGGACACCCCAGGGCGGATTAATTTCACCCGTACTGGCTAACATCTATCTTCATTATGTGCTTGACCTCTGGTTTGAAAAGGTTGAGAAGCATAAGTTTGGATGTTACATGGGCATGGTGCGCTACTGTGATGATTTTGTTATCTGCGTGCAACATAAGGATACAGCCAATCAGCTACTCCAGGACTTAATTAATCGGTTGGAGAAGTTTGGTTTGGAATTATCTTTGGAAAAGACACGGATAGTAGAGTTCGGCAGATACGCCAGAGAAAACAGCAAGAAAAAAGGTGGTAAACCAGGGTCGTTTGATTTTCTTGGAATCACACATTTTTGTGATAAAGGCAGGAAAGGTTATTTCAAGGTAGGCAGGAAAACTGCTCGCAAGAAATTTTCTGCCAAAATCAAGGAAATGAATCAATGGTTGAAGGCTGTGCGCAACACAAGCAGCCCAGAATCATGGTGGTCTATTCTTGTTGCAAAATTGAGAGGACATTTTCAATATTACGGAGTAAGTGGTAATTTTATTGGAATTAAAAGGTTCTACACTCAGGCAGTACGCCTGACATTTAAATGGATGAACCGGAGAAGCCAGAAAAAAAGTTTTAACTGGGAACAGTTCAACGCCCATCTTAACAGGCATCCGCTTCCAAAACCTAAAATTTATCACAACCTGTATACGTTATGGCAGTCAAAGTGAATATTAGCGAAGAGCCCGTTGCGGGAAAACCGCACGGCGGGTTCTGTGAGGGGTGTCATTTCCTCACGAATAATACGTTTAAGTATAGGAGGAAGTAGATGTCTACTCGACAATACAAATCCTGTTTGGCGGTGTTTTTTTATGTACCTGATAAACTGTACCATTAAATTTTTTATGGAAGGATGGATCCAATCCGTTCTCGGGAGGTAAAAATTGGAAAATCAAATTACAAAACTCGACGGCCATTATATTGTCTGTGGCTATGGCAGGATCGGCCGGCTGCTGACACAGTACCTGGTCCAGAAGTACATCAACGTGGTGGTCATAGAAAAGGACAGTAAGCATGAAGCCCAGCTGAATGGAGATGGTGTCCTTTACCTGATCGGAGAGGCGGCTGATGGAAATGAGCTGATCAGGGCCGGGATAAAACGGGCTTCCGGCATCATTGCATGCGTAGGAACAGATGATGAGAATGTTTTGCTTGTTAAGTTGGCAAAGCAGGTGAATCCTGATATTTTTGTCGTGGCCCGTGCATCCAAGAATTCATCCAAGAAAATCCTGGAAGAAGCAGGTGCCGACAAGGTGATATCACCCTATGATATCGGTGCCCGGCGCATGGCCCACGCAATTTTACGTCCTACGGTCATTAAATTCCTTGAAACCGCATTTAATGATGAGTCAACCGAATTTCAGTTCGAGGAGATTCGTGTCACGCAGGGAGCAAAACTCGCCAATGTCAGCCTGGTGGATTCCGGGATCCGGCAGGAGATGAATCTGATTGTCATTGCCATACAGGATAAAAAAGGGGAAATGACATTTAACCCTAAAGCAGATACAAAATTTGTCATTGGGGATACTATTGTAGTCATGGGAAGTGCAAAGAGCATTAAACAGCTTGAAAGCCTGATGCGAGGATAAACCGTAGGCGATAGCCAGATTTTATCCGGATATTATTCGTATTTCTGGTCGTTCCTGTTAATATTTCAAGTTCAGCCATGGCATCTGCCCGGCCTGTATTAAAAAACATTATCCAGATCACCGTACTTAATTCCAACAAAAAAATGGACCGGTCACCGCGAACTTTTAAATCAAGCTGCGCTTACTTGAACAGCCCACGGCGCCGGTCATCACCGGGATTAACTTTATAATACAATTAGGTTTAATCTCTGTTATTTGAGTCTATATTAACACTGTGATTCATTCTTTATATTTAGGATCAGATCGTGAGTAAGTTTATTAAAAGAGCTGGGCTGGAATTATTAATTGTTATTTTGATCATAATTGGATTTTGTACCAATTATCTTTATTCCAAAAAGGCAGTTCGGTCAGGTAATATAACACTGCCGGGTCTAACTGGTTTGGTTAATGTCCGTTTTGATACTTTTGCCATCCCCCATATTTATGCTGAAAATGAAACTGATGCCTACTATGCCCTTGGATATGTTCATGCGCAAGAGAGACTCTTTCATATGGAATTGCTTCGCCGTCTTGCAAAAGGAGAACTTTCCGAAATACTGGGTCCTAAATTGAAATCAACCGACTCTTTTTTCAGAACTTTGAGATTAAAGCAGTTTGGAAACGAATATATGCAAAAAGCCAATAAAACCACTCCGGCATTTAAAGTCAGCCAGGCTTATCTTGACGGTATAAATCATTATATTCATACCAGGCCTGCACCCATTGAGTTTGATATTTTAAAGATTCCAAAAAAAGATTATATGCTATCAGACATTGTCAGTGTTTCAGGCTATATGGCCTACAGCTTTGCTGCGGGATTCAAGTCTGATCCTGTGCTCACATTTATTCGCGATGAACTTGGGCAGGCCTATTTAAGTGATATGGATTACCTTCCTTCTGCTGTTCCACCTTTGAAACTTTTAACAGATACGCACAAATCCCTGGCCCAGATGGCAGGCCTGGTTGCTGATATAGAGACCATTCATTCGCCGGTTGGATTTTTTGAGGGCAGTAATGCCTGGGCCGTACAGGGGAATAAAACAGTGTCTGGGAAACCCATCCTTTCAGGAGACCCTCACATTGCCCATTCCTGCCCTTCGGTCTGGTATGAAGCCCACATTATCACACCGAACTTGAACTTTTACGGCCATTTTCTTTCGGGAGTTCCAACGGCCCTTCTTGGTTTCAACCAGAAAGTTGCCTGGACCCTGACCATGTTTCAAAACGATGACCTGGATATGTTCGTTGAAAAAGCAAATCCAGATAACCCGGACCAGGTCTGGTCTAATGGTAAATGGACCGACCTTAAAATTGAACATGAAATTATCAAGGTAAAAAATGAAAAAGATCTGGTTTTAAAAGTTAGAATGTCTAAACACGGCCCCAT
Organism: Deltaproteobacteria bacterium; assembly: GCA_027858995.1. Taxonomy (GTDB): domain Bacteria; phylum Desulfobacterota; class Desulfobacteria; order Desulfobacterales; family Desulfobacteraceae; genus Desulfobacula. The sequence continues at coordinate 6,278 of JAQIBP010000132.1, read as the reverse complement.
TATCAATGATATCCTGGATACGTTGAACAAGGAAAAAAGACCGGTTGCTGTTTTCTGGGCATTCCATGATTTTAGCAATGACATGCTTAACGGATTATATGAATTGTCACATATCGATTCGGTTTTCCAGGCTTCGGATGCCCTTAAAAAAATACATGCGCCTGGATTGAACTTTGTAATGGGCGATACCAAAGGTAATATTGGATGGTGGGCTGTGGCAAAACTACCCAAAAGGCCAGATCATGTAGACCCCAATTTTATCCAGGACGGATCAGATCCTTCAAATGATTATTTAGGGACCTGGCCCTTTGAGTCAAATCCGCAATTTATCAATCCTGAATCGGGCATTATTATTTCAGCCAATCACCAGCCCCAGGATTTTGGCAATGGAATCGTACCTGGATATTATAATATTGAAAACCGTGCGCAACGCATTGAAACGCTTCTGGGACAAAAACAGAAAAATTGGTCTTTAAAAGACATGAAAGCCGTTCAGCTTGATACTGAGTCAGCATTCTATAAAAGAATCAAAGAAAAAGAGGTTGACGTGTTAAAAAGGGTTCCGGCCATTCAAAATAATGAAATCTCAAAAAAAGCGTTTGAAATATTTGAAAAATGGGATGGCTTTCACCACCTGAATACTAAGGGAGCGGCTATTTTTTATACGCTTCATTATTACCTTGCAAAAAGTCTGTTTAAAGATGAGCTGGGAGATGATCTTTTCAAGGCATTTTTACGAACACGCTTTCCTGATAAAGCAGTCCTTAAAATCATGGATCTTGAAAATTCTCCCTGGTGGGATGAAAAAATCACGTCGAAAAAAGAATCTCAAAAGGATATTCTATCTTCGGCCTGGTTTCAGACAATTGACACCATAAAAAGACCCATATGACCCTTTCAGCACCGCATTAGCAAGCCAAAAAGAGGAATTCCCATTGAAGATCAGAGAATCAACTGAACAAGAACGCAAAGAAATACTGAATATCCACAAACAAGCATTTGGTGAAGACAAAGGTCCTGTAATTGCCAAACTTGTCGATGACTTGCTGAATGATGAAACAGCAATGCCTATATTGTCTTTAGTTGCTGTTGAGAACAACAAACTCATCGGCCATATCCTGTATACAAAAGCTGTAGTTACCCAAACAGAAATATTAATAGCTGCTCAAATTTTGGCCCCATTGGCAATACTCCCAGGGGAACAAAAAAAAGGCATTGGAGAAAAACTAATCAACGAAGGTTTAAGATTGCTAAAGGCATCAGAAACAGAGTTAGTGTTCGTTCTTGGACATCCTACTTATTATCCTCGTTGTGGTTTTATACCAGCTGGTGAGCAAGGCTTTGAAGCACCCTATCCAATCCCTCCAGAACACGCAGAGGCATGGATGATTCAAGAATTAAATGGTGATGTCTTGGAAAATAACTCAGGAAAAATTCAATGTTCAAAAGTTTTAAATGAGCCACAGCACTGGAGAGAATAATTTTGCTAACCTGGCGGTTATACCAAAGTATTGATTCTGGTAAACACTGGTATAAAAAAAGCAACGGTATAAAGAGCGAATATATCCGTGGAATATCAATTGATCCCAATAATCCTAAAGATTTTTTATTTAGGCAATAATAGCATAAATATTCAATAAAATTAAATAGATAATATAATTTTTAGCGAAAAATGATAATGATTTATAAATAACTTTAGGTTGTAACCAATTCTGCCCAAGAAGATAAAGGCAGTCGTGCAAGGTCTCAATATCCAACAGGCCACACGGTCTTTATTTGTCAGAAAAATAAAAAAGGTTTATGAAAAAATACTTAAAAAAAGGGATGCAGAAATGAACTCGAGAACTGTGACTACTGTGATAGATTCTGAAAAGTGTGTCGGGTGTGGTGCCTGTATTCGTGTCTGCCCTTCAGATACCATCTCCCTTGTGGACAACATTGCCTGTGTAACCGGGGAAAAGTCTTTATCCTGCGGTCATTGTTCGGCTGTCTGTCCAGAAAACGCTATCCAGGTGGAAGCCTTGGATAAGGAGATGAGTCGATTTGATACGTTTCATCTGGACACAGACTGGATGGGTTTTGGTGATTTTCCGACCGCAGATCTTGTCCGGCTCATGGCGTCCAGGCGATCCTGCAGAAATTTCAAAGATACACCGGTTGGAATTGATGTGCTCAATGACCTTATTAAAATAGCTGCATTGGCACCTTCGGGTACCAATAGCCAGGAATGGACATATACCTGTCTACCGGACAGGAATGCTGTGCTCTATTTTGCCGGGCAGATAAAAAATTTTTTTGTGGGGCTTAATAAAAAAGCGGAAAAAGTTGTGCTGAGAAAAGGACTCAGTCTTTTGGGCATGACTGCACTTGATGATTACTATAACGAATATTATGAATCAACAAAACAAGTGATGGCAGAAATGGAGAAAAATAAAAGAGACCGACTTTTCCACGGTGCATCTGCCTGCATACTCATCGGATCCGGCTCAGAAGCAAGCTGCCCGAAGGAAGATGCCATACTGGCTGCTTCAAATATTCTTCTTGCTGCCCATACCATGGGAATCGGCTCATGTCTCATCGGATTTGCCGTTGCAGCCATGAAATCAGACAAACAGATTCAAAAAAAACTGGGAATTCCTGTAAAAGAAAACGTTCATGCTGTAATTGTTTTAGGATATCCAGATGAATCCTACCTGAGAGTAACAGGCAGGAAAAAACCTATCATCCGCTTTAAGTCGGCATCCTAAAAATTTCAACAAGAAATATTCTGGCGGTCAAGCCGCAGATGTTCAAAGATTATGCTCAAAAGGAAACCACTATGAATGACATACCAAAAGTAATGAAAGGCATCCAGCTGACGGAACACGGTGGTTTGGATAAACTGGTGTTCCGCAAAGATATTCCTGTACCTACTCCTGGTCCACGCGATGTACTTATAAAGGTGAGCGCAGCCGGCGTTAACAACACCGATCTCAATACTCGACTTGGGTGGTATTCGAAATCAAATGGAGACAGCAGTGACGCAGGCTGGTCAGGAAATGCCATTCAATTTCCCAGAATCCAAGGGGCTGATGTTTGTGGCGAAATCGTGGCCGTCGGAGAACAAATTGATGCCAGCCTTCTCCATGAAAGAGTGCTTGTTGAACCATGCATTCTGGAGGTGGGCGGCAAGGTTTTGGATCAACCCTGGTACTTCGGATCCGAATGCGACGGTGGTTTCTCTGAATATACCGTTGTTGCAGCCAGGCATGCTCATAAAGTCAACAGCAAGCTAAGCGGCGTTGAACTAGCATCTTTTCCCTGCTCCTATTCCACAGCTGAGAACCTTCTGACCAGGGCCAACGTTAGCACCAATGATGTTGTGTTGGTGACTGGAGCGTCAGGCGGCGTAGGTTCTGCGGCCATTCAACTTGCCAAGGCAAGGGGGGCACAAATTATAGGTATTACCTCGCCATCCAAAATGGATAAAATTTTGAGCCTTGGGGCTGATCGCACGCTTGCGAGAAATGCCAGTCTTGTACAAGAGCTTGGAAAAAGCAGTGTTGATGTCGTAATTGATCTGGTGGCAGGCAAGCAGTGGGCGGGTTTATTGGATGTGCTTAAGCCATTTGGACGGTATGCCGTTGCCGGTGCTATTGCAGGTCCGCTCGTGGAGCTGGATGTCAGAACTCTTTACCTGAAAGACCTGAGTTTGTTTGGCTGTACTGTTCTTGACGAATCGGTTTTTCCAAACCTGATCAAACGAATTGAGACAGGAAAAGTCTCTCCTGTGGTCGCAAATACGTTTTCTCTCCCCCAGGTTCCCGAGGCACAGAAACAATTCGAAACAAAAAAACATATCGGAAAGTTGGTGATCGATATATCAAGTGAAGGATAGCTCCGCAGCCTCATAACTGCGTTATGAGGACAAAGCGGAGCAAAGAGACAGCGGCAGTAAGGTGAGTTTCCACCCCACTTCCCCCGGGCCTATGAACAAACCACTGCACGTGGACAAGTCAGTGAGTTTTAAGCATTATCTTCACCAGGAAACGTATTAAATGATTGCTTATTGTGGAATAGACTGCTCAAAATGTCCAAGCTACCTTGCAACCCAATCGGGAAGTAATGAAGAATTAGCTAAAGTCGCTAAAAAATTGGCCAAAAGATATCGTGCTGAAGTCAAACCAGAGTATGTAATCTGCGATGGTTGCAAAGCCGAAAAGAGGCATTCGTTCTTCTGTGCTAATTCATGTAAAATGCGACAATGCTGTATTGATAAGAACTATAATTCTTGTATTGAATGTAGTGATTTTCCCTGTAAAGAATTGCAATTTGAATTGGACCATTCACCAGAAGCAAAAAAAAAGTTGGTAAAATGAGTTTGATGTACGAAGAATTAGATTTTAGACCGACGCCTATCGGAGACTTGATGTTACGGCGCCGCCGTTTGATTCAACTCGAAGGGCTTGATATCTATGAGGTCAAGCTTGGAGAGTATTTTCTGATGACGAGCTTGTTTCATGAGGCAGAAGTTCAGCTTTCCAAGCTTGGGCTGGGCGGATTGGATAGAAAAGACCTCGACGTTGTGATCGGCGGCCTCGGGCTTGGGTACACAGCTGTTTCCGTATTGGAAGATAAGCGTGTAACATCGCTCGTTGTTGTGGAGTATTTAGAGGGGGTGATCGAGTGGCATCAAAAAGGACTTGTCCCGCTGGGTAAGGAGTTGACGGGAGATCCCCGCTGCCGGCTGGTGCATGCCGATTTTTTTGCCCTGTCTCGAGACGTGTCGAAAAGTTTTGACCCAGAGTATCCTGCAAAGAAACATGACGCCGTTCTTTTAGATATAGATCACACTCCGACGAATGTATTACACCAAACGAACACGCGTTTTTATACTGAGGAAGGGCTGGAGGAACTTGCACAGCATTTGAAACCTGGCGGGGTGTTTGGTCTCTGGGCAGATGGCTTCCCGGAAGAATCTTTTACCAATCTTTTGAGTAGGGTTTTTGAAAGTGCTGAGGCGCACACAATCGAGTTTGATAATCCATTAACCGGTGGCTCGTCTGAAGGTGCTGTTTACTTGGCACGAGTGAGCTTGTAACGAAAATCTGAGGTACTAAATGAAGATATGGGTGGCCCGCAAGCAGTAAATCAAAAGAATCGGAATGCCTTTGCCAGTCACCTGGATAGATTGTTATCCAACCATAAAAGAAAGTAATTTTTATGACGACAAGGAATAACTTGTGCTAACCGCGGGGTTTGGGGGTTATACAGAACGGAGAAACTGCTTGAATTGCAGGGGTTTATTTAACTAGAAACACTTTTGAAGGTATACAGAAAAGATTTGAATGTACACGTTTCTTGATTTTTTCCTCATCGTATCCCATGGCACCTTGGTTCTATTTAATCTAACCGGTTGGGCGTGGAGAAGGGCACGACGCATACATTTGATAACTATTGGCCTAACTATCTTGTCTTGGTTCGGTTTAGGAATATTTTACGGTTGGGGCTACTGCCCTTCTACGGACTGGCATTGGGAGGTCAAGCGTGAACTCGGAGAGACTAACTTGCCGAATTCATTCGTCAAGTACTATGTAGATAAACTAACAGGATTTACATGGGAACCTTTGGTAGTGGACGCGGCAGTCTTGATTCTGGGTCTCTTGGCATTTGCTCTATCATGTTGGCTCAACTGGCGGGACTGTAATTCTCATCGGCATGAACGGCTCTAAGTTCAACAACGAACATACTGACATGCAAGCCGCAGATCCTAAACAGTCAACTTTATTTCCTGCCAACATTAATCAAGAGCATTTTTTAAAAAAATTCTGTTGTAATCTCTATGTCTTTTTGATAGCGATTTGAGTCTTATCCGGTTTATTATTTTTGTATGTTCGATAGAAAAAACCGTAGAATTAATTGTTATCGGTGGCTGCACTGTATTAGATGTAGAACAAAGAGTAAGTATGGGCAAGAAACCATATTAATGATAAAAAGGTGGGTAGATTTAAAAATAATTTTATCAGGAGTAAATTATGGCTGTCGGGTGGGCTCGTGACGGGGCAGCAAAGACAGCCAATTGAAGTAAAACCTTAAAAAATGATGGAGGAAATGACGATGTATGCATTAGCCATAAACGGCAGTCCGCGGAAAGGTGGAAATACAGAACACCTTTTAAAGCAGCAATTCTCGGTGAAAAAATATAATCAATAAGGGCAAAGGGTTTCAGATGATATGGTTTTTATTTTTCGTAATGTTGGAGTTTTGCCCGAAAAGCCAAAAAATATTTTTCAATCAAA
>JAQIBP010000131.1 GCA_027858995.1 Deltaproteobacteria bacterium | reverse complement strand
TTTGATTGAAAAATATTTTTTGGCTTTTCGGGCAAAACTCCAACATTACGAAAAATAAAAACCATATCATCTGAAACCCTTTGCCCTTATTGATTATATTTTTTCACCGAGAATTGCTGGTCAGGAAGCTGGAATTTCCCACAATATCTTGAAAAGGATATAATCTTATGGTGTATTCTTTTGTAAAAATAATGGGTTCTATACATTGACATGAGATGTTTTATTGGATATTAAACTGAAAGTTGATATCAGAGTTCCTTTTTCACTTAGACACCTGTTGTGCAGTGCTCAAATTTTTTGAATTTAATCCTGAGTAGTGACCCTACTACACTTCTAACAGGTTCAAATTTGAATTTTGTTGATGACACTCCTGGCAATATGTTTACAGAATTTATTATCAACAAATATATTGCCAAAATATTTTTTTAAGGGGGTTATAATGAAAATTTTAAAAAACAGACTGTATCTTATTTCTTATGGCCTTGCCATTTTTACATTTACAATATTTTCTTATTCCCATGCTAATGGATCCGGTAAAAATTTTCCAACAACAAAGTGGCAAACCTCTGCTCCTGAAGAGCAAGGCATGCAATCTCATGTTCTTGCACAGATGCTTGAACATATAAAGGACAAAAGCCTTCAAATTGAAAGCATAAGTATTGTACGTAACGGATACATGGTCATGGATGCCTACTTCTGGCCTTTTTTAAAAACAAGAAAACACATTATTCATTCATGTACAAAAAGCATTATGTCTGCATTGATTGGAATCGCTATTGATAAGGGTTATATCAAGAGTGTAAACCAACCCATCACAGATTTTTTTTCGGATAAAACTGTTGCCAAAATGGATGAATTAAAACAATCGATCACGCTTGAAAATTTATTGATGATGGCTTCAGGCTTGAAATGTCAAGATTCCTATCTATATGGATGGAAAGGATTATTCGCAATGAGAAGCAGTCCGAACTGGGCTCAATATGTTCTTGAGCTTCCCATGGCTGAACCGCCGGGGGAAAAATTTGAATATTGCAATGGTGTCTCATATCTGCTCTCTGTTATTATTCAAAATACAACTAAAATGAGAACACTGGAATTTGCCACAAAATATTTATTTAGACCCATTGGCATAAGTGATATCGGCTGGGCAAAAAGTCCCCAGGGCATTGATATCGGCTATGGTGAAATGCATCTCAGGCCCAGCGATATGGTCAGGTTTGGCTGGTTGTTTTTAAACAAGGGTCGCTGGGACAGCAAGCAGATCATACCGTCTGCATGGGTTGAAAAATCTACACAAGGACATATCGATGCGACTTTGTTTGATCAATATGGGTACCAGTGGTGGATAGATTCCAAAGGATATTATGCGGCTGTTGGGTATAAGGGTCAGCGCATTTTCATAATACCAGAGAAGAATATGGTGGCTGTTTTTACGGGAGATCTGACAGGTCGGGAAAGTCTGATGGCAAAAAAATTATTTGAAAATTACATTATTCCGGCAGCATCGTCACCTGAAAAACTGCCTCCAAACACAAAAGACCAGGTTCGGCTCAATTCATTGGTGAGTGGTGCTGCTAAAGCGCCATTGGCTGGCTTATCATGGATTTCAAAAAATAAGGGTGCGGCGAAAGATGGTGTTTTTACAAGGACAACAGCTCCAGCTTTTACATTTAAGTATCCATTGGGCAGTAAAAAATCAGCAATCAATTCGTCAGGTCAGGTAATGAGAATGAAAACCCCTTTGGATATAGATTTTTCCGCATCAGTAGGTAAAGCTCCCGAAGATATAAAATTAAAAAACTTTGGACCAAAATTTTATGCGCAGGGCCTTGAAAATTTAGGTTCAAACATCAAAGTTATTGCAAATCGAGAAATCACGCTACATTGTGGCACTAAAGCATACAAAACCGATATCACATGGTTGTGGAAAAATTCATTTCCAATAACAACCCTATTGGTGTCTGCATACAAGGATGATAAATTTGTATTTGTTTGTGCTCACTCATGGAAGAATTATTATAGTGCTGTACCAATTGTTTTGAGTTTAAGCTTTAAATAGATTATGGCACCAACAAAAATTGGGGGAGAAATGTTACTTTGCAACTGAAATATATTGAATAATTGATTATTTTATTATTTATTATTCATCAAACCCGGGAGCAGTACCCTGATATCTTTCATGATATAATTCCACAGAAATTGTCTTCTTGTCAGGAGGCTTTATTGTGAGCTGAAATCCTTTTAATCTGGCTTCTGATTCATATTTTCCCTGATTCACTCTTATGGCATCCATGGGTGTTACAACAATAGCAGCCTGATTTTGGACAGGACAAAAATGTTCACAATACCCGCATCCTGCACATTTGTTCTCTATAACATGGGGGACAGGTACTTTATTGCCTTTTTCTTTTAAGAATTCAATGGCATCATAGGGACACACCTCATCACAAACCATGCAGCTTTTTTTAAATTCCCATGCCAGACATTTTTGTCTGATGATTCGGGCTGTACCTGTTTTTGCCCAGATTCGATCTGATTTCTCAATAAACCGGATGGCATCTGTAGGACAGACATTTCCACATTCATGGCATTGAGGATCACAATACCCCCTGCGTGGAGTGACAGCCGGTGAAAAAATGGCAGGAAAACCAGCAGCCAGCCCAATAGGCTGTAATGTATTGGTGGGACAAGCTGTCATACATTCACTACACCTTACACACCTTGATAAAAAATTCATCTCCTTTACTGCTCCCGGAGGCCGGATCAGACCGGGGGTATTTACCTGACCCTCTCCAGATTTCCCATATAATGAATTTAACCCTGTCAAGGATATCACAGCAGTGCCCGCGCCAATCATTCCGGTTGATATAAGCTGCCGTCTTTTGGGAGAAAAAACTCCCGATGAAATGACTTCACTCTTTTTTGGAAATCCAAAGGTTACAGCCGTTTCCGGGCATATTTCCTCGCAGGTTCGACAAACAATACATTCTGAATAAAATGTGTTCTCAGGCATATCTATGTCTATGGCTGACATGGGGCATTTTTGCACACATTCACCGCATTGAGTACACTCATCAGACACCTCTCTTCGGATCAAGGGTGACATGGAAAAAAAAGCAAGCATAGCACCTGATGGACAGAGATAGCGGCACCAGAACCGTGGTGAAAATTTAACCATGCCAAAAACTATCATAAAAAAGAAGATGATAAAAAACTGAGTGGCAAAACGGATAGTCCTGATATGGACAAAACTGACAAAAGTACTATCCAGCATATCTCCCAAAGGCCTGACAATATCAAGTGCTTCTTTGGATAAAAACGAAATTACAGGAAAAATAACCAGACCGTAAAATCGTGTTATCAGAGACAAAGGCGAGGCAATAAAAATGTATGATACTCCAAACAGTGCTGAACCCAATAAAAAAACAAGCACCAGATATTTTATTTTTAGTAAATTTTTTGAAAACAGATAGGATTTATTCTTAAATCTGAACAAAGCATCTGTCACATCCAGAGTTGTCCCCATGGGACAGATATATCCGCAGAATACCCTGCCAAAAAACGTCCCTGATAACAGGACAACAGCTGCCGGAATAAAAGAGAGCAAAATGATTCTGGCACTGATGGCAGTTATGAATACAAGACCTGGATCCATCTGGAGGAAAAAATCAAGAGAGGACAATGGAATCCCTGAAATGGTGACCAGTGTCAACAGTATAAGGAATAGAACAAGGCAGAAGGTTTGAACTAAACGTCTAAACCGAATCATATTGATATGGTTTTTACTGATAAGTTTTCAATATCTGCACGGCCAAGACCTCTTTCATGGGCTAACCTTATATGTTTTACCTGGGTAGGTTTAAATTTTTTACCGTACCATTCAAAAGCTGCCACAGCAAAAGCGTCGGCAGCCACCATATCTTTGGATGCAATTATGGTATCTTTCTTTAAAACTCTGCCCGGCCCTCCAGGGCCTCCCGTGCTCAACACTCTTGTACCATCTATGATGGTTAAATCCGCTTTCAAGATACTTGCCAGATCTACAATGGTTTCATGAAGATCCATGCGATGCATAATTCTCCTGTTATAAATCAATCCCATCATCCCTTTCATGGAGAGGCTGACCCCTGTAGCTGAATGGCTTTTGGCAACCGGTACTGCAATCAGTACATCTGCCTTGAGAAATTCTTTTGCCACATCTGTTTGGGCAAGGCTTCTGGCCCCTGATATATTCACCTGTTTGTAAAAAGATGAGTTATTAATGGCATGCACCATATTCTTATCAATTGCCCTACATGCCGGGCCAATGCCTGAAATCTGTAAGCATCTTTTTCCCGGTGCCAGAGTATGATCAAGGATAATTACCTTAGAAGCTCCTGCCTCCTTGCACATGGCTGCCACAGTTTTTACAACATCCGGGTGGGTGTTGGAGGCTGCTTCAGGTGATCTTGCAAAGCTCATATTTGGCTTTATCAGTACCCGGTCGCCATTTTTAACAACACTTTCAATGCCGCCGATCAAATTCACGGCTGCTTTAGTGGCCTCCACGGTTTTGCCTTTTGCAACACCGATATCAGGTATTGTCGAAGCAAAGCTTAACCTTGGTATAAAAATACCAGTGGCTGAACCTGCCAGGAACAAACCGCTTTGGGCATGGAATTTAAGAAAATCTCTACGGCTTATTTTTTTTGCCATTAATACTATCCCCCTTTGAAAAAATATAATTTTTCACTTCTATTGCTTATTGTTTTGTAATTATTCAGCACCTATTTTTAGAGCTGCTTAGATTTCTTAAAAAAGTTTCCTTGTTTTTGCAATCAGAAAATTACTCATTTAAAAATTCTGGTAGTTTACCTTCAAATAAA
>JAQIBP010000093.1 GCA_027858995.1 Deltaproteobacteria bacterium | reverse complement strand
TGGCTTCATTTGCTTTGTTACCTCCACAAATGCACCTTTGGTGATAGCCCGGTGGCTAACCTTTGACTATGTCGGACTCTAACCGACAAGAAATTACCAGCTTTGCCTGGCGCACTCATATATAGACTCAAGAAAGCGGCCTCTGCAAGTTCAGTTTTTACATGAACGAAAATTTCTTTAGCTAATGAAGCTATTTTGGATTCGACGCATAGGACCTATAGAAGAATTCTAAGGAACGTCCCGCATCTGTTTTTTGACATCAACAACCAATTCCCGATGTCGATCATTACCAGGGTCTTCCGAAAGTGCTTTTTCTCCCCAATGAAGTGCCTTTGGAAAATCCTTTTGCTGGCGGTAGTTTTCCGCAATGGCATACAGCACATCCTGCAGCGGTACATTCCTGCTTTCAGGTGGAATATCCAATACCGTTTTGAAATCAGCCACGGCAACTTCGTGATTCTTTTTAACCGTATAACAACTTCCCCGTCCGATAAGGCTCTCCTCGTCATACGGGTCCAGTTTCAAAGCGTGCGAGTAAAGCATAATCGCGTCGCCGATCCGTCCTTCGATTTCGGAAATCTTGCCCAGATAGAAGTAGGGGTTGTCACCATCCTCGTGACGATAAGCAGGATTTATCTTAACAACTGCCTCGAATGCCCGGACAGCACCAATTCCGTCCGGTTTGTTGAAACATATTAAACCTTCATTAAACCAATCAGTCGCAGAAAGTGATGTACTATCTTTATCCATTATATACCTTTAAAAATAACCGGTGAAATCCGGTGTATGTTGCTTGTTGACTTTTAATTTTAAACTGTCAAGTTCATTTATGAAGCACCGACCATCTCATCGATAATCTGCTTTGCTGATTCAATATCAGAAATCAACCCGGAGACTTCCCCGACCGGCAGAATCCCGGAGTCAATATCTCCTCTAATCCACGATTTTTCTACTGCCTGAATATTAAAATATGCATCAGTGCCCATCGGGCTGTTTAATATTTTTTCAACCAATGGCGTGTGGAATGCCCTTATCCTGAATCTACCCGTATCCACAAGCCTTGTTCCAGTGTCTCTTAATTCGGTTATGGTTTTCTTGTAATTGATATGGGCGATACACTATGTGGCCGTAATAAACCGGAAATGTAGACTTGACCCCTTTTTAATATTTATCTATAATTCCATTGTTTCAAAAAATCATTTTCAAAATTTTTTCTCCAGTCAGCTTCGGAATCGTCCTTTCCAACATCATATCCTTTTTTTTCGCTCATAAACCATCTATGTTTTCTTATTTCTTCCTGCTCTTTTTCCCGGAGCTCTCTATAGGAAATCTTTGGTCTATCATCATAGTCCTTACCTTTTTTTTCACCTGAGTCAGTCTCATTTTCCCGATTGCAATTATCGCATTTACAAAGATCCGGAGGAATATAGGAATCGTTTATTTGAGAAGTATTGACTTCAATGGGTTGCTTGCATTCCATGCAATATACTTTCATGATTTCTCCTGTACTGTTTCTTTCATAGATTATTCCGGCATTATTTAAACAAGCTTCCGGATAATTTTATTTATGGATTTGCTCACACGAGCATTCGGGCTCATTTTCATAAATGGTGTCATGGCTTTTACCGATTCTGAAACAATGTCATCAGATTCTAAACATCCCAGATAATTCATATCCAGGTTAAGAAATTTTTTGACCGTCATATTCAAACCAAGAGCTATATTTTGTTCTCCCTTATTCTTCAGCATATTGATTATCGTATTTGGTCGATAATTATTTACGGTTTGCCTAAAAATATTGTGCCCGTCTTGATTAGCCTCATAAACTATTTTGGAAAGCTCATCCATGGTGGACACTTTTCTTTCATTTTTAGGATCAATTGCCTTTTTAATTGTATCCATTAAAGGCTTATTCCCTTTAAACGTTCTGATCAGTTTTCTATAGATAGCACTCTTTAAAAATCCATATACATTTTGAATGCTTGTGGGTTCCGGACTGAAAATTACAAATTTCTCATCTGCCGAGTTAAAAAAATCCAGAACATTGTAGGATGAGCCAGCTCCGAGATCAACCAGGATGTAGTCAGCTTCAAGCTTATTAAAGCATTTGATCGTTTTCATTTTTTGAAAATAACTGGGATTTGCTGATCCCAGAATACCATCTGCCCCACTGATCAACCAGAGGTTATTAATCGAAGTGGGAAGAATCGTTTGTTCTAATTCGCAGGTTTTATTTATGTAGTCATTGAGGTTATATTTAACAAATTTTATTCCGAGGAGGGTATGCAGGTTGGCCCCCCCAAGATCGGAATCGAATACAATCACTTTCTTCCCCATGTTTGCAAGACCAACTCCCATGTTGACTGTAAAAAGTGATTTCCCGATACCACCTTTTCCTCCGCCGATAGCCCAGATTTTTTTTGTGTTCTCAGCCTTTTTTTGTTTTGTCATAGTCATTTCCTAAATTAAAATAAGTAAATCAAACCTAAAATTAGCTTTAAAAAAAATAAAACCCCACTATTGTCTGCAATAAATTTCCTGATTTGTTTCTCTTGTGTGAATCCTGGGTTAAGCCCGGCCAGTTCAGATAAAACTGCTGTTGTCACTATTGAAAAACAAAGTTTTTAATTTTTTTGAATCTATATTTTTTTAAAACTATGAAAATCAGCGGCTTGACCGCCAGAATGTTTCTTGTTGAAATTTTAATTTTACCTGAAAAAACTTTGCAACTGAATGGTGTTTGATTTTATAATTTTACTTAAATCTTTATAGATCTTTGCTTCACCATAATTTTTCTCATGCTCTGCTATTAGACCATTCAACTCATTTTTTACAGCTTCGCACACTTCATTTACTAATGATGTTAACAATTTTGGTCGAACATTCATATCCTTTGCAAATATTTTAAAGGAATGCTTTTTTATCCGGTCGAGCCTGAAAGTTTGGCCAATCGCCATGGCAAATTTATTGTCCAAAGGATACACCCGAGTGGATACCAAATCATAGAACGGTGCTAATTCAAAGCCTTTGTTGTGTAAAATAGAGAAATTCTTAGCATGAGCATCATGATTGCCAATAATATAATTAAAAGCCATCATGCGTATGAACAGGAGCCTGTTTGTCGCGCCTTGATTTGATAAATATTCATCAATTAATTCTCTGCATTCTATAAACCCTGGACCACCGGTCTCTTGATATTTTCGTTCAGCCGGATACCCCATTGCCTGACAAAAATCCTCCTGGTGAATGCGAACAATTTCTTTGTTTATTTCCTGGCGATCATATCGATCCACTACAAACAATTCATGGCCACCAACTTTCATGATTTTTGAATCAGGAATCAAAAAGCCTGATCGCTGTGCCAATTCCATACAAAAGGCTTCATTCCTTGGAATATCGGTGAAACCGGCATTAACGGGTTTAATAATATGCGTAGTAGCAGAGCCTGAATTTTTCGGCAGATAAAACTGCGCTCCTTTAATATAAACCGGTAATTTGTCCTGTACTCCGGCCAAAGAAAGTTTGGCGTGTTTCATTTCCGGATATAATTTGTATCTTCCCGGATCACGCAGTATTTTATCAAGAGTTTCTATCAGTTCCCGAGTAATATTTTCATATTGACCAGGAGTAAAATCAGGTTCCTGATCTTCAGGTAAAATAGAAAGAGCCCCCGCACAATCTTCTCCAAAATTTTCCAAAAAGGCAAAGGTATCTTTTTTGTCAAATCTGCGATTGAAAGCCAACACAGTTCTTGTGTTACTTTCCGGAAGAAGATTTTCAAAAAAAGCTGTGCTGACAGCCGGAGCAAATTTTTCTTTTCTACAAGGAAGTGAAAGAGAAACAGGCAAAGATTCTTTTCCTATCCAATCTTGAGAATATTGAAATACTACTCTTCCCTTTTTGTGACGATCCAATGTACCGACCAATCGTTTGCCCCATATAATTTGCAACCTGTCTTTCATTTTTCGCTCTCAATCGGATCTGGTGTTACATATAGTTTTAGACCTAAAGCCCGAAGCAACACAAAAGCTTTGTCCATCTGAATTGTCTCTTTCCCTCTTTCTACATCACTAATGAACTTCACACTTGTCCCTGTAATATCTGCCAAGTCCGATTGCCTCATCTCTTTCTTTTTTCGGGTGTCTTGAATCGCCTTGCCAAGATATTTAACTAAACGAACACGATATGGATATTTTATATTTTCTTTCATGCAAACCTCAATTTAATCGTACGGTTAAAAAATATGGCGATCATTGAATTTCACCGTACAGTTAAATTACACAGTTGTCAAGTTTTTTACCCGAATGGTTAAATTATTAAAGACGATACACAAACCACTTTTTAAATAGGATATCTTGAATTTTGCACTTGCCTTTATTCTAATGATAGTCATATTTTCTCTTTCAAATCAGCAATAGAATTTGAACATCTGCGGTTTATCAGTCAGTATGTTCGTTGTTGAGTTTTTGGGACCGCCTTATGTCACTCTTCATAAGAAAGCAACTCAATTTCCGCTGCTTCCAGTCTGACAGGTATGAGGGCTTGATAAGCTGAAGATGAGTGCCAATTATTCAGCGCCTTTAAATCAGGGAAACGAATGACTACTGTATCATTGTGCTCATGGCTACCTGAAAGAACTGAACAAAGCTTGCCCCTAAAAATTAACTCTGCTCCCCATGGTTCTAATGTAGCAGGCACTTTATTTCGATATTCAGCCCATTTTTCTTGATTCTTCACTGTAATGTGACCAATAAGGTATGCATTATTCATTCTTAGTCCTTTCTTAATTTCTGAATTGAGGGCGAACTTTAAAAACAATTGATCTAATTCAGCACTATTTAATTCCTCCGGGCGCTCATTCCGCATAACGGAGGATGTTTCATAAAATCATCCCAATAACCGTCGGGATAATTGATAGAGCCCTCTTCCGAAAGCCAGGGGCCTTCCCAGTTAAAGGAGGAAAATCCCTCCTGTTTAAAGGCTTTTTCATATGTTCCGGGAGATAAATAAAAATTATCAAATTGAAATTCCCGTCCATCCGGGGTGGTTATGTAGTAGGTAACAGGATCTCCCTCTTTTCTACCAGTAACAGTGGTCTTTCTAAAACCGTATTTTTCATATGTGCCATACTTTTCCTGGGGGTTATAGGGATAATCGTTAAACCCAACGAAACGACCACCTGGTTTAAGGTTCATAGCAACCGCCCGGCAAAAGTGCATGAGTTGCTTCGGTGTTTTAGCATAATTCATCAGGTACATCCCCACCGCAATATCAAAATCCCCAATCTTTCCTAAAGTCTCCACATCTTTAACAATGAATTCGCTTCTTCCAAAAATTCCTGCCTTCCGGGCCAGTTCAATCATTTTGGGGGAGATATCCACCCCAACCACCCGGGCTGCTCCCAGGCTTTCTATTTTACGGGAATAGATCCCCTCCCCGCAGGCCAGATCTAAAACTGTTTTTTTTCTAACATCCCCGAGTAGTTTCAGCAGCGTAAATTACTCTATATGCAGCCGGAAGGGTAACATTTTTGATTGTTTATAGAGCTCTGCGATAGTATCATAAACGGCTTCTTTTTCCATATATCCTCCACTAACACTAAACTACAATAACGCTGTTAAGATTATTGACGAATGGATGGTTACAGGGTGGTGCCTGCACCTCCACTCGACGGTTAGACGGGATAGTCCTTCAATGGTTTTGTTTGATTTATCGTTCATTGCTCTCATACCTCGGATTGTACATAGGCTATCCTCTGAAAATTAGTGGGTTTCCTCTTTCAAAAATAGATAAATTCAGATAATTCATTGATGCCCTACCTAACGTTTAACATCTGCGGCTTGCCCGTCAGCATGTTTCTTGTTGAGTTTGTTTATTCTAATCAGGCAGAAAGTACTTCTTGATATTCAATTTCAGCATCAGAGGCAAAAAGAAGAATATTCTCTTTAATTTTATCAAGGTGTGAGATGACGGTCTCCCGTGAGATACCTTCCGGAACATAGGTAACATACAGGGCTCGTTTCGTTTTTGGTGATATAGGCGTTCGCTTGTCTTGACCATAGATTATGGAGCAGACCACCCCTTTTTCATCCTTCATCATCATGTCACCCGCTTTTAACATTTTAAGATTTCCATTTATTTGAGTAAAAGATTCACTTCCATTGGTAACTCCGATTGAAATGGGTCCTTCAAGCAAATCGGCATCATGGCCGGCAGTCAGGAGAAGTGTTTCCATCTCAGATGCAAAATTTACATCTACTAAAGGTGTTACATTAGGAAGAGATTTCCCTTTGAGTACAACAGATTCAAGTTGCAGTTGGACATGGTATGTTTTTTTAAATTTTTTATAATAATTTTTGTAGGCATTAAGCGTATCAATTGAGAGAAGGTCAGCTCGTGAAAACCCGGCATATTTATCACGTAAGCGTGATTCAATATCTTTCTTCCGGGCATCAAGAGGTGTTGTTCGTTTTGAATTATTCACATTACCTATAAGAAGCATCCCAATATGAGAACCGGGAAATTTGTGATGCCAGTCTTCCAATATTTTGATATCTACCATTTGACCTCCACGTAATTATTTAGAAATTTAACAGCCGGTTATTCCTCGAATGAAAGTAATTCCATTTGAGCAGCTTTTTGGATTAATAAATTCCCGGTATAAATTTTTTAGTCCTTCCAGCGTATTCTTCGAATTCTTTACCATATTTAGCGGATAGGTAATTATCAAGTCGTGGAATAATAAAAAATATGAAATTCATAGCCATGACAAACGGGATGAACAGCATTGAAAAATGCAAAGTCCCAACTGATTTATTGCTGCTGCCCCCAACTTTGGCAAAAGAAAATAAGGCAAAGGACATCAGGCATGTGACAATGAGCATTTCACTCCATTCCATTTTGCGTTTCAGGAAAATAAATACAGTGACACCCAATCTCAAAACATAAAGCCATAAACAAAACATCAGAATAACCTGGCGGAGGAAATCACCATTTATCGCATGCGATTTTAACCAGGAAGCCAGGTCGTGTGCGTCGTTAAACATTAAGTGCCCGGCCAAAAGAGTGACTAAAGAAATGGCGGTCATAAATAGACATTTAGGATAAAACGATAAGTTGTTTTCATCTTTAAATATCATATATTTATCTTTTTAATTAAGATTGAACCAATCGGTCGCAGAAAGTGTACTCTCTTTATCCATTATATTCCTTTCTATAACGTTTTAAGTTAACCCAGAGCGGCACAAAGCCCTTCAATCAGCTGGTCGATCTCATCCTCAGTTGTGTAGTGGAGGAATGATAATCGTAGAACACCGGTGTCAATGGGTATGTTCAACCCCATTAACGGGCGGACACCGTAAAAATGTCCTTGACCTGCCATCAGTTTTTTTTCTGTCAGTATCCCAAATATCTCATCAACTGATTTCTTTTTGGGTACAATGGATACGGTTGGTACCCGCCGTGTTGGATCATCCGGTCCGACAATGTAAATATCATCTCGCTGACGCAGCCATTCAAGCAGCTTTGCCAGCAGACGTGTCTCATGATCCTGGAACAGTTTTTTCAGATGCCTTCCTTTTTGGGCCGGATCAACTGATTTGGAAAAATGGTGTTCATAAACCGTATCAAGATACCGGGCCACTCCGGAAGCAGCCGCGATCTGGGCATGGTCAGGGCCGGCCGGCAGCATCTTTTTTCGAATAATGTCTTCATTAAAAAAATGACCCTGGTTGGGCAACTTAGCCATGATCTCTTTTTTGATGGTCATGAGCCCGAGATGCGGTCCCCATGTCTTGTAAAGTGAAAACAGGTAAATATCCGCCCCCAATGACCCAATGTCCGGCAGGCCATGGGGAGCATAGGCCACCCCGTCGACAACGGTGCAGATGTCTGCATTTTTTGCCTTTGATACAATGTCTGCCACGGGATTGACATGACCGATTATATTGGAACAGTGCGGGAATGCCAGCAACCTGGTATTAGATGACAACAAGGCATCCAGATCATCCGGGTTCAATATTCCTGTCCTGGAATCAACGCACCATTCCTTGATCACGATGCCTGTTTTTTCAAGACGCCTCCAAAATCCGGCATTGGCCTCATGGTCCTGGTTGGACACCACAATTTCATCCCCCTGGTTCCACAGCTCCCGGAAGGCCTGGGCCAGAACATACAGGTTCTGAGTGGTTGACGGGCCAAACTGGACGTCATCTTCGCTGACGTTAAGGTATGCGGCCAGCCGGTTGTAGGACTCATCCATTGCCGCCCCTGCTTTTTGTGATGCCGGGTAATTATAATAGGGTTGCACCTTGGTCTTTGTATAAAAGCTTTTCAGACAGGAAATAACCTGCCGGCATGTATAAGACCCGCCTGCATTTTCAAAAAAGCCCCAACCGTTTAATGACGGCTCTTCAAATGCAGGAAATTGACTTCTTATAAATTTTGAATCCAACTGCGTCATCTTGACTCCTTATCTTTGGATTTGATCCCTTTTCTTGTTTGCCCAGGCTTCCCCCACAAAGAAAATTTCTCATGGGTTTCCGCTGCAAGTTTATCACTTAAGGACATTAACTCTGCCAATATTAAAAGCACAATTAAAGGGAGCCAAATTCAATTCGTATCGGGTGCTTTTAAGTTTTCCGGTTTTGATCAGGATTCCCTTTTTGGCCAGGTTCGCTAAATCTCTTGTTGCCGTCGCTTTTGGCGCTTTTGTAATCGCTATGTAGTTTTTTGCGCTCAGGCCTCCGTCAAACCCTTTGGGACCTTCTCGGAAAATCCTTATAATCGCTTTCTTTTGCCGATCGTTTATATTTCTTTTATGAGCATCGAAAAATTTTGTTTTTGCAATTAAGAAGTTTAGCTTTTCAACTATTGCCCGTTGGGATTCAAGAATCGTTTTTGAAAAGTATGTTAGATACGTAGTTACTTCGTTGCTTTTATTCTGAGCATTTAAAGATTTGTAATATTGCTTTTTATCCTGGTTAATCGTACAAGATACCGCCGTTAAAACCGGGTTCTTATTAGATTGGGACAAGACCTTAGTTACTAAGGCCCGACCTATACGCCCGTTTCCATCCTCAAAAGGATGGATTGTCACAAAATGGAAATGCGCAATTCCGGCTCTGGTCAGTGGTGGCAAAGGTGTTTTGCTCTCTGGTGCTGTCCGGTTGAACCAATCTATAAATTGGTTCATTTCCTGAGGTATTCTGGACGAAGGCGGGGCTATAAAATGAATCTCTGGTTTATCAATCCGTCCAGAAACAACTTGCATATTTTCTTTATAGGTTCTGTATTTACCGGCTTTAATCTTTGGATTTCCGAGCATCAGGTTATCATGCCAGCTAAAAAGCATTTCATGGTTCAAGGAGTGCTGATATTCGGCATACAATTCTTTCATCATTTTTGCTATGCCGCGTTCTCCTGGTGTGGTCCTGGTTTCTCTGGCTATTTCGGCAAGACCAAATTCGCGCATGATGGAAGATTGTAAACTATCCCGGTTAAAAATTTCTCCTTCGATTTCTGATGTATTCAAGGCCTCGTCACTTATTAGCTCAACAGCTAATTGCTTTTGATCTGCCTCCGGTAGTGATTTCATTATTCCAAAAGAAATACCGGCCTCTTGAATATATTCTCTTTCAAGTTGAGCTATTTTTTCTTTGTCATAGGTGAAATTGGGCCAGTCGTCTTGCTGCCAGTTCCATTTTTTTGAATCCATAATCAGAACCATGATTTATAAGTTATTTGTTTATAACTCACAATTTAGATGATTTTGAGCCATAAAACAAGCATTTTTAAATCATATTTTTAAGGTAACGCGGCAATAAGTAATACTTCCCGAGTCCCATTGACACTGAAATGCAGCCCATTACCGACAATGTATGAGACAATGATCATACCTGACTTTCCAATAAATCCTAAGATTAATATCCCTATTATTGCTCCTGAAAGTAGGGAATACACGGATAGTCGACTATATTTCATATTACCTTATTTATATGCCTGTATCCTAAATCCCATGTTTAATTTTTTTAAACGGCATCACTTGGAAGATGCCTTCAATTACTGCCGTAGTCGTCTTCCCTTCTACATCTTGTTTGAATTCTATATCAAAATTTCCCAGAATATCATCAAATCCAAAAAAGCAATTTTCCTTCTTCGGGTAAAGACGTATGTTTTTGTTCATTATTTTAAATTGAAGGCTATTGTGCTTTTTATGGAGTATAAATGTTATATGGCCCCTTTTGTATGTACCAACATACGAATCCAATATACCTTTTCCTGTTCACCGGAAAGGTAACCGTGATCAATTGCTAAACCGGTAAGGATTGATCCGATGGATTTTGTAGAAGATCTGATTTCGTGAAACTTGTTGCGGTCGAATCCATGGTAATATTTTTCCAGGATCAGCTTGCCTCCTTTAACCAGAATAACTCCATGGATATTCAAATAATCCCCGTTGCGTATCTTGAATAACAATTTTATGATCATTTCCGGGTTTTCGAAAACCGAGTTAAGGGTACCTGTTTCCCATCCGTCATCGGTTTTATCCGGTTGCCGGTAAATTCCGCTGTTGTCTGCTGGACAGTGATCAGGGCTGATTAGAAAAGCGTAGAGAAAGAAGATTAGAAGACCAGCCAATAATTTTGAATTGAAGGTCCAATCAAACCGGCTTGAAAAAGTCATTTAGCCCAACTCCTTTGATTTAGATATTTTTATAACTCTAATAAAGATTTGACACCATTGCCCTGTTTTGTCGTTTTATTTTTTTCACAACAACTCTGTTTTATCAAATTTATTTCGGGAAAGCCTTGTTATAACAACGGACTGGAAAACCGTTGGGAACGGCTGCCAGGCAGCGGTTGCAAGATACACAAGCAACCTTGTCTTTTTTATTTTCCTTGAATTTTTTAATGATAAATGGTTCCCGGATAAAAGGACGGGACATGGATATCAAATCTGCATCCTGATTTGTGACTACCTGCGACATCTTATCCATGGTACGCATCCCTCCAACAAGGCCTAAGGGGATATTTCCTATCACAGGCTTGATCGC
>JAQIBP010000052.1 GCA_027858995.1 Deltaproteobacteria bacterium | reverse complement strand
ATTCATACAGCGATTGAAATCCACAAGCTGGTTGAAGAATTGAGTCCTAAATTTGAGAAACAAAATTTGGGTAAACTCAGTATGCACACAGGCATCAACACGGGACTTGTTATTACTGGTGACAAGTATATCGGCAAAGGCAGACAAGGGCTTGCTGGAGATACAATCAACATTGCCAGTCGTTTGACAGGGCTTGCAAAATCAGGGGAGATTGTCATTGGCCCTGAAACATATAAAATGGCAATGCATCATTTCTCATTTGATCCAGGTGATCCTGTCCATGTTAAAGGGAAAAAAGACCCTATCAAGGTCTTTAAAATAAATGATTCAGAAAAACATCGTAAAAAGAAAAAACAACTTAAAGGGGTTCAGGCAGAACTTGTCGGAAGAGATAACGAATCAATAAGATTCGGTGATGTCGTAAAATCCCTTAAAAAAGGCACAGGTTCGGTTTTATGTCTGTATGGAACTGCCGGCATCGGGAAAAGTCGACTTGTGGAAGAATTTAAAGCTGTAACAAATGTCTATTGGCTTGAAGGCTATACATACCCATATACAAAAAACATTTCCTATTTTCCCATTATTGCCTTGTTTGATCAGGCCCTGAGCATTAAAGACGATGATTCATCAGAAAATCGTAAATCTAAGATAGAAAAAGGCATAGGCAGTTTAATCCAAGACAGCAAAGATATAATACCTTATATAGGCAAGCTTTATTCTTTGGACTATCCTGAAATAGAAAGTGTAAGTCCCGAATTTTTCAAATCAAAACTGTTTGATGCGGTTTATCAGCTTCTTAAAGTCATGACTAAGGATAGACCCACTATAATCTGTTTTGAAGACCTGCATTGGGCCGACCCTTCATCTTTGGAGCTTATTCATTTCATACATTCAAAATTTGAAGCTCCTGTAATTTTTCTTTATGTAACAAGACCCGTTATCAGAATTTTCTCAGAGCCACAGATCGAGAAGATGAATATGGAATACCATGAAATCAATTTAAAAGATCTTTCTGCTTCAGATTCAAAAATGATGGTGCAGTCTCTGCTGAAAACAAAAAAATTACCCTCAGACCTTGAATTATTAATTGAAAAGAAAACCCAAGGAAACCCCTTTTATCTTGAAGAAATAATAAACTCCCTTATTGAATCCAAGGTTTTGGTAAAAAATGATGATGCATGGGAACTTAAACGCAAGATCGTTGAATCTGATATATCCTCTTCCATCCACGGGGTGATTGCAGCAAGAGTTGATCGTCTTGAATCAGACTCAAAACGTATTCTTCAGGAAGCTTCAGTAATCGGCAGATCGTTTTATTATGAAATTATCAATAAAATCAACGAGACAAAAAAAGATATCAATATCTGTCTTGAAACCCTTGAGGGGTTTGATTTTATTAAGGCTAAGGCAAATGAAAACCAGACAAAAATTGATCTTGAGTACATATTCAAGCATGCCCTGACCCAGGAGGTGGTGTATAACGGTCTTTTAAAGGCTCAGCGAAAAATAATCCATGAAAAAATCGGAACAGTGATTGAAGCAATCTTTCATGATCGTCTGCCTGAATTTTATGAAACTCTTGCACACCATTTTTTAAAGGGCAGTTCCACATTAAAAGCTGTGGATTATCTCATAAAATCCGGGGATAAAAGTCTTCAAATATATTCACTTGATGAATCCAATGATTATTTTCAAAAAGCATTTGACCTGTTAGATACAATTGATAAAAAAACAGCTCAAACTAATGAGATAATGATAGATCTTTTGATTAGATGGGCATTGGTCTTTTACTATAACGGCACTTTTTATGACCTTGGAAAGCTTTTGTCTTCCCAGGAACATCTTATAGCCAATATGGAAGACAATGAGATCAAAGGAATGTTTATTGCCTGGCAGGGATATGTACTCAATTTTGTAGGCAAATATGTAAAATCAGAAACCCTGTTGAAAAAAGCCTTGGACTTAGGCACCAGGATCGATAATAAAAAAGTGACTGGTTATGCCTGTACCTGGCTTGCATGGGTTTGCGCTGACCTCGGTTTTTTTGAAAGAGGGATTGAATATGGTAAAAGGGCCAATAAAATAGCAGAAGAGTTGAAACAGGACCATTATCTTTATTACAAGTCACTTGCCGGTATTGGATATAACTATTCCAATATGGGATATGCATCTGAGTGCATCAAAATAGGAGAAAAAATTGTCCTGTACGGGAACAGACATTCCCAGACACGCTGTATTGCTATAGGATATTTTATAAAAACTAATGGTTATATGCAATTTGGAAATTTTAACAAGGCCATTGCCTCTGGGGAGAAGGCTGTTACAGTCAGCGCTGATCCTTTCTATAAATATGCTTTCAGTCTCTCTCTGAATTTTACATATTTATTGAATAATGACGTGAAAAAAACTGAAGAGTTACTTCGAGATGCAATGCCATTTTTTAAAAACAACAAAGATATCTTTTCTGGAGATCTGGCAGCTGTAGCAAACAGTATGGTGCTTGTTGTAAATGGTAGAATGGCTGAAGGGTTAAAAATTGCAAAAAAGATGGAGCAGACATTTACCAGGCAAAAGCAACTTAGTATTTTAATGGGTACAAGATTTAGCCTTGGTAAAGTCTATCTTAAAATCATCCAAAAAACCGTGCCCATTAGCATTTTAACCATGCTGAAAAATATCGGGTTTATCATTCAAAATGTCCCAACTGCCTACAAAAAGGCAATATACTGGTACTCAAAAACTATTGAGATAGCAGAAGAGACCGGGGCACTCGGAAAAAAAGCCCAGGCCCTACTTGATCTTGGTATTCTTTACAGGATTAAAAAACAAAACAGCAAAGCAAAAGAACATCTTGAAAAAGCCATTGAGCTATTTGAGGAGGTGGGCGCCTACGCATTTTTAAAACAGGCAAAAGAGGAGCTTCACCAGTTAAATAAATAGAAATCGCTTAAGAAAAAAATCGTCACATATGGTGTGTTTTTTGCTTTTATGGTGAATAGTCAGATTAAATTATATGAACCAAAACCAGCCCCCCAAGTCATTCTTCCATATTCTACTAAATAATATAACAACATGAGTATGATTCATGTTCTTCCGAAATCATTAAAAATTTATAAATTTACTATGCTTTCCAGTGTAAGGGGATTTGCCTTTTGGACGCATTTGGGTTTTGCTTACAGGTTCTGGATTGGTGTAACGTTTAAATCGCCAAATTGTCTGAGGGAAGAATGACCGAGTTTTTGGCGGTCAGTGGAGCCGATCTTAGAAACTGTTGCAAGTTCCAACATAGCGACCAAAAGGTAAAGCTCCTGGAACGGGTTATGTCCTTGTTATATAAAACTCAGGTAAATATCCAGATTACAAGTTCATAGCTTGTTCTTTCATATAAAATATTATAAAAGTACAAAAAAATATTATTGTATTGGTAAAAAAAAATGGAAAAAGATCGGGTCTTTGTTGATAAAAAAAAGAAAGTTCTCCCCTTTGAATTTAATAAAGAAGTGACTGATGTATTTGATGATATGCTTAATCGTTCAGTGCCCTTATATGCTCAGAGTATAAAAAGACAAGCACAGCTTACTGCCCGATATTATCAGGACAAAAGCCGTATTTATGACCTTGGATGCTCCCATGGAAATCTTGGCATTTTAATTTTAGAGCAATTTAAGGAGAGGATATTTTCCATGGTTGGTGTGGACAGTTCCAGGCCAATGATTGAAAAATATTCTAACCGTCTTAAAAAGCATGATAATATGGGACAGATAGATCTTATATGTGGTTTTCTCGAAGATATTCAAATTAAAAATGCATCTGTGGTTTTAATAAATCTGACTCTGCAGTTTCTTGACACAAAAAAACGCAATGACCTTATAAAAAAGATCTATCAGAACCTGAATCACAACGGTATTCTTCTTTTAACAGAAAAAACCATTCATCCATCAAAGCATATAAACACTCTTCAAAATCAATTTTATAAAAAATTTAAAATTGAGAATGGATATTCACAGCTTGAAATCAGTCAGAAAAGAGACGCCCTTGATAAAGTACTTGTGCCAGATACTGTAGAAACCCATGCAAACAGGATTTTAAAGGCTGGGTTTGCACATTTTGATGTCTGGCTTAAATGGTTTAATTTTGTCTCAATGATTGCCATAAAAAAATAGCTGAGGGTCACACATAACCATAGAGGCCACACGTAGAATGGAAAAGCTGCTTGAAAAAATTCATGATCTTAGAATGGATTACTATTATAAAGATTTTGAAATACTTGTAAAAGAAAAAAGGGATTTTCTTGATAATGCAAAAGGTAATTTTTTAAAATTCAAAGATATTCTTGAACATATGTCAGGTCATAATCCATCGAGAAGAGATTTTAAAGGCAGAACCATTGTAATCGGCGACAAATCAGATATCAGTGAGAAAGAACAGAGGATATTAAACACTCAATTGGAACAGCTCTGTCCCTGGCGGAAAGGTCCATATAATATTTTTGGAATTGATATTGATTCAGAATGGCAATCGTGGATGAAATGGGAAAGACTTGAAGGCCATATTGGAAATCTTAAAGGCAGACGAATTCTGGATATCGGTTCCAGCAATGGATATTACATGTTTAAAATGGCAGCAAGCAATCCTTTGATGATCCTGGGTGTTGAGCCCCAGAGTTCATTCTATTTCCAATATCTTGCCGTACAAAAATTTTTACAACAGGAGAATGTATTCTGCCTTCCTGTTCCCCATGATCAGCTGCCAAAGATGGATAGAATTTTTGATACAATATTCTGCATGGGAGTTTTATACCATCGAAAATCGCCCATTGAGATGCTTAAAAGTATTTATGATTCCATGCGACCTGGAGGTGAGCTGGTCCTTGAAAATCTGGTCATTGATTCTAAACAAAATATCTGCCTTTTTCCCAAAAACAGATATGCAAAAATGCGAAATGTCTTTTTTATTCCAGATCTTCTTGTTGTGGAATCATGGCTTTTACGTGCCGGTTTTACAAATATCCGTTGTGTTGATGTTAAAAAGACATCTTTTAAGGAACAGAGAAAAACCAGATGGATTCATACTGAAACCTTAAAGGATTTTCTTGATCCAGATGATCCTTATAAAACCATAGAGGGATATCCAGCTCCTGTCAGGGCTATCTTTATTGCCAATAGAGATAGATAATAAAGTTGCAAGGTTATGGTTTACAATAATATCGGGTCTGACTGATAATTTGTAATATAATATTTACTCTCTTTTTCAAAGAATACAAGACCATCAAGATAACCAATATCTCCGGATGTTTCGTGTTTAAGATTCATTTTAAACTCTTTTATGGGAAAAATACTCCAGTCATGGGAAATACAGAGAGCAATTTGATTTTCTTTAAGATTTCTTATCTGTTCAATCATGAATTCACATAAATTATCTGAAGTTTTTTCAGGGTTTTCCATTATTTTTTCATCAATACACTTGTCAAACCAGTTGCGTAAAAAAACATTGGTTTCCTGTTTTTGAACCAGGTTGAGGGCTTTTTCAACATCTTTAATAAACAGAGGTCCAAGCATTTCTGCTAAATAATTGTGATCAATTAACAGATTGTTTTGTTTTGTATATCCTTTATCAATTAAGTAGGCTGTTTCAATACATCTTCCAATAAAACTTGAACATAATTTGGGTACAGGGTTTGAGCGCAGTTTCAAACCAAAATCATAGGCAAGGCCTTTGCCAATATCTGTCAGTCCCATAAATGGTTCTGGCTTTGCTTCTTTTGAAAAAAATCTGTCCGAGTGGCGGATAAGCACACTTATTTTTTTTATTCCCTGGTCAATTGTTTTATTGATGGTATCAATGGTTTGTTCTGTTCTTACTTCATATCTCAGTGTCATCTATGTCATAATCCTTTTTTTAATTTCATATCTTTTTATTGAATAGTTTTCATACTCTATGCTATAGGCATAGTCAAGTTTGATACAGACAGTTCGAACTATTTGCTATAATATTTAAGGAGAAATTTAAATGGCAAAGAAAATCAGTATCATAGGGATACCCATGGATTTTGGCCAATTGCTCAGAGGCGTTGACATGGGACCTGCTGCTGTAAGATATACACGATTGATCCCAAGACTCAGAGACTTGGGGTATGAGGTGGTTGATACAGGAGATATCAATATTCCCATAAGAGATGATAATGCCAATATTGCCAGAAAAGATAGAGATAAAAATAAATTTTTAAACGAGATTACACAAATTTGTGAGTCAATATATAAAGCCGGGAAAAAAGTGGTTCAAAAGGGCCATTTCCCACTGTTTCTCGGTGGAGATCACTCCATTGCCATTGGTACTGTCTCTTCAGTCACCAACAAAGAACCCGCAGGACTGATCTGGATTGATGCCCATGCAGACTTTAATACTCCTCAGACTTCTCCTTCAGGAAATATCCACGGCATGCCCCTTGCTGCTTTAATTGGTGAAGGTCATGAATCTCTTGTTAATGTGGGAAGGAAAGGAGCAAAAATTCATCCTGATAATATTGTCATGATCTGTCAAAGAGATCTGGATACTAAGGAAAAACTCAGACTCAAAAAAACGGGTATTACCATATTCACCATGCGGGATATTGACGAACAAGGTATCAGTTCCATTGCCCATAAAGCTTTGATGAAATTTGTTCACCTGAAAAAATTCCATTTGAGTGTGGATATGGATGCTCTTGATCCAGTGGAGGCACCAGGGGTTGGAACACCTGTTCCAGGCGGCATTTCCTATCGTGAAGCCCATCTTTTAATGGAGGTTTTTGCAGATTCAGGCAAACTGAGTTCAATGGATCTTGTTGAGATTAATCCAATTCTTGATATTGCCAATAAAACATCAGAGCTGGCTGTGGAATTAATATTGTCAGCTCTTGGGAAAAGTATTTTGTGAGCCGGGATTATTATGACCTGAATGAGTATCTTTTATCCCTTAAAAATTATAAGGGATTTGCCGGTGATATTGTCTGCCACAAAACCATTAAAGGCCAAAAAGCTGTTTTTGCTTATAAAAATTTTGAGCAAAAATCAAATATATCTCTTCTGTTAAAATTCTTAGGCATTAAAAAACTCTACAATCACCAGAAAAAAGCCATAACAATGGTTCAAAATGGTATTCACACTGTGATTGCCACACCAACAGCCAGCGGTAAAACTCTTATTTATAACCTTCCTGTTATAGATGAAATAATGAAAGATCCTCAATCCCATGCTCTCTATCTTTTTCCCTTAAAAGCGCTTGCCAGGGATCAGTTGGAAACAGTTCAGCAACTATTCACTGCTGCCCAGGAAATGAGTCATGCTGCAGTGCAGTTAAAAGCTGCTGTATATGACGGTGATGTCTCTTCCTATCAAAAAGCAAAATTGCGAAAAAACCTGCCCCAAATTTTATTGACAAATCCTGAAATGCTCCATCTGTCAATGCTGGCTCATCATCATCTGTGGGAAGCCTTTTTTAAAAATTTAAAATATGTTGTCATTGATGAAGTCCATACTTACCGCGGAATAATGGGTTCCAACATGGCCTGGGTTTTCAGAAGGCTTCAAAGGATATGCAATCTTTACGGATCAAGTCCTGTATTTATTTTTTGCTCTGCAACCATTTCAAATCCAGCATCCCTGGCTAACAAGCTGACAGGCCTTGATGTCAAAATTGTTGATCAATCAGGTTCTCCCTCCGGGAAAAAAGATGTCATTTTAATGAGAGGGGTTGAAGGTGCTGCACAAACTTCAATTGCCCTTATTCATGCAGCTGTTCACAGGAATTTAAGAACCATTTGCTATACACAGTCAAGAAAGATTACTGAATTAATTGCTCTCTGGGCTTCCCGGAAAGCCAAATCTTTTTCTGACAGAATCACTGCTTACAGAGCCGGTTTTCTGCCGGAAGAGAGAAGATTGATTGAACAGCAGCTAAGCAGTGGAGAACTTCTTGCCGTAGTATCTACCAGTGCTCTTGAGTTGGGAATTGACATTGGAAATCTTGATCTTTGTATATTGGTCGGATATCCAGGGACGATCATGTCAACCTGGCAGAGAGCCGGCCGCGTTGGCAGAGATGGCAAGGATTCAGCATTGATACTCATTGCCCATGAAGATGCTCTTGATCAATATTTTATCAACCATCCAGATGTTTTTTTCAGTATGCCTCCTGAAAAGGCAATTATCAATCCGGATAATAAATTTGTTTTAAAAAAACATCTTGAATGTGCAGCAGCTGAATTAAGATTAGATCAGTCAGAACCTTTTTTAAAACGAAAAATTATTCAAGAAACCATATCAAAGCTTGAATATTCAGGCAGACTTTTAAGAAGCTTTAAAGGTAATTTGTGGTATGCCTCCAAAAAATCACCCCACAGGGATGTTAATTTAAGGGGAGCCGGCAAAAGTATCCCGATTTTCCTTGAGAAGACAAAACAGAGTCTTGGAGAGATTGATAAACACAGGTCATATTTTGAAACCCATGAGGGGGCAGTTTATCTGCACAGAGGCAAATCTTACACTATTACCCTGTTTGATCATGAAAAAGCCGTTATTCAGGCAAAACAAGAAGATGTGCACTACTTTACAAAGGCACGTTCATCAAAAAATACTCAAATTTTAAAACAGCTTGATTCATGTGTAATCAATGGTACAAGAGTTGGGTTTGGAACTCTGAAGATTATCGAGCAGGTGACAGGATATGAAAAAAAACGGGCCTCCAATCAAAAATCAATTGGTATCATACCCCTTGATCTGCCAAAACTTGAATTTGAAACTCAGGGGTTATGGATTGAAATCCCTGATTTTGTAAGAGATAAGATTGAAACTGAGCTTATGCATTTTATGGGAGGCATACATGCCCTGGAACATGCAGCAATCGGCATTATGCCTCTGCTTGTGATGACAGATAGAAATGATCTTGGGGGAATCAGTATCCCCTTTCATCACCAGACAGGCAAAGCCGCTGTTTTTATTTATGACGGTGCCCCGGGAGGACTTGGACTGAGCAGGCAGGCATTTGAAAATTCAAAAGAGCTGCTTGAAAGAACTTTTGATGTTATACAGTCATGCCAGTGCGAAACAGGATGTCCTGCCTGTGTTCACTCTCCTAAATGTGGTTCCGGGAACCGGCCCATAGATAAAGCATCCGCTCTGAAAATCCTTGAAATGATGCTTAATGCACCTGAAAAAAAGATATTAAAGGAGCAGCAATTCAAAACAGAATATAGGATCAATGAACCTGCTCCAGAATCCATATCAGAAAAATTTTCAAGTTATGACTCAAATATAGATCATAATAAAAAGGATTTGAGATACGCAGTTCTTGATATAGAAACAAGAAGATCAGCCAAAGAAGTTGGTGGATGGAATAGAGCAAAACAGATGGGAGTCAGCTGCGTTGTAGTATATGATTCTAAAAATAATAGTTATAAAGAGTACCTCCAGGATGATATTAAACTGCTTTGCAGAGATCTTAAAAAGTTTGATCTGGTTATCGGTTTCAATATTATCCGCTTTGACTATAAAGTGTTGTCAGGTTTGAGCAATTTTGATTTTGATTCACTTCCCACTCTCGATCTTCTGTTAAAAGTCCATGAAAGACTTGGCTACAGACTCTCCCTTGATCGCCTTGCAACTGTTACCCTTGGTATCAGTAAAAGTGCAGACGGCCTCATGGCACTTAAATGGTGGAAGCAGGGAGAAATTGATAAGATACTAAAATACTGCAGGCAGGATGTCAAAGTTACCAGAGACTTATACCTCTATGGTAAACAAAACCGGTTTTTAGTTTTTAAAAATAAAGCAGGGAACAGAGTCAGAGTTCCAGTTCAATGGTGATAATTTTATTGGGAAAAATGCTGTTTCAGGCAGAATTGACCTTGGAAACAATTTCTTTTAAGACTTCTCCTGCCTTGCCCCTTATCAGGATATCACACACATTGTCATAGGGGGTTTCAGATAAATTGATGATAACAAAAAAAGCGCCTGCATTTTTTGCATATTCCGGCATAAGCGATGCAGGCTGCACAAGCAGTGTGGAACCGACTACAATAAAAACATCACTTTTTGATGAAAGCATGGCAGCTTTTTGTGTCTCTTCAACAGGCATGGCCTGGCCGAATGAGATAGTGTCTGGCTTTAAAAAACCTCCGCAGGAACAAATCGGGGCTTGATCTCCTGCATCAATCATTACCTGAGCCTTGTCCCAGGAAATCAGTTTTTTACATGTCATACACCTGACGCGCCTTGTATTGCCGTGGAGTTCAATGATTTTTTCTTTGGGGATTCCTGATTCTTCATGTAATCCATCAATATTCTGGGTGATCAAAGTTTTTAAAAATCCAAGTTCATATAGTCTGGCTATGCTTTCATGCCCTATGTTTGGTTTTGAAACAGAGAGGCTTTTTTCCATATCAACTCTTTGTTGCCAGTATTTGATTCTTGCTTTTTCTGAGGCCATGAATTCATCAAAATAGACAGGTTGAAATTTATCCCAGATGCCTCCCTGACTTCTGTAATCAGGTATGCCGCTTTCTGTTGAAATGCCGGCTCCTGTAAAAACAATCAATTGTTTTGATTTTTTAATTTTGTCTGCAACTATGCCTGTTTTTTTATCCATCTCCTATCCTTTTCTCGACAGGATGTTATACAAATTTGCATTATGTAACAATCTGTCGACCTATTTTTTTAAACGGGGTAAAAGTTTTTTAAAAATATTTTCATAAAGCATAAGAATTTCCGGAATTTTAAACACTGCTCCTGCTAAAAAGAACAGAAACAAAAATTCCACTCCAATAATAGAGCTGATAGATATAGAGCCTGAAAAAGTTAATTGGTCAAAGAGGTTTTTCAACCCATATTTTGTAACAAAAAGAAAGAAACCAATTATCAGACTCAAGGATATTATTTTCAGAAGAAAGAGGTAAACTCCTTTTTTTTCTAAATTACTGCTTTTTTTACTCCAGCATTCAAACAGGATAACTGCTTGAATAATAACAGAGAGTGACAGGCCTAATGCTACACCTCTAACACCCATTGTTTTCATGAGCCAGAAGATTAAAGGAAGAGTCAACACAACGCAAATAGTTGTAAAAACAGCAGGAAACATTGTATTTTGAGTAGCATAAAACCCTCTTGAAACAATATTTTGAGCTGAAAAAGCAAAGGCTCCAAACATGAAAAACGGCAGGATACCAGCGGTCACAAGAGTTGCCTGGGCATTAAATTGACCTCTCTGAAAAAGAATGGTTATGATTTCCTGGCTTAAGATCATAAAAAGTATGGAAATGGGAATAACAAGGAAAATAAATTTCAGTGTTTTGTTTAAAAGATGGTTTAATCCTGATATATCTCCCTTCTGGGCAAGCTTTGCCATAAAAGGATATGATGCAACTCCAATGGCCTGGCCAAAAAGCCCCACAAGAATAAACATAACTCGAAGCGCATAATTCATGGCGGCAATACTGCCTTCATCAAGATAGGAACCAAAAAATTTCAAGAGAATTTCCGTTGAGAATGTCATGGTCAAGCCTATCATCAAAGGAAGTGTAAGCTTGATATATTTTATTAAGTCAGGATGGGTAAAACTGAGGATAGGATAATATCTTATTCCAAGTTTTCTGGCTCCTATAATCTGAACAGCAAAATTTCCAATAAATGCTCCTGCAAGAACTCCCCAGGCAAATCCCTCCATACCTATAAAAGGACCAAGCAGAAGTCCACAACAGATGATTGAAAGATTATAGATCAAAGGTGCCAGGGCAGGGATGAAAAATTTTTCATTTGCAAATTGAATTGCCATGAAAAGCCCGCCGCAAAAAAAGAAAAACTGGGCAGGGATAATAATTCTGGTCATTTTTACAGCAAGAACAAATGTTTCTGGATCTTGAATGCCGGGAGCAAAAAAATGTACCAGCTCTGGTGTCCATATCAAGGTGACAACAATAAAGCATAAAAGCAAAAGTCCGAATGTATTTATTATTATGGAAAAGACCTTGTATCCTTGATCTTTTCTGTTTAAAGAGAGGTAGTGGGCAAAAATGGGAATAAATGTAATGGAGAGAAAGCCGCTTGCGACAATATGATTAAGAATTTCAGGAATTATAAAGGCAATCTGATAAGCATCAACTCCTGCATTGATGCCGCCAAAGCCGGCAATTGCCATCTCACGGAAAACACCTATCACACGGCTGGCAAAGACTGATGCCATCATGATAAAAGATGCAAGCCCAACTTTTTTTAATAGGTTGTTATTCATTAATTTTGAGTTTTACAAAACAAAATTGAACCTGTTCAAAGGTCTGACTATATTGGCATATCAAATGCACCGGGAGCAATTTTCCACTCCCCGTTTTCCTTCACTACAGTGATGATATCTTGAACCTTATACTCTTCGAGCACACCAAGAGTAGACCCTATAATTCTATATAAAGGGTTTATACTTCGAATGGTAGTCGAGTTGAACAGAATCTGTGCAGATGACCCTTTTTCATTTAATACTCTGGTTTTCATTTTGACAGGTTTTTTTTGCAGGAAACTCAGTTTGTAGCCTTGAGTTTGTGCTTCAATGGTCTTCTTGCGGATATAAAGATCCACTAAATTCACTCCATTTTCATTGATGAGAGCCTTTTCATTAAGATATCCTGCCATTGATTGATCTATCATGAAATAGGCTTTGGCAAAGTCTTTTACTACTTTTTCAACTGCGCCATCTCCTGCCAATATCGAAGATGGATTTATACATAAAAAAACAGACAACGCAACAAATATAGAAATTAGTCTGAACTCTTTTTTCATTGGTTTTCCCTCTCTTTCATTTTTATAAAAATATTTTCTCTTTGTGTATAGCAATAAGTTCACTTGTATTTTTCCTGCCTTGTACTTGAACAAAATACGTGTACTCTTTAACCTAAAGGTCAGAAACCAGGTTTTCAGATTTTTGTTCAGGCACTAAATAGCATCCAATGATTATCAAAGAAAAGTTATGATGGCAACATCATTTGTAAAAAACCCTTTCTTGGATTTATAACTGAATATTTGCTGTCATATCCTGTGGAAGGCAGCTATTCTTGAACTGGTCGAAGCAGAAAATCTTAAAGAGTATCCAATTTTCAAAGAGTTTGACTTGAACAAGGCGAACAGAATATATTAAGTATTAATTGTATTTAGAGACATTATAAACAGGGGAAAAAGAGAATATGATAACAAAACTTGGAATCATTACATTGTTGGCAGGCATTTGTGTTGCACTTTTCAGTGGTATCTCCCAGTTTCTTGAAACCAATACTTTTTTTGTAGATTTGACAACCTCAAAGATAATCGGGGAGGAAAATTCCGAAACAATTGTTTTATTAACAGATATTGCTGTAGTTCAAAATATTTCTGATGTTATAATTTATGACCTCCCATTTTTCTGTATTCTGCTTGGTATAGGATTTATTCTATTAATAATCAGTTTGTTTGAGAAAACCCGTTAGTTTAAAAGAGAGGGTAAGGTAAAAATGGATAAACTATTTGAAAATAACAAAATCTCAAGACGACAGTTATTGCAATATCTTGCAGCCATGTCTGCTGGTATTGCTTTGCCCCTATCTTTTATCGGATGTGCTGTTGATCCGGTTACAGGAAAAAAAGAACTAATGATGGTTTCAAGGCAGCAGGAAATCGGGATTGATAAACAGCAGTCACCTTTTCAATTCTCATCGGATTACGGCATTACCAGAGATAAAAAAATCAACAGCTATGTGTCACAGGTGGGCAAAACTTTGACGTCAAATGTTCACAGACTTGACATGCCCTATAATTTCCAATGTGTGAATGCCACGTATATTAATGCATATGCCTTCCCGGGTGGTTCCATTGCCGTTACCAGGGGAATCTTATTGGAACTTGATAATGAGGCGCAGCTGGCTTCTCTGCTGGGCCATGAACTTGGACATGTAAATGCAAGGCATACAGCAGAACAGATGACAAAAGGACAGCTCTCTTCAATGCTGGTTGGTGGATTATCCATTGCTGCAGGAACTCAAGGCACAGGTCTTGGCCAGTTGACTCAACAACTTGGGATGTTGAGTCAGAGTTTGTTGTTATCCAAATACAGCCGTGATAATGAGAGGGAAGCAGATTTTCTTGGTAATCAATATATGGTTAAGGCTGGATTTTCCACAAAAGGATTTGTGGGGCTTATGAAGATGCTTCAATCTTTACATGAGAAACAAACAGACACTGCCCAGATTCTTTTTTCCACCCATCCAATGAGTTCAGAACGTCTCAATTCAGCTGTTAAAAGAGAAAAAGGGATGTATCACTCTTCCACGAAACATCCTTTAAACCGTGAAAAATATATGGATAGTATAGCCTCTTTACGTGGCAAAAAAAAAGGTATTGAATTGTTACAGCAGGGTGAAAAATATCTGGGGGGAAAAGAGTATGACAAAGCCAGGAGCGCCTTTAAAAAATCAATAAAAAAATTGAAATATGATTATACAGCATATGTATTAATGTCCAAGTGTTTAATGGTCATGGAAAGACCTTTGCAGGCATTGTCATATGCCGAGAGTGCCAAAATACTCTATCCTGAAGAAGCCCAGGCTCTTTTTATTGCCGGAATAGCAAATAAAGAACTTAAAAAATACAATAGAGCCTTTAAGGATTTTAATAAGTGTGACACGGTTTTGCCTGGAAACCCTCAAATAAAATTTTATAAGGGATATTGTCTTGATAAGCTCAATCAAAAACAAGTTGCTGCAGATAATTATATGACATATCTGAAAATGGTTAATTATCAATCCAATAAATATTCTCAATATGCGTATAAGCGACTGCAAAAATGGGGTTATGTCAAAGAGTAATAGTAAAGAAATTATTTCAAAAAAATTATTATTATCCCATGTGTTGTGATTTTGCTCTACACTCTGGTTGATTTTTTTTTATTACCTTATTTTGGTAAAAATATCTTACAGGATAACTTGAGCAAATCTTTGAACAGGGAAGTCATTGTTGAAAAAAATCACTGTCAATCCCTATGCACTCCTTGCAAATTCACCTTTAAGTTTTTGCTGAAATTTTTCTGTTGTTTTAATAATTTCTTTTAACAGTATATGGTCAAGGGCAGAGAGGTTAGATAGATAGATATAATTATCCGCAGGTTTTTCTTCATCAATAAGAGTAGTGATTTGTCGAAGAAATCTTAGCTGCATCATATAATTATAAGCTCTGATGATATCCATATACTCCTTATTGGTTATGGCATGCCTGGTATAGAGTCTGAAAAGCCTTGTAAGGGTATTGGATTGCGGGATAGCATTTTTAAGAGCATATATTCGTGCAAAATCAACAATGGGCAGCATGGCTTTTTTTATGTCAAGCGATCCTTTTCTTTCACCTTCAGTTTTTGTTACAAGTTTGCCAAACATATTTAAGGGTGGTTTGATTGTAAGTGTGTTTTCTGCAAGGTTTCTTAAGAAAAATGATCCTTTTTCAATGGACTTGAAAAGATAATCCTTTAATTCATCGGCAAGGGCAATATCTCCCCATGTTCCCCTGAAATCGAAAAATATACTTGAATTCAGGAGATTTTCAGGAGCAGGTGTCTGAATCCAGGATTTAAAATATTTTTTCCATTGGGAGAGAGGCTGGCACCATTTAGGGTTCTTTGCCATATTATTGCCGTCACAATATTTAAATCCAGCCAGGGCCAATTGATCGCAAA
Source organism: Deltaproteobacteria bacterium (assembly GCA_027858995.1). GTDB lineage: Bacteria > Desulfobacterota > Desulfobacteria > Desulfobacterales > Desulfobacteraceae > Desulfobacula. The sequence goes on along the minus strand of JAQIBP010000052.1, from coordinate 31,449 downwards.
TTAATATTGACAAATCATCAAAATATTTTTTCATGGTTTCATTGTCATTTGTATCTTCAAAAACAATGGCATTATCCTGATCAGATACAAGGGTTTGCTCCCCTCTGCCTTCTGAACCCATGGTTAGAAATACAAATTTACAGGGAGGTTTACCCATTTTTTCCAGAGAAAATGAGATTATCTTATCAATAATTGCATCTGCAAATGTAGTTATCACCCGTGTTATGTATTCAGTGTTTGCACCATTTTTAATTGGATCAAGAAGCATTTTTTCAAGTTTTGAATGAATATTTTCAATATCAGATATGGCTTTGGCAGATTTTACGGTTTTTATTAAAAGATAGGTTGAATCCACCTGGGCGGAGATAAGGTCTTTTTCATTAATAATACCGGTAATATCACCTGACTGTCCATGGACAACAAGATGGCGTTTGTCTTTCTGGTTCATGGTTAAAAATGCTTCAAAGACCTGGCAGTCAGCAGATATTGAAACAAGAGGCGATGACATGATATTGGAGACAGGCAGCTTAATGTCCATATTATTCCCCAGTACTTTTTTCCTTAAATCAGCATCTGTTACAATCCCTTTAATTCCGAGTTTTTTCTCTTTTATAAATATGGCAGAAGCACTGTTCTTGCTCATTTTAAATGCAGCATCTTCAATGGTTGTATCAATAGTACAAGTTAAAATACTGGGTTTAAAAATTGTATGAATAGGGCGATTGAAAAAGGGCAGGGAAAATTCCTTATCTTTTATCTGCCTTGAAATTATTCCTGCAAAAGATTTATTCAGCATGCATTTGCCAAATTCATTGGTAAAATAATCTTTGAATTCTTGATTCGCTTTGCACAGTTTTAAAAAAGAATCTGCCGTAATAGTTGTAAACAGACAATCTTCAAGAGCAATTAATGATCTTATGGAAACAGTATCATTTAAAAGGATGGAAATGCCACCAAAATTATCTCCTGGCTTTAGTTCGCCTGTAAGAATCTGCCTGTTGTTTTGTTCATAATAAAATCTGGCAAGACCTTTTGAGAGAATATAAAATTTTTCAACTTTTGTGATCTCCTGTTCAAATAAGACGTAATTTTTTGCAATTTTTTCAAGGGAAAAATCACTGTTGATCCCTTTTTGTTTTTCACTTGAAAGCAATGATAATGGAGTGTTCAAAGATTGTTTTTCCATTTTAGATCCACCTTTCATTTAATTCTTAATAGAATCCTATAGATAAAAGTTGTTCATATGTGCGGCACAATCAATTTTGAAACCTGAGTGTACTGTAGTACATGAGGATTGCAAAATTGTGAAGCAACAAAGCAGATGGGCAGCTTTTCATCCAAATATTTAATATTTAAGTCTAGAATAATAAGTTCTCTGTGATGCATTTATAGCATCTTTAAGGGTCAAAATACCATTGCTGTTAAGAATATCAATTAATTTTAAGAAAATCTCTGCTGTGGCCATGGCATCACCAAGGGCAGTATGCCGGCCAAGGATATCAATCCCAAGGCGTTTTGCAATACTTTCCATATCATGCTTTTCATGGGATGGGTGCAATATGGCAGATAACAAAAGAGTATCAAGTACAGGATTGGAAAATTTAATATTTGTTGTTTTTTCTTTTACTTTTAACATTTTCATATCAAAAGCAATATTATGGCCCACAAGTACACTTTGGGAAGTATAATTTTTAAATATTGGCAGGGTTGCATTAATATCTTTTTTCCCTGCAACCATTTCATAATTAATTCCGTGAATATTATAGGACTCCAAAGGGATATCTCTTTTGGGATCAACAAGTTCTTCAAAAAGATCATGGTATACAATTTTATTATTGGAAATTCTTACAGCTCCAATGGATATAATCTCATCACCTCTATCAGGGTCCAATCCCGTTGTTTCTGTATCAAAAACTGTGTACATGAGATCTTTTAAATTGGTATCAAGAAGGTCAATGTTTTCTTTTCCAGCTTTTACATCTCCTGCTTTAAAGAGGTCGAAATCATAAAATTCAGGTCTTGATGCTGTAAAGACAGCTGATCGTTGTTTCTCTTTTAAAGATGTTTCAGGGTTTAAAGTCTCAAGAACAATATTTGTGATCTGATCATATTTGTCTGAAAGTTGGTCAAGTGTTGTTATTAGATGTTTGTGTCTTTCTTTATTCACTGATTGATTTATTGCTTTTTTTATTGTGGTAGTATAGCCAGTTAAATCCTGCTTTAACGAAGTGAATTTTTCATGGGTTATATCATATTGAGTTATATCCTCGGTAACATCCTGGAAAGTTAAGATAAATCCGGTCATCTCTTGTTTCTGGTCAAGAATAGGGATAGCTTCGGCACTGATTAAATGCCCGGTTTGAATAGAGGTTACAAAAAAGGAAGCCATGTTCTCTGTATTTTGCTGCAAATGCTGTTCTATATTTTTTATAGCATTTAAAAGCAGGTTTTTATTAATGAGTTTAAACAGTGATCTTCCAATTCCTATAAAATACTTATCTTTTGTTGCGTGGGCATCCTGGGTTAATATGGTTTTTGCAAGATTGTTAAACAGAAGTATTCTTCCATTTTTATTACATATCACAACTCCCTGTGGAAGTTCCGCCATAATAGCGGCAAGCAGATTTCTCTCCTTTTCAGTATCTTTTCTGGCAGTAAGTGCCTGTTCTGTAATATTTTTATCCATGTTTTCAAGATTTTCTGCAAAATTGTTGATGGCAGAAGATAAGAGCTTTATATCCTTATTCCCGGTGATATTTAACCTGTGGGAGTGGTTGGATGAAACAATCATGGAGGCTTCACTGCTGATTTTTTTTAAAGGCTTGATATATTCATTAAATATGAATTCAAGACCAAAAAAAACTGCACAGCCAGAAATAAAAAGAATACCGATGATGTACAAATAATATTGATTGAAAATTTTTATCAGAAGAGTGCTTTCTTCGTTATTAAGAGAATTCCAGAAAAAAAAGAGAATAATAAATATCACTGCTGTCAGGCCAAGCAGAGTGAAAGAGACATATTTCCAGAAAGGGTGGGTTTGTTTCATTTGAGCAGCAAATATTCAAATCCTAAATTAAAAATTAATAACTCAAAATTAAGATTTGAGTAGTGCATTACGCACTACTCAAATCTCATAACTCGTTTAAGCTTTGCTGCCATAGCCAATTGTTCCCAAAGACTCTTTAATCTCATCAAGGATAGAGTAATCATCAATGGTAGCCGGTACTTTATAATCTTTTTTATCTGCTATGGATTGCATTGTACCACGCAGAATTTTGCCGGATCTTGTTTTAGGAAGCCGTTTTACTACTACAGCTGTTTTAAAGGCAGCAACAGGGCCTATTTTATTTCTCATCTGCAGAATAACTTCTTTAACAATTTCATCATGATCTCTATCTACTCCAGCATTTAAAACCATCATGCCAAGGGGAATCTGGCCTTTGAGCTGGTCAGCGACTCCCATGACAGCACACTCTGCAACATCCGGGTGTGCAGCAATGACTTCTTCCATGGCACCTGTGGAAAGCCTGTGACCGGCAACATTGATAATGTCATCGGTTCTTGCCATGACAAAAATATATCCGTCTTCATCAATAAATCCTGCATCAGCAGTTTCATAATAGCCAGGGAATTCATTGAGATAAGCATCCTTAAAGCGCTCATCATTCTGCCAGAGTGTGGGCAGTGTGCCAGGAGGCAGAGGCAGTTTTGCAACAATGGCTCCAATATCTCCTGGCTTAATGGGATTCCCATCATCGCCAAGAACAGCCATGTTCCAGCCTGGAGCAGCTTTTGTGGGAGATCCTGGTTTAATGTCAAATGAATGAAGCCCGACACAATTTGCAGCAATTGCCCAGCCGGTCTCTGTCTGCCACCAGTGATCAATTACAGGTATTTTTAAGCAGTTTTCAGCCCATGTTAAAGTATCAGGATCAAGTCTTTCCCCTGCAAGGAATAGATATTTAAAGCTGGAAAGATCAAAATCTTCCATCAGTTTAGCCTGGGGATCTTCTCTTTTAATTGCTCTAAATGCTGTGGGAGCAGTAAAAAGAGTGCTTATCTTATGCTGTGAAATAATTCTCCAGAAAACTGAAGCATCAGGAGTTCCAACTGGTTTGCCTTCAAAAATGATAGTTGTACACCCCTTAAAAAGAGGGCCGTAAACTATATATGAATGGCCTACAACCCAGCCTATGTCAGAAGCCGCCCAGTAGACATCTCCCTGATTAACACCATAAATGGCACCCATTGTCCATTTTAAAGCTACCATGTGTCCGCCGTTGTCCCTAACAACTCCCTTGGGTTGTCCTGTTGTGCCGGAGGTATAGAGTATATATAGAGGATCAGTAGCTTTTACCGGAACGCAATCTTGAGGTACTGCTTTTTCCATTTCATCATTCCAGTCAAAATCTCTGCCTTCTATCATGCCAGCCTCGGCTTGGGGTCTTTGGAAAAGAATACAGGCATCTGGTTTAAAAGTGGAAAGATCAATGGCTTCATCAAGAAGGGGTTTGTATTTAATGATTTTTTTTACTTCAATACCGCATGATGCCGAGACAATAACCTTGGGTTTTGCATCATCGATACGGGTGGCAAGCTCATTGGCGGCAAATCCGCCAAAAACCACAGAGTGAACAGCACCTAACCTTGCACAGGAAAGCATGGCAAACACAGCTTCCGGGATCATGGGCATATAGATAACAACTCTGTCACCTTTTTCTACTCCTTTTGATTTAAGGACACCGGCAAATTTTGAAACGATCTCTTTAAGTTCAGAATAGGTGTATTTTTTAATGGTATCGGTTACAGGGCTGTCATAGATTATGGCATCCTGATCTCCTATACCATTGTCAACATGCAGATCAACAGCATTATAACATGTGTTTGTCTCAGCGCCTGTAAACCATCTGTAAAAAGGCTTATTGGAATCATCAAGAACTTTATCCCATTTTTTATACCAGTGACACTCTTTTGCTATATCTCCCCAGAATCCATCAGGATCATTAATGGATTGCTCATAGGCTTTATCATACAAATTGGACATTTAATTATCCTCCAGACAAGTTAATTATGAGATATGAGTAGTGAGTTGTGAGAGATGAAGGATAAACTATTAATGCTCCTTTTCAAATCTCAAATCTCACCACTCATACCTAAATTATTTATCAACCATAGTTTTAATTTCTTCCACAATCTCAGGATTTGCAAGTGTCATAACATTACCCACATCACCTTTATTGGAGATTGCCCCAAGAACCCTTCTCATGATTTTACCGGATCTTGTTTTAGGCATATCCGGAACCAGCCATACTTTTCTTGGTTTGGCAATTTTACCTATCTGTTCACAAATGGCATCAGATATTTTTTGTGCAAGTTCATCAGTTGCCTCAATGCCTGGTTTAAGAGATATATAAAGATCAGGCTCTTTTCCTTTAATATCATGGGCAACAGGTACAACTGCTGCTTCTGCAACCTCGTCCACTACCATGGATGCAGATTCAATCTCTTTTGTTCCAAGTCTGTGACCGGATACATTGATAACATCATCAATCCTGCCAAGGATCCTGTAGTAGCCGTCTTCAGACATGGTAGCAGCATCACCGGTCAGATATGGCCAGTCTCTCCAGTCTTTACTGTCAGGTTTTGTATTATACATTGCAAAATAAGTATCAACAAACCTGTCCCTGTCGCCCCAGATGGTTTGAAACATTCCGGGCCAGGGATTCTGTATACAGATATTACCTGCAATACCAGGTTGGGCGACTTTTTTGCCTTCATCATCATAGATAATCGGGTGGATGCCGGGAACTCCGGGACCAGCACTGCCTGGTTTCATGGGTTTGATCCCTGGCACGGTACTGCAGAGGAATCCACCGGTTTCTGTCTGCCAGTATGTATCAACAATAATGGCTTCTCCCTTGCCAACTGCTGATTCATACCATTTCCATACAGCAGGTTCGATGGGCTCACCAACGGTTGTCATGTGTTTAAAATGGTAGTTATATTTGGCAGGTTCATCAGGTCCGAGTTTCCTTAAAGCCCTGATGGCAGTAGGTGCAGTATGGAAAATGTTGACATCAAGTTCCTGGGCAATTCTCCAGGATCTTCCTGCATCGGGATATGTGGGTACTCCTTCATAGATTACTGAGGAAGCACAAAGAGCAAGAGGGCCGTAAACAATAAAGGAATGACCTGTGATCCATCCAATATCTGCCATACACCAGTAAACGTCTTCAGGGTGAATGTCCTGAATATATTTGGACATGGCAGCTGTATATGCAAGATAACCGCCTGTGCTGTGCTGACAGCCTTTTGGTTTACCTGTAGTGCCGCTGGTGTACATCAAAAAAAGAGGATCTTCACTCAACATCTCTTCAGGTTCAACCCTGGCGCCATAATAATCTTTTAATTTTTCATTTACACAAATATCTCTTCCTTCAACCATTGGGGTATCAGAAGAGTATTTACTCGAATATCTCTGCCATACAAGAACTGTATCAACTGTTTGCCCCTGTTCTGCTGCAATTTTAACTGCCTCATCAGCATTAAATTTATGATTCAAAAGTTTGCCTGCCCTGTAATAAGCATCTGTAACGATTAAAACCCTGGACTGGGAATCAACAATTCTGTCTGCACTTGCACTGGGTGAGAATCCTCCAAAAACAACAGAATGAATAACGCCCAGTCTTGCACAGGCAAGCATGGTAATGGGAAGCTCTGCTGACATGGGCATATGGATGGTGACTCTGTCCCCTCTTTTGAGTTTTGCAGTATCGCGTAACAATGCTGCAAATTCATTAACCCTTACGTAAAGCTCCTGGTAAGTGATATGTTCGACCTTCTCTTCTTCAAGTTCAGGAACAAAATGGATGGCAGTTTTGTTTTTATTGTCTTTCAAATGACGGTCAATACAATTATAACTGGCATTGAGCTTTCCGCCTTTAAACCATTTGTAACATGGAGCGTCACTGGTATCGAGAACTTCATCCCAGTACTTGTACCATGTAAGCAGTTCAGCATACTCAGTGTAATAATCCGGAAAGTTATCCAGACTGAATCGATCAAAGACCGCTGGATCTGTAAGATTGGCCTGACCAACAAATTTTGAAGAGGGATAGTAATAATCTTCTTCTTTCCAATGGACTGCAATTTGGGCTTCTGTGGTTTCCATTACTTCTTTTTGGCTCATTGATTTTCTCCTTTTGGATTTAAATGTTAAAAGGTCAATATTTTTACTGTAGAGGTTATTATTACCTCCTTTCCTGTTAAATACGGCTTTTTAAAAAACTGCCGTATTTACAAAAAATTTAAGTTATTTGCTGAATAATATTTATACTACAAATATGCCTTAATAAGAACTAAAGTTTAAGTCAACAAAAAAATTAGATTTTTTTATTAAGGAAAAAAAAATAAAAAAGATTGCAATCAGCCTTGACAAGGCAAAAACATAATGCAATAGAAACCGTAACATAAGTTGGTGTAATTAAATGAATGGTGTTTATTAACTAATTTTATTTAAGGAGGTAAGATCGATGAGTGACAACTCAAGAAAAGAGTATTGGCGAAGAAACGTTAAACTCATAACCATCTGTATGGTTATTTGGTTTGTGGTTTCTTTTGGTTTTGGGATTATCCTTGTTCATCCTCTCAATGCTATCAGTATCGGAGGGTATAAATTAGGATTCTGGTTTGCCCAGCAGGGATCGATGTATGTCTTTGTGGCATTGATTTTTGTATATTCCAAGCTGATTGGGAATCTGGATAAAGAATTTGACGTTGAAGAAGATTAATAAAGGAGGGTTGCAATGAGTTTAACAGTTATGACGTACTTAGTAGTTGGAGCAACTTTTGCTCTTTATATTTACATTGCCATAAAATCAACGGCAAAAGATACCAGTGACTTTTATGTGGCCAGCAAAGGTGTCCATCCTGTTTTAAATGGTATGGCTACCGGTGCTGACTGGATGTCAGCAGCTTCTTTTATCTCCATGGCAGGTCTTATCGCATTTCTCGGTTATGATGCATCTGTCTATTTAATGGGCTGGACAGGCGGTTACTGCCTTCTTGCCATGCTGCTCGCACCTTATCTAAGAAAATTTGGAAAATTTACAGTTTCAGAATTTATTGGTGAGAGATACTACTCTTTAACTGCAAGAATGGTTGCAGTGCTTTGTCTTGTTACTGCATCCATAACTTATGTTATCGGCCAGATGAAAGGAATCGGGGTTGTATTTTCCCGCTCTCTTCACGTCGACTTTAAAACGGGGATTGTCATTGGTATGATAATTGTTTTTATCTATGCGGTCTTCGGCGGTATGAAGGGTGTTACCAATACACAGATTGCCCAATATTGTGTTCTTATTTTTGCCTATACTGTTCCTGCAGTATTTATTGCTCTGCAGTTAACCGGCATGCCTATTCCACAGTTTGGTCTTGGAAGTACAATGGCAGATGGCAGCGGAGTACATCTTCTTGCCAAACTTGATACTATTCTGGTGGATCTCGGGTTTGCGGAATACACGGCCCAGAAGATGTCGACGACAAATATGCTCTTTTTGACAATGTCGCTGATGATCGGTACTGCTGGACTTCCCCATGTTATCATGCGTTTCTTTACAGTGCCAAAGGTTAAGGATGCCCGTGCATCTGCAGGCTGGGCACTTGTTTTTATTGCACTTCTTTATACAACTGCTCCTGCAGTCGGCGCCATGGCTCGTATGAATTTGATGGATACAATTCAAATAGGCGAAGTTGGCTCACCCACAGGAAACCTCAAGTATGCTGACAGGCCAGAATGGTTTAAAAGCTGGGAAGAGACCAAGCTATTAATATTTGAAGACAAAAATGGTGACGGCAGAATCCAGTACTATGATGAAAAAGGAATGGGAGACAAAGCCGCATCCTTTGGCTGGAAAGGTAATGAAATGATCAAGGTTGACAGGGATATAATGGTTCTTGCCAATCCTGAAATTGCAGGGCTTCCCAACTGGGTTATAGCACTTGTTACAGCAGGTGGTATTGCAGCTGCTCTCTCAACTGCTGCAGGTCTTCTGCTTGCAATTGCAACTGCAGTTTCCCATGATGTTTTAAAGGGCTGGTTAATGCCGAATATTAATGATAAGCAGGAGTTGATGTACTCCCGTATTGCCATAGCCGGAGCCATCATTATAGCAGGTTATCTCGGGATGAATCCTCCGGGATTTGCAGCCCAGGTTGTTGCACTTGCATTTGGTCTTGCAGCAGCTTCCATATTCCCTGCAATCATGATGGGTATCTTTTCCAAGAAAATTAACAATAGAGGTGCTGTAGCAGGCATGCTGGCTGGTCTTGGATCAACCCTTCTTTATATCTTTATATATAAAGGCTGGTTTTTCTTTCCTGAAACAAGAATGCTTGCAGATATTGAAGCCAACCACCTGTTTGGAATTAAACCACAGGCATTTGGTTTTGTCGGCGCATGTATCAACTTTATAGTTGCATATATAGTTTCGGGTATGACTGCCCCAGTTCCTCAAAGAATTCAGGATCTGATTGAAGATATCCGTGTTCCAAAAGGCTCTGGCAAAGCAGTTGATCATTAAGCTCAAAGTATTTGATTTAGCAATGGTGCTAAATTAAATAGCAAAACATTTAATCCAAAAAGGCTGATCCATGTAAAAGTGGGTCAGCCTTTTTTTTGTTTAATCTGTATCAGGTTGATCCCCTTACGTCCGCTGAAGGGGCATTGCAAAAAGTTTTATAATTATTTTTGCTTGACTTCCCTGACCTCACTCATACTTCTCTGCTTGTAAATAAAAGACTTGCCACAAGGGTTTGTAAAATTATATAAATAGTTTTTAAAATATTACTAATAATTTGTGAGGAGATAAAATATGAAAAACCCCATTGATAATTATTGGAAGCTTAAACTTGAAGCAGTAAAAGAAAACCTTGAAAAAAACAGGTTTAATGTTTTTATTGCCCCGGATGCAAAAACGGCCAAAGATATTGCGTTAAAGGATATAATTTCCAAACTTGATATTAAAACTGTTTCCTGGGGTGGCTCCATGTCTTTTGTTGCAACGGGTCTTTTCCATGAACTCAAAGATAATCCAGACCTTGAAGTTTTAAATACATTTAATCAAAAACTAACACCTGAACAGATGCTGGAGCTTAGAAGACAGTCTTTAATGGTTGATCTTTTTGTTACAGGCACCAATGCAGTAACCCAGGACGGCCAACTCGTCAACCTTGATATGGTGGGAAACAGAGTTGCTGCGATTATGTGGGGACCTAAAAATGTACTGTTGATAATTGGCAGAAATAAAATATGTGAAGATCTTGAAGAGGCCATGCTGAGAATTAAAAATTATGCTGCTGTTGTAAATACCATGAATCTTGATAAGAAGACTCCCTGTGTCAAGACCGGAACCTGTCAAGACTGCAGCAGTCCTGACAGAATCTGCAACTATTGGACAATTACAGAAAAAAGTTTTATTAAGGAGAGGATAAATATTATTCTTGTTAACGAAGATTTAGGATTCTAATATATGCAGAAAATCATGGTTTTCCAGCAAAATGGGTCTGGAAAAAGTAAAATAGAAGGTATCAATAAATTCGGAGAAAAACAATTTTTAATCAAAACTTTTGATATTGATGAACCTTTGCCCCCTGTACTTGATGACACATCAGATTATTTACCCAAAATAATTGATGCAGACATTGTTCTTGATTTTTTGAAACATCAGGACCTTTCCGATGATTTAAGCTCTTTGTGTGAAAAATTAAATATTCCTGTTATTGCTTCAGGGAAAAAAATAACAACAGGACAGGCTATCTGTTCACCAACATGATGTACTCTTTCAAGGCAGGGCTGCCTTGGGGATTATGATAGAATTTTTGGTGCACCTGATATTCAAATTAGTATTGATAAGGATATAGTCACTGAAATCAAAGTATTAAGAGGTGCACCATGCGGTGCTACATGGAATGCCGCAAAAAAAATAAAAAATATGCCAATTAAAGAGGTATTGACAAGATTTGGTCTTGAAGTCCAGTTTTTTTGTACAGCCGACCCAGCCTCCTGGGATCCTTTGTGGGGGAAAAGCCCGGTTCATGTTGCAGCCGAGATTCATACAGCTGCTTTAAAGGTAGCTTTAAAGAAAAAATAGAAAAAGATTAAATCAACTTATATTGTTCCCTTAAAATATAGGAAAGATCAAAATTCTCTTTTTCAAATGATTCCATACCGGTTGGAACAATACCGGGAAAATGTTCCCCTGCCTGGACATACATGTCTTCATAATAACTGAAATTAGGAAGCTGGGGCCAGTAAGGTACATCAAGACTTAATGCAGCTTCAAGGGCCTGAGCAACATCTGTATGGGGCATCACTGCCATGGCAGTTGTTACAAGATTCCCGGGAATAGGCATATTTGTCTCCTTTTTAGTAGATAACTTCGAATGTGTTGAAATTTGAAACACTGCTGATCTCTTCCGTCTTTACAGATTGGACTTTTGAGATTGCCGGCCCTTTGCGGCACCACTCTATCATTTGGGAAATACTTACTTGATCTCCTTTTATAACCGCTTCAACAGATCCATCAGAGAGGTTTTTAACATATCCGTTTATGCCAAGTCTGTCTGCTGTTTTTTTTGTCTCAGCCCTGAAAAAGACTCCCTGGACTCTGCCGGTAATAACAAGTTTGATTTGTATATTAGCTGTCATATTTTTTTCTCCCTTGGTTATCTTTAGTCAAAGAGGCTTTATTAATAATATCCATACCAAATTTTTCTGATATTGAATCCACTGCAAAATCAACTGATTCCCACTGTTTATTGTGATTGTCAGGATCTTGTATCAAAAGCATCTGGACAGGGGTATTTTTATCTTTAAGGGCTGTGACACCAACTCCAATAAGTCTTATTTTCTTTTTTACTTTAACTTTTTTATATAAAAAGAGTGCTTCATTAAATATAGCAGATGAAGAGCAGATTAATGAGTTAAGTTTTCTGCTCCTTGTGATTTGTGAAAAATCAGAAAATTTTAATTTGATAAATACATTTTTACACAAAAACTCTTTTTCCCTTAAAGTTTTGCCGACAATTTGTGATCTTTCCAATATGATTTTTCTAATGGTTTGAAAGTCAGTAATGTCTTTAAAAAGTGTTATTTCACTTGAAATCGATTTTCTTATATAATTGGTTTCAACCCTTGACTTATCTATGCCATTGGACAACTCCAATAATCTTTTTCCCATTTTACCGAATTTTTGAGTTAAAACAGGCAGACCATATTTTTTTATGTCACCAAGAGTTTTGATCTGCAGCAGTTGCATACTCTTCATTGAATTTTTTCCAATACCGGGAACTTTTTGTATGGGCAGGAAAAAAATAAAATCCTTTACCCTGGATTGCTCAATAGTAGTTAAACCATCCGGTTTGTTCATGTCCGAGGCAATTTTTGATAAAAATTTTATGGGTGCAATACCAATGGAGCATGTTAAAGCCAGTTGATTATATATCTCTTTTTTTATTGAAAGGGCAATATCTTTAAAAGATCCAAACAATCTTTCACATCCTGTAGTATCAAGATAGGCTTCATCAATGGACACCTGTTCCATCAGAGGCGAATAATGAGAAATAATCTGCATGATTTTCTTTGATTCTGCCTTATATTTTTTTTTGTTACCAGGAACAATTTCAAGATGATCACACAATTGTTTTGCTTTAAAAACCGGCATGGCAGAACCTATACCAAATTTTCTTGCTTCATAACTTGCAGTTGCAACAACACTTCTTTTTGAATTGCCGGAAATAATGACAGGTTTGTTCTTTAGATCTGGATTGTCTCTCTGTTCAATAGCAGCAAAGAAAGCATCCATATCAATGTGCAGGATCATTGCTTTTTTTCCAGAACGAATTCCACCCGCCTGTTTTTGGCCCTGTTGCTTTCGGAATTGTTTGGTACAAGAGGCATGATCTCACCGAAACCTGTGGCAGTAAGACGTTTGGGGTTAACACCTTTTGATACAAGATATTTTAAGACCGTAGTGGCACGAACTGCAGAGAGTTCCCAGTTGGATGGAAAAATATCTGTTGATATGGGAATATTATCAGTATGACCTTTTATATTAATATTATATTCAGGATAATCATCAAGAATTTGAATAATCTCATCAAATATTGATACAGCAGGACTGTTCAAAGATGTTGAGCCAGAATTGAACAGTGCTTTACCCTTAACACTGACTATAACTTTGCCATCAAGTATTCTTGTTGAAATATTTTGTTTCTGACTGCTTGCCCTGGCAAATTTTGTAATCTTTTTAAACAGAGATTTATCCCGGGAATAAAGACCAGTGATATCTTCAATGGTGATTTGAGTATCCATGGTTTCAGGTATTTCCATCAATTCCATCAGACCAATAAGATTTTCATTCGCTTCCATCTCAACCTTAATGGTTTCTACAGCACGTCTGTAATTCTCTTTTTCAAAAAATGCAAGGGTATATAAAAGAACAAAAAACACCAGCAGAATAGTCATGAGATCTGCATAGGTTACAAGCCATGTAGCCTCGTCATCATATGTGATAAAGGTGCTGTTATATGTGTTGTCTCTCATTTTATCTTTTTAAAGTTCATTTTCTCAAGGGGTTTGCGCAGTCTTGAGGATATAAAACTTGAAAGCTTTTCATATATGATAACAGGGTTATTATTTTTAATAATTGATATCACACCCTCTCTTTTAATCTCGAGATTTATAATTTCAATAACAGTTCTTGAACGAAGCTTTCCTGCAATGGGAAGAAAAAAGAGGGTTGACAGCAAGGAACCATAAAATGTGGTCAAGAGGGCAACAGCCATTGCAGGACCAATATTGGAAGGATCCTGAAGACGGCTGAGCATTTGTACAAGACCTATCAATGTCCCCAGCATTCCAAAGGAAGGAGCATAGATGCCCATTTTCCTGAAGACATCCTGGACAATGAAATGACGCATTTGAAGAGATTGAATTTCCGTTGTCAATGCTGCTCTTATGACTTCTTCAGAAGAGCCGTCAGCAAGAAGACCGCAGGCTTTTTTTAAAAAAAGAGAATCTGTCTTAACATTACTTAACTCAAGAAGCCCTTGACGTCTGCTGATATAGCTCAGTTTAATCATGGTTGCCACAGCATCGTTTGGATCCTCCTTATCTTTGGAAAAAACAAAATATGCAGCTTTAAAGGCAGCTATAACATCTCTGAACTGGAATGTAATCAAAGTGGTGGCAATGGTGCCGCCGAAAACAATCATTAAGCCCTGCACATTGATAAAATTATGAAGGTCTCCGCCCAGATATATAGCACTTATGATTAACGCTAAACCGGAAATTATACCTGTAAAAGAAGCAATGTCCATATTAACCTGTCTTATTATCTATTATCGTGATTTGAAACAATGCTATATGATATTATTTTGATGGTCAAGACCAAGCTGCCTTAAATTCGATATCTGCCTAAGCCATTTTCCATAACCAGTTGGACACTATTGTAAATATTAAGGTCTTAAATTATAAAAGAAGAGTTGCTTATTCATAGTTTCTTCTGATAAACAGATATAAATTTAAGAGATAACTCAAAGTTATGAGATGGCGCTAAATAGTGGAGAAAACATGAAATTCAGATGGGTTTGTTTTAGTATGTTAATGTTGATATTTTTTTGTCTAACCGGTTGTCAGAACGATTCTGAAAAGTTGAGTCAGGACAAGGAGATTAAAAATAGTGTTACACCCCATAAAAATCGAGAGTATACTGATCTTCCTGGGAATATTAATTGGCTGACAAATGTTTTTGACCCGGTTTTTTCCTCTGAAAAGGCACTCAAAGGAGGTATCCTTCACTCTGCTATTACAAGTTTCCCCATGACATTCAGGGTTGTGGGGCCTGATTCAAACGGCTCCTTTAGAAATGCAATTCTGGACAATCAACTCTCTTTGATTAATATTCATCCAAACACTGATAAGATTATTCCTGAACTTGCCACCCACTGGGCTTTTGGTAATGATAAAAAAACCATGTACTTTAAATTGGACAAGGGTGCTGTATGGTCAGACGGAGAACCTGTTACAGCCTGGGACTATGTCTACACCCTTGAATTTATGCGTTCGGAACATATTATTGCTCCCTGGTATAATGATTATTATACAAAAGAGATAGATAAGGTTATTGTTTATGATGAACATACCATAGGATTAAAAAGTACTAAGGCTGTTCCAGATCTTCACCTGAAACTAGGGATCTCACCCATACCAGGACACTATTTTGAAACCCTTGATGAAACTTTCGTTCAAAAATATAATTGGGAAATTATTCCCAATACAGGAGCATACCAATTAACCGATTTTAAAAAAGGTAAATTCATCAAATTTAAAAGAAAGAAAAACTGGTGGGCTCAAAATAAGAGGTATCTGAAAAACAGATTTAATGTTGATTATGTAGTGTTTGATGTAATAAGGGATTTCAACCTTCAATGGGAATACTTTAAAAAAGGGAGGCTCGATGCTTTTGGTTTAACAATGCCAAAATACTGGCATAAAAAATCAAATATTCCTCTGTTTAAAGATGGATATATTAATAAAATATGGTTTTTTAATGATCAGGAGAGATCAGCCCAGGGAATGTGGTTGAATCAGGACAAACCTTTTTTTAAGGACAAAAGGCTTTGTTATGCCTTTGCCCATGCCATGAATATAGAAAAAGTTATAAACAGTGTATTGAGAAAAGATTATTTCAGGCTGCCCCAGGCTTTTTTTGGATATGGGGAATACACCAATAATAAAATAAAACCAAGACAATATGATATAAAAAAAGTAAATACACTCATGAGAGATGCAGGATGGTTAAGAGGTAATGATGGGATCTGGCAGAAGGATGATATAAAATTTTCTGTCAAGGTAACATATAGTTATGAAGAGCATACTCCAAGGCTTGTGGTACTCAAAGAAGAATCATTAAAAGCAGGGATTGAGCTTGTCCTTGAACGTTTGGATTCCACGGCCATGTTTAAAAAATTTTTAGAAAAAAAACATGATGTGGCATGGATGGGATGGAGTACCAACATGAGACCTTCCTATTGGCAGGGATGGCATTCTGATAATGCTCACAAACCCCAGACCAATAATATCACCAATACTGACAGGTCTGATTTAGATGCGTTGATAGACAAATACAGGGCAAGTCTGGAGGAAGAAGAGAGAATAGAATTATCCAATAAAATACAGACTGTTATACATGATACAGGAGCTTTTGTCCCTACTTTTATGGTCCCCTATGTCAGACTTGGGTATTGGAGATGGCTCCAACTGCCTGATTTCCATGGAACCAGACGTTCTGACAGCCTGTTTGACCCATTCTCCTCTACAACAGGAGGGCTGTTCTGGATTGATGAAAAAAAAAAGGAAGAGACTCTCAATGCTAAGAAACAGAATATAAAATTCAAACCTGTCGTCATTAAAGACGAAACTTTCAAGACAAAGTAGGTTGTTATGCCGGATAAAGTTGTCATAACCGATAATACTATTTTAGATGTAAAAGATCTTACAGTTGAGTTTAATACAGAACTTGGAGTGGTACGGGCTGTTGATGAAGTAAGCTTTAAACTCAAGAGAGGCAAAATTCTTGGCATTGCAGGTGAATCTGGGTGTGGAAAAAGTGTAACAGCTCTCTCCATCATGAGACTTTTGCCAAAACCTGTTTCAAAAATAGTTCAGGGCAAAGCTCTATTTGATAATCAAAATATTTTTGATCTGCCGGTAACTGATATGCATCATATCCGGGGTAAAAAAATTTCCATGATTTTCCAGGAACCCATGACAGCGCTGAACCCTGTCCATGTCATTGGAAAACAGATGAAAGAGATATATAAACTTCATTTCCCCCAATTGTCTTCCAAAGAGATGAGAGACTCTTCCATAAAAATGGTTGAGAAAGTGGGTATTCCTGATCCAGAGAAAATTATTAAAAAATATCCACACCAGCTTTCAGGAGGTATGAGGCAGAGGATAATGATTGCAATGTCCCTTGCATGCGAACCTGATATTCTTATCGCAGATGAACCGACTACAGCTTTGGATGTAACTATTCAGGCCCAGATTCTTGATTTGATAAATTCTTTACAGAAAAAATTAAATATGTCTGTAATTTTAATCACCCATGATCTCGGAGTTATTGCGGAAAACTGTGATGATGTTGTTGTTATGTATGCAGGAAGAGTTGCTGAAAAAGCCGGGGTTAAAAATTTATTTAAACATCCCAGGCATCCTTACACCAAAGGGTTATTAACTTCAATTCCACAGCTTGCAAAACATTCTAAAACTATTCTGCCTACAATTACAGGCCAGGTTCCATCACTAATGAACATGCCCCATGGCTGCAGGTTTGCCGATCGATGTTCTTTGACTGAAACTGTTTGTAAAAAAACGACCCCTCAAATTAAAAATATTGGAAAAAATCACACTGTAGCCTGTCATTTAGCTTAGAATGATTATTTTAAAAAAATTAATTTTATTTAAAATAATCCTTGATTTTTTAATTTAAAGTCAATAAGACCTATACAAAGCCTTATAAGAGAAAGGCTTAGCAGTTTCGTTCTAAAGGGAAAACCCAGTTTGTGAGAGTGGCAAGACCCAGAAGTTTGAAACTATTATTATTTATTTTAAGTCAAGGAGATTGTCACAATGGCAAACGGGATTGTAAAATGGTTCAATGATTCAAAAGGTTACGGATTTATTGAGCAGGAAGATGGACCTGATGTATTTGTTCATCATTCAGGTATTAATTCATCTGGTTTTAAATCACTTAACGAAGGTGATAAAGTCACTTTTGATGTGGAAGATGGACAAAAGGGACCAGCAGCAGTTAATGTAACTGTTGAATAGAACTTTTTAAGGGTTTTCTTGGAGTAGGGCAGTATTAAAAGAAAACCCTTTTTTTGTATCTGGACGATATGGTAATTCTTGAAGTAAAAAATCTAAAAAAATATTTTCCCGTAACAGGGGGAATATTTTTAAGACGTACAGGCTGGGTGTATGCACTTGATGGTGTCTCTTTTACACTGAACCAGGGAGAAACACTTGGTGTTGTTGGAGAATCCGGATGCGGAAAAACAACCCTGGGAAGATGTATTATGGGGATTTATAATCCATCTGACGGTCAAGTTATTATCAAAAATCGACAAATCTCAAAATTTAATTCAAAACTAAAAAAAAAACTTGCACTGAATCTGCAAATGATATTTCAAGATCCATTTGACTCTTTAAATCCCAGACATACTGTTAAAGAGATTCTTGAAGAAAAATATATTATCCATGGTAAAAAAAGTAGGAGTTTAAATTCCCAGGTTTATAAATTAATTGAAAGGGTAGGGCTTACACAAAATGATCTCTCGAAATTCCCCCATGAATTTTCAGGTGGTCAACGACAGAGAATCGGCATAGCAAGGGCTATAAGTCTGGAGCCTGAAATTATTATATGTGATGAACCAGTTTCAGCCCTTGATGTCTCTGTCCAATCGAAAATTTTGAATCTTTTATTGGAACTTCAAAACAATTTGGGGTTAACTTATATTTTTATCTCCCATGATCTATCTGTGGTTAAACATATTTCAGATAATATAGCTGTTATGTATATGGGGAAAATTATTGAAATTGCCGGGGCAGACACGATCTATAATAGGGGGAAACACCCATATACCAAAGCACTTTTATCTTCTATTCCCAGACCAGATCCAGAATCGACACGGGAGCGAATTATCTTAAAAGGTGAAGTCCCTTCAGTGGAGAATCCTCCGTCAGCATGCAGGTTTAATACACGATGTCAATATGTTGAAAATATCTGCATGACAAAAGAGCCTGAACTTTTTAAAAACCTGAAAGATCCAAATCATTTAACTGCCTGCCATTTCTTCTTTTGATCTCGAATTTTCTTGCACAAAATGCATTGTAATGATAAAATTATTAATTTTGTTAAAAGAATTATTGTTTATATTATTGTTGGAATAGTAAGTGAAATATTTTTTTAAAAAAAGTTTTATCTGTAGCTTGATATGCTGTGTTATAGGGTTGACCGGATGTGGTGAATCTAAAGAAAAAACTGTTACTCAATTTTTAATTAGAACTTCGTTAATAACTGTTTCAAGTTTAAATTTTTCAGAAGAGCTTGATCGAAAAAGAGCTGCATATCCATATGATATAAAGAAAAATCCAGTAGAATATAATGACATGGTAATCCATCTTGTTAAAATAATCTCCGATGAGATTGTTTTACTCAGTGCTGCTTCTGATAAAAAAATTAATATTACTGACCAGGAAGCAGCAGCCGCTGAAAAAGAATTCAAAAAAGAGTATCCAGAAGATAGCTTTGATCAAATCTTGTTGGAAGAGGCCATATCATATCCTCTCTGGAAAAAACGGTTTAAAAGAAACATGATCATTGAAAAACTTATTGATCAGGAATTAAAAGAGAAAATTGAAATCACACCAAACGATATTGTAGAATTTTATAACAATAATTTTGAAACCAATCAGAATTCAAAAGGCAATGCCACTGTTTTAAATAAAATTGAAGATGAGAGAGAATTGGTAACAAGGCTTCGCATACAAAAAACTCAAGAAAAATATAGCGGCTGGATACAAAACCTTTACAATACCTATCCAGTAGAAATAAATGAGGATAAATTAAAAAGTTTTTTAATAGATATTAAAAAAAACAAGGAATATAAAAATGAAAAAGAGAATTAATTGGAGTATTCTTTTTTTAATGACGATCTATTGGATTTTTAGCTGTTCTGTATCAGCCGAAGTAATAGACAGAATAGTCGCAATTGTAGACAGTGAGATTATCACTCTGGTTGAATTAAACAAAGGAACATCAACCTATAGAGGTAAAATTGAGGCAGCAGCTTACTCTGATGATCAAAAACAGAAAATGATTCAAGAGATCAATTTAAAAGTTTTAAATGCTTTGATTGATACCTCTTTAACCAACCAGGAGGCAAAAAAGTATCGTATCAGTGTATCTGATAATGCAATAGACAAAGCTGTAGAAAATATGATGGCATCAAAATCCATGAGCATTGAAGAGCTTGAAAGAGCCCTGAATAATGAGGGGCTTACTTTAACAGAATATCGTAAAAATATAAAAAAACAGATATTGCGAACCAAGCTGATCAGTAATGTGGTACAATCAAAAGTAGTTGTGCTGGATTCTGATATAAAGCTATATTATGAAAATCATAAAGAAGACTATTCAGGCAATAAAAAATATTATTTAAGAAATATATTAATGAACAAAAAGGATAAGATTCAAGAAATAAGCAGTCAATTAGATGACAAAAAGGATTTTAAAGGGCTTGCAAAACAATATTCCATTGCACCTAATGCAAAAGATGGTGGTGATCTAGGACTGTTTGATATAAAAAATTTCCCTGACAATATCAAAACTGAAATAGCAAAATTAAAAAAGGGTCAATTCAGTGATGTAATTACAACTCCCCAGGGATTTCAGATTTTTTATATTGAAGATATTGTTTTGGATGGTGAAAAGACCTATGACCAGGCCCGTGAAGAAATTCATAAGGTATTATACAGCCAACAAGCAGAAAAAAAATTTAAGACCTGGCTTGAGTCATTAAAACAGAATGCTCATATAGAAATTATGCTTTAATGGAACGGCTGCCTGTTTTGTCAATACCAGATTTTAGTACCAATGCAATACTGTTAAAAAAAATCGAGTTTGGTGATCATGATTTTATCATCAGTTTTCTGACAGAATCCAATGGCAAAATATCAGTTATTGCAAAAAATGCAAAAAAGAGTATCAAACGCTTTTCAGGACATTTTGATCTCTTTTGTCTGAATCATATCCAGTGCAGTTTTCCAAAAAAAAAAAAGGATGGCTTGACCATACTTACGAAATCTGACCTTGAAGAGGGGTTTGCAAATATCCGGTATGATGTATTTAAAACTGCCTATGCAAGCTTCTGGATTGAAATGCTCTATTTTTATCTTGAAGAGAACAAACCCCAGTCTGATATTTATGATTTATTACTTTTTGCCATTAAAGCATTAAACAGTGATACCATATCCAAAGAGGTATTAAATCTTTTGTTTCAAATAAAATTCATGAGTATTGCAGGATTTTCTCCCAATCTTGAAAATTGTAATAAATGTCAGACAGTTATTGATGATTTTCAACAAAAAAACATAACATTTGATTTTAAAGAGGGAGAGATTATCTGCAAAAATTGCTTTAACAAAAAATCAAAGCACAGCATGACAGTATCCAAAGGAACGTTAAAACAACTTTTCTGGATAAATAACACTGATATCAAAAAAGCAGATAGAATAAAATTTTCCTCCTATGCCATAAAAGAGGGGGCAGTTTTATTGGAAGCCTTTATTCCCTTTCATATCGGAAGGGATTTTAAAAGTTTGCAGTTTCTTAAGAGCATAAGACAAACAAAGTGAATATTAATAACATACTTGAACAAAGAACAGTTCAGACATCTGTTCCCTGCAGGGTAGATCTCGGCGGAACATTGGATATAAGTACATTTTATCTGACTTTACAAAATCTAACTCCTTCAACTTTTAACATTGCTCTTAATTTAAGAACAAAGGTATGCCTGTCATCTTTTAAAAAGAGATATATCAAAGTCTCTTCAAAAGGATTTAAAAGTGCAGTTTTCAAAGAGAATGAAGTATCCTTTAATCATCCAATGGGATTGATGTTTGCATGTGCAAATTATTTTAATGTGCATGGAGTTCATATATATATTGAGTCTTCTTCTCCCCCAAGAAGTGCTCTCGGAGGTTCTTCTGCAGCTGCTGTTGCCATTATTTCTGCATTTTTTGAAATATTTGATAAACCAATAATTCCTGAACAGGTTGCATGGCTTGCACACTATATTGAATCAAGTGTGGCAGGGGTTCCGTGTGGTATGCAGGATCAGCTTGCAGCAGCTTTTGGCGGTGTAAATCAATGGATCTGGAAAATGGGTAAGACATCTCCTGAGTTCCAACAGGTTCCCGTTTTTGACCGGGATGTTGATATTGAAGCATTCAACTCAAATATTATTGTTGCTTATTGCGGTATACCCCATGTTTCCAAAGATATTAACTCCCAATGGGTTCAATCTTTTATAAATGGTGAAACAAGGATGGTTTTTGAACAAATTGCTGGTTTAACTACTCAATTCTCAAAAGCTGTAAAAGGTAAAAATTTTTCAAAGGCTGCCCGCCTAATGAACCAGGAGACAAAATTAAGACTTGAAATGACACCTGATGTGCTTGATAATACGGGAAAAAAATTATTTAAAAATGCCATGGAGTTTAATTGTGGTGCAAGATTTACCGGAGCTGGCGGCGGTGGCTGCCTTTGGGCAATTGGTGAAAGAGCTGATATCAACAAATTAAAAGTTTTATGGAAAAAAAATCTTGAACCTGTTAAAGATGCAGAAATTCTTAATGCTGGAATTGATAATAGAGGAATACAAATCATTGATAATAACCTAAAGGTCAGAAACTGAATAATTGAGAATGGTAATAACTATGTTATTCATTAATTTTTCAGGTTCTGACCTTTAGGTTCTTAATTCTCAATTTCGTGTTTTTTTGGCAAGAGAATTAAGAAACCTGTTTGGTTCTGGCTTGTCCAGGTTAGGTTATTATTAATTATTAATTTAAAAAGAGTGGAGTAAAATGAATTTTCAAGATGTGATTTTAAACCTGAACAATTTTTGGGCAAAAAAAGGTTGTGTTCTTATACAATCCTATGACATGGAAGTGGGTGCAGGAACTTTTCATCCTGCAACACTGTTAAAAGCTCTTGGACCGGAACCCTGGAAAGTTGCCTATGTGCAACCCTCAAGGCGACCCACAGACGGGCGTTATGGTGAAAACCCCAACAGACTCCAGCACTATTATCAATACCAGGTGCTTTTAAAGCCGTCTCCCCCCGATGTTCAGCAGTTATTTCTCGATTCCATGAAAGTTCTTGGTGTTGATTCCATGGAACATGATATACGTTTTGTGGAGGATGACTGGGAATCTCCAACCCTTGGAGCTTCAGGGCTTGGGTGGGAGGTGTGGCTGGATGGCATGGAAGTCACACAATTTACATATTTTCAGGTAACAGGCAGTGTGGAAGTAAATCCGGTTCCTGTTGAATTGACATATGGTCTTGAGAGAATTTGTATGTATCTGCAGGGTGTTGATAATGTCTTTGATCTTCAATGGAATGATGAAATTACATATAAAGATGTCTATCATCAACAGGAAGTAGAGCAGTCGACCTATAATTTTGAGGTTGCAGATGTGGACATGCTCTTTGATCTGTTTAAAAAATATGAAATTGAAGCCCACAAGATTGTAAAAAAAGGGCTTGTTATCCCTGCATATGAATATTGCTTGAAATGTTCCCACACATTTAACCTTCTTGATGCAAGAGGCGCTATCAGTGTCACTGAGCGAACAGGATATATTAAACGTATCAGGGACATTGCAAGGGCTTGTTCCAGGGCATATATCATTCAAAGAGAAGAGATGGGGCATCCTCTTTTGAAACACAATAAGTTGGAAAACGGTGGAGGCAAATTAGATGAATAAACTTTTAATTGAAATTGGAACAGAAGAGATACCGGCAGGATATATTATCCCTGCTCTCAATACTTTTAAGAAAAATATTATTGCAGCTTTTGATAAATATCGAATTAACCATGGCAGGGCCCAAGTTTTTGGAACACCAAGACGACTTGCATTAATGGTGGAAGATCTTGCAGAACAGCAAAACCCGAAAACAGCAACCATTACAGGACCGCCTGAAAAAATCGGATATGATGAAAATAAGAATCCTACTATTGCAGCAGAAAAATTTGCAGCAAAAGCCGGCATTGATGTTGATCAAATCTGGGTTGAAGAGACAAAAAAAGGCAGATACCTGACTGCTGTTATTGAAGAAAAGTGTGAATCCACCATATCCATTCTTGAAAATATACTTGAAAAACAGATTTTATCTATTCCCTTTCCCAAAAGAATGAGATGGGGAAGTCTTTCCATAAGTTTTGCCCGTCCCATAATTTCTCTTGTTGGACTTTACGCAGATAAAACAATTAATTTTAAAGTTGGGAATATTAAGTCAGGCTCAAAAATTTTTGGCCATCAATTCATGAATCCGGGAGAACATGAAGTTGATTGTGCAGATAATTATACCAAAGTTGTCGAATCAGCCGGTGTTATTCCAGATATTGATAAAAGAAAAAAAGTTTTAACAAAAGCTGTTGAAAGATGTGCAAAGGAGTATAATTCACAGATTCTCAAAGATGATGATTTAATGAATATAGTAACTAATCTTGTCGAATATCCATTTCCAATTGTTGGCAGGTTTGATGAAAAATTCCTTGAAGTGCCTGATGAAGTTTTGATTACAGCCATGAGAGAACATCAGAAATGTTTTGCCCTTACAGATGAAAAAGGGAATTTAAAACCATTGTTCATAGCTGTTAACAATACAAATGTCAGGGATATGGCACTTGTTGCCCATGGTCATGAGAAAGTTCTCAGAGCCCGTTTGTCAGATGCTAAATTCTTCTATGAGCAGGATTGCAAATCTTCTTTGGATGAATTTCGTGATAGACTTAAAAATGTCACTTTTCAGGAAAAACTTGGAAGTGTTTATAAAAAAACCCTGAGAATTGGAAAACTTTGCCAATATCTTGTAGAAGAGTCCTCTTTTGATGATAAAGAAATCTTAGGATTAGATGTTGCAAGAGCTTCTCAAATTTGCAAGGCAGACCTTGTCAGCCAGGTGGTTATTGAATTCACAAAACTTCAGGGAGTGATCGGCAGAGCATATGCACTTAATGCTGGAGAGAAACATGATATTGCTTATGCTGTTGAACAGCATTACAGACCTGTTTACTCCGGGGGAAAACTGCCGGAGACTCCAACTGCCACTGTTCTTGCCATTGCAGATAAATTAGATACCATTTGCGGCTGTTTTTCCGTAGGCTTGATTCCGACAGGTGGAGCAGATCCCTATGCTTTACGAAGACAGGGAATTGGCATCATCCAGATTATGCTGGAAGAGAACTTGACCTTTTCTCTGAATTCCATGATTGATCAGGGGCTTAAATCCTTTATTGATGATAAAAACATATTAAAAAAGATTTCCCTGAAAATCAGAGAGTTTTTTCAGAACAGAATGGTTAATATACTGATTGACAAGCAATTTTCAAAAGAGGCTGTTAACTCAGCTCTGTTTGCCTCCTTTGATAATCTTCCCGACGTTGTTTTAAGAGTCAAAGCATTGGATTCTTTAAGAAAAGAGCCTGATTTTGAACCCCTTGCCACTACTTTTAAAAGAGTTGAAAATATAATTAAAAAGGCAGGAACAGTAGAGGATATTTCTGTAAATGAAAGCCTTTTTGAAGATGCCTGTGAAAAAAAATTGTTTGAGGCAGTCAATGAGGTCAGTCAAAGTATTAATGCTTTTAGTAAAGACGGAAACTATGATAAAGCACTTTCAACTATTGCCACACTGCGGCCTAAAGTTGATACTTTTTTTGATGATGTCATGGTAATGGCGGAAGATAAAAAATTAAAACAAAACAGAATTGCACTTTTGTCATTGATTTCTGAGTTGTTTAAGAATATAGCAAATTTTTCAATGTTATAACATTTTATAAAATCGACAGCTAAAAAACTTGGAGGCAGTATTATGGCAGGATATGATCCTGAAAAGGATAAAAAAATAAAAGAGTGGAAAAATGAAGAGACAGGACTGCTTATTTCGATTCAGCAATATGGAGAGGGAGAGCCTAAAGTCCAGCTTGGACCAAGAATTTTAAAGAAAAAAGATGGATCTGACAGAGCACCTTCTAAAGCTGGCAGACTTTCCATTGAAGATATTGCATGGATTTATGATATTATTGATGAGGTAAAAGATCAATTATCTGACGTTGTAGGGCCGGAATAGCAAATATTCACAGAAATAAATGAATTAATAATTGTACAATCAATTGTAAATTCCAGTCGACAGGTTGTTACATAATGCAAATTTTTCCAACGCCGAAATTGGGAAAATTGGGGTTGTGTAACAGCCTGTCGACAGGTTGTTGAATTAATATACAGATATGAATGAACAAATTAAAAAAGAGGCTCTAAAACTTCAAAAAGAGCTGACAGAACACAGCTATAATTATCATGTTCTGGATGATCCAGAAATCTCTGACATTGAATATGATATGATGCTCAAAAAGCTCATTGAAATTGAAGAGGAGTTCCCTGAGTATTCATGTCCTGATTCTCCCACAAAAAGAGTTGGGGCTCCTCCTCTTGACTCTTTTAATCAGGCTGATCATTCAATTCCCATGCTCAGTCTTGACAATGCTTTTAATGAAAATGATATTTTAAATTTTCATAAAAGAGTAGTTAAAAATTTAAACAGGGAAAATATTTTATATACCATTGAACCTAAACTTGACGGGGTTGCCATAGAATTAAAATATGAGAATGGTATTCTTTTACAGGCAGTAACAAGAGGAGACGGCATTACAGGCGAAGTTATAACAGACAATATCAGAACCATAAGATCTGTTCCCCTCAAATTAAATGAAAATAAGATAAAAATTCCATCTTTGTTGGAAGTCAGGGGGGAGGTTATTATTAAGCATCCTGACTTTAAACGTTTGAACAAAACCCGTCTTGAAAATAAACAAAATATTTTTGCCAATCCAAGAAATGCTGCAGCAGGGTCATTGAGGCAGTTGGATTCAAAGATAACTTCCACAAGACCCCTTGATATTTTTGTTTATGGTACAGGTCTTGTAAACGGAATATCTTTCCAAACACAGGCTCAAATGCTTCAAAATTTAAAATCCTTTGGTTTTCCTGTTAATACGAATATTAAACCAGGGGTGAATATAACGCAGGTGCTAAAATCTTATAAAGAACTTGAAAATCTTAGATCAACCCTTGCCTATGAAATTGACGGCATGGTGGTGAAAGTAGATGATATTTCTTTTCAAAAACAACTCGGAGAAAAAATTAAAAGCCCGAGATGGGCAATTGCCTGGAAATTTCCAGCCATGGAAAAAACCACAATAATAGATGACATTATAGTCCAGGTTGGAAGAACCGGAGTATTAACACCTGTTGCTGTTTTAAAACCGGTTAATATTGCAGGAGTGATGGTTTCAAGGGCAACCTTGCACAATGAAGATGAAATAAAGAGAAAAGATATCAGGATTGGTGATAAAGCCCTGGTAATAAGGGCAGGTGATGTTATCCCGAAAATTGTTAAAATTATTAAATCCCATAGAGACGGTACTCAGACTTCTTTTCAAATGCCTTTAAAATGTCCTGTGTGTAATAGTAATATCGAAAAAACCAAACTTGATAAATCCAGTATCAATAAATGTGTCAATGCATCGTGTCAGGCTCAGTTAAAGGAACGACTCAAACACTTTGTGTCTAAAAAGGCCTTTGATATTGATGGATTCGGGAAAAAAATAGTGGATCAGCTTGTTGATGAAAATATGCTGAAATCCTTTGCCGATGTTTTCTTATTGGAAAAAGAAAAACTTGCAGATCTTGAAAGAATGGGGCAAAAATCAGCAGATAATTTAATTAAATCCATGAAAAAATCTAAAAATGTTGCTCTACAGCGATTTATTTACGCCCTTGGTGTTGATCATACAGGAGAAAACGCTGCAAAACTGATTTCCAAAACATATTTAAACCTTAACGATGTTATGAAAACAACTATAGAAGATTTAGAAGAAATTCATGGTATAGGCTCGGAAACAGCCCAGGCAGTTTGCAATTTTTTCTCTCTTCAGGAAAACACAACCATTATCAATCAAATGATTGAGCTTGGTGTTGTTATTACAAACACTCAAATTTCCGAAATTAAAATCAGTGATAATCCTTTTAAGAACAAACGTATTGTTCTCACAGGTACTTTACAATCCATGACTCGCTCTTTTGCAAAAAAACAGCTTGAAAATTTTGGTGCCAAAATAACATCTGCCCTAAGTTCAAAAACCGATTTTCTCATTACAGGAGAAAACCCTGGAAGCAAACTTGAAAAAGCTCAAAATCTTGGAGTTGACATTATGGATGAGACAATATTTATTGAGTTATTAGAAAATCATAAATAAATTTGTCTTACACCAATAGATTTTGTATGTTGAGTTCTCCTTTGGATTTTACTCATAAAAAACTGGTAAACTAACAAACATATTATGATAAATGTTTCAAAATCACTATAATACTTTTTATCTTCCTGATATTTCCAGGATATTTTCATACAGCATCACTTATTCAGCGCTGGTCATAGAGCTATTGATTATATCATGAGATATGTTAAACGTATTTTTTCTCTCATTGGAATACTGTTTATAGCAATCTGGTTGAATTTTTCATGTTCATCGAAAGATAAAGAAAACTTTTCAGAAATTAAATGGAAACAGAAGGTGGAAAAAACAAAGACCAAGGATCTTTATGCATCCCATTATATAGATGGAAAATATTTTTCACCCTGGATGAAAATGAAAGATAAAAATTTTTTAGAGGTGCTTGAGTGGAAGCTATTTTATAAAACAAGTTTTACAAAAAAAGAAAAAGAATTTTTACCAAAGGTTTTTCCTGATACTCTTAAAAGAATATCACAAACCAGAGAGAATTTTATTCTATGGATTGGTCATAATACATTCTTAATCCGCATTGATGGTATTTACTGGATGACCGATCCAATTTTTTCTAAACGGGCATTGCTGCCATCAAGATTGACTCCACCAGCTCTCACCTTGAAAGAATTTAACAGCATTGTAAAAAACGTCAATGTTTTAATTTCCCATAATCATTATGATCATCTGGATCATTCCAGCATAAAACAACTGCCAAAAAATTCTACTTTGGTTGTTCCAAAAGGGTTAAAAGAGTTTGTCATGGCTATGGACCAAAAGAATGTCCGTGAAATGGATTGGTGGGAAGAACTCAAAATTGATAAAGACTCAAAATTAATATGCCTGCCAGCCCAACACTGGTCTATGAGAATCGGTCAGGGAATAAATGAGTCCCTCTGGGCTTCTTATCTTCTGATAACTCCCTCTGTGACGATTTATTTTGGTGGGGATTCAGGCTATTTTAAAGGATTTAAAGAAATTGGTCGCAAATATCCAGAGATAGACTACGCATTTATGGCTACCACAGCCTACCACCCCAGATGGTTCATGCATTACCAACATATGAATATACCTGAAGCTATTCAAGGGTTTGAAGACCTCAATGCCAGGTTTTTTATTCCAACCCAATGGGGAACTTTCCCCCTTGGGAGTGAACCACCAGGATTTCCAGGATTTGATCTGGCAAGACATATTGCAAAAAACCAACTTGATTCATCTAAGTTTAAAATTATGAATATCGGTGAAATTCTCCTCATTGAATGATGAAGTTTTGTGTCACTACTTGATTTGCAAGCTGCTTTTAGCAAAATCTACTGTGTCTCCAATAAAGGCTATTTTGGCGGATCGTTTCTGAATAAATTATATTTTCACCAAAGTTGAATTGTTGAAATACCTTTACAGGCTTTAAAGATGTTGATATGGAATTCAGGGTCAGGTTTTTTTATTTTAATAGTCAGATATGCCCCATATTTTAAAGATATGCGGACAACCGGTTAATTACTTGTTCATGGCGGCACCGCCGCCATGAATCCCGGTGCTGACTTCGTCCAGCCCCTTGTTCAGTCGCCTCTGGCGCCTGAACAAGGGGCTGGACCGGGATTAAAATGAGAGGAAATTTTGAAAACATTAAAAGTATTGTTGTTTTTCTTTGTAATTGTACTGTTGTTTGGATGTCAACCTGCGCTTCACGGTAACCTTCGAAATAACCTTCTGGTTCACAATTATCCTGCTCTCCAAGTCGATTTTCCTATTGCAAATCCAATAACCTTAGAGCTTAAGGAAGACACCACAAACAAGATTAGTGGTGATTGTATAGTTCGTGTTATTTTTAACGATAAAAGCAAAAATGAGCGATTTGAACTTGCTGGAACAATCTATGTTGAAATAAATATTGTTCGAGTTGCAGAGGCAGTTAACTATCGCATAACATTTAAATTAAAAAACGCACATATTCGTGCTGGTAATGAAGAGGCTGCTATCACAAAATCTAACATCGAAGAAATCTTTAAAAAAGATAATTTTAAGAAGGTTTTCAATAAATATAATTTGGGGTTTACGCTAAATAAATCAACCAAAGAAATTTCAATTACAGTTATGGATAAAACCGAGATACAAAAGGTTGAAGACAGTATCCTTTGGGATAATTTTGAAGAAAATTACATAAAATCACCACAAATAAGAACTGGGGATAAAATATTTCCTTTGTCAGAAAAGGTCTTAGACTTACTTAAAAGTGATATTAAAAAAGAAAATTTTGATGTTGAAACTTTTTTTCATGAAAATGAGGCTAAAGGTATAAAAACAATAGCAGATATAAATTATTTAACTGCGCAATCTACATATAGAATTGTTGGCAGATTTTATGATAAAAAAGCAAATGAATACGAACAAGTTAATCTGAAGGGTGGAGGTTATACACTTTATGAAATTCCAAATTTATTCGCTTCGAAATATGTTTATACTTTTTATATAGGTATAAATGACTTTGATATTGCTATTAGTGTATCATTTGATGGGAAGTTATTACGTTAACACAGTAGTCTTAGTTTATAACGTATGCACTAAGGAGTCTTTTTATATTTAAAGGATTCTAAAAAAATTATAACAAATCGCTGGAAAGGATGCGCCATAATTGGCGCACCTCTCAGCTCAACCGTTGCACTCAGGCAAGCTTGTGAACTAAATATTAAATGGGAAAAACACATGATCCAAGAAGAACCGGAAAAATTCAAAGAACTATGCGAAAAAGTCGGTCTTGCCCTCATGATGGGACAAAAATTACAATTTGCCTTAGCTCACTATTATTCGGTATTTCATATGGTGCATAGCAAATGGAGTAAAGAAAAAGCAAAAGAAAAAATATCCTTTCATCTGTCAAAGCCAATGGGAGTTATTGTTAGTTCTATAGAAAAAGACTCCCCATCGAAACCTGAGTTATTTGAGGAAATAATAGAATTTAAAAAACAAAGAAATTGGTTGGCTCACGACTTTGATGAAGAATCAACACCGTTTTTAACTCAAGGCGAGAGGTTTGATTATTACATCCAAAAGATGGAAAAAATAACAATCCATGCAAATGAAATAATGCTAAAGCTTGACCAAATTGGAGAAGCCTTAATACCGGTAAGGGGGTGGGCGGTTAGCTCCTCCTGCAATATCACCAAGAATATCCATGCGTAACTTTCGCATCTGTAATTGGACCAGTTGCTACAGCTTGTTCGATCAGTCGTTGAAATACCAATC
>JAQIBP010000100.1 GCA_027858995.1 Deltaproteobacteria bacterium | reverse complement strand
CAGTAAAAAATGCAAATAATATAATCGCGTTACGTTGCTGTATCATGAGTAACCGCTGGGAAGATTTTTGGGAGAATCGAGCGTGTGCATAAAATTACCCATAAATTTGTCGCACACCCCATTGAGTTGCTCTAATGCTCCAAAACGTGGTAATGCATTAGAAATAGAAGTGGTTTGAAGAATAAGCTTGCTGCTTGAAATTATAAGGTGTGTTGATAAACAGTGACAAAAATCGTAAGATTTTGTTCCAAAAATGGTTAATATTTGTATAAGCAACAAAGGAGTGATAGCCTCTTTGCGTTAAAAAATGGTTAATGGATGTGAAATATAATTGAAAGTTTCAACTTTGGTGATTAAATATGGTTGTTTATTATAATGAAAAATTGAGAGACATGAATATAGTTTCACAAACCCGCAAACCGAACATTATTAAGTATGAACAGATTTAAAAATGGATATAATTATTTTTAACAATATATTACGCCAGGGAGAAGGAGAAACTGTTGAGTTTAAAACTTCCTTTGGCAAAGAATCCATTGAAACTTTAGTCGCCTTTGCAAGTACCAGAGGAGGCACACTGTTTGTTGGAGTCAACAACAACGGCAGCATTACCGGCACGCAAACAGGGGAAGAGACTGTTCAAAATTGGGTAAATCAGATAAAACAAGACAGTTCACCTTCGATTATCCCGGATGTCGAGGTTATGAATATTGAAGGTAAAAAAGTGGTGATTTTCTCAATAGGCGAGTTTCCCATTAAGCCTGTTGCTTTTAAAAATCGTTATTTCAAAAGAGTGGCAAATAGTAATCATCTCCTGACAATAACTGAAATTACCAACCTGCATTTACAATCTCTGCAATTATCTTGGGATGCTTACGAAAGCCATGATATTACTTTGAATGATTTGGATGAAATTAAAATTAAGGCGTTCATCCACAAGGTAAATCAAGGTGGTCGTTTCCAACTGGAAGGCAAATGGCAAACTGTTCTGGAGAAACTCAGTCTTTTGAAAAATGGTCGCCCAACTAATGGTGCAATGCTGCTGTTTTCCAAAAAAACACCACAATACAATATTCATATCGGTAGATTTAAAACGCCTTATACAATTATCGATGACCGGATGATTTCCTCTACCCTGTTTGAAGCGGTAGAGGAAAGTATCCGCTATATCATCTCGCACCTTAAGGTAGCATTTGAATTTACCGGGGATATTCAGAGAAAAGAGATCTTTGAATACCCATTAGCCGCCATACGAGAACTCCTGCTCAATGCCGTAGTACATCGGGATTACACCAGCCCTGTTGATATTCAGATTAAAATTTTCGACAACGCCATTACTTTTTTTAATCCCGGCAAACTATACGGTGACTTGACTATTGAACAGTTAAAAACTGACCATTATCAATCCCGCACCCGCAATAAGCTGGTTGCAGAATCATTTTACCTGACCAAGGATATCGAAAAATATGGCAGTGGTTATATCCGGGTGCGACGTGAAATATCTGACTATCCTACAATGGAGTTTGAATACGAAGAAAGTGGGGATGGATACTTAGTGTCGCTGAATTACCAGACACAAAAAACAAAAAATGAGGGAGTAAATGAGGGAGTAAATGAGGGAGTAAATGAGGGAGTAAATGAGGGAGTAAATGAGGGAGTAAATGATTTGTTTTCTTTAGTAAAAGAGAACCCCGGGAAAAGAGCTCCATATTTTGCACAAAACATGAATACTTCAGTGAAAAATATTGAGCGCTGGCTTAAACATCTAAAAAATGATGAAAAAATTGAATTCCGCGGAGCTCCAAAAACAGGAGGATATTTTGTCCAGAAATGATGAACCATGGAAGCCAGGGGAGAGAATCCGGAAAATTATCTTAAATTTATTGATTCTATCACGGTTTGATATTGTTTAAATGATGTGAGTTGATTGTTATTTTAATGTTTAAAAGATTAAAAAATTCTCACCACAACATTCTTATTTGGGACTTGTAAGCCCATGGGATTTTGAGTATAGATATAATCATAAAACATACAAAGCAGCATGATTGTATGTCTACAAAAACACGAAAGCTTAGAAACAATAAATAAATATGCCACTACCCATTAGGAAACTATAAGTATGAAAGAGAAAAAATATGATATTCGCTGGAAACAAAGGTTTCAGAATTTCAAGAAAGCATATGAACAGTTAAGAGATCCAGTTTTAAAGGTTGATGAATTATCTGATCTTGAAAAAGAAGGCATGGTGCAGCGGTTTGAATACACATTTGAACTGGCATGGAAAACCTTAAAAGATTATCTTGAAGAACAGCAGGTAAATGCAAAATTTCCAAGAGAAGTTATAAAACAATCATTCCATTATGAAATCATTCAGGATGGTGAAATATGGATGGATATGCTGGAAAAAAGGAATCTCATGGCTCACACCTATGAAGAGACAATTTTTAGAGACTCAGTACAAAAGATAGCAAATGAATATTTCAAAGCTATTTCCCAGTTATATAATTTTCTGCAGAACAAATAATGTTTGGATTAAAGAAAGAGACTCTCTCTTTAATAATTAATGAGATTTTTAATTACAAAGAGATAAAAGAAGCTGTTATTTTTGGATCACGCGCAAAAGGGAATTATAAAACAGGATCTGATATTGATATTGCAATTAAAGGCAGTGAAATTACCCAGAATATTGTTGACAAACTCAGCACCAGATTAAATCAGGATTTTCCAATTCCTTATTTTATCGATATCCTTCATTATGAAAATATCACTTCTGATGATCTGATTGATCACATCGACAGGGTTGGTAAAATATTGTGAATTTCTATGTTGATAAATATGCTAAAATCTTTTGAAATGTTTAAAAGATTAAAAACTGATCAGCGTCAGTTATAATACCCACCCGCATTGACTCACGTTAAATGTAACCATAGCGGTTCTATTGCCTCACGAATAATGTTACCCAAAACCAGATTATTATAAAATTTGGAGGGTAGATTGTGAGGTTATCAATGAGTTTTTATGCAAAAAGAGAATTGTTGGCTACCGTTGCTCCCCGATACCGGGAAGGAAATAAAAAACTGAAATCAATTATTTTAAACGAATTTATCTCATCAACAGGATATTCCCGTAAGTATGCAATCCGTTTATTATCATTGCCCGTACCACCAGTTATAAAAAAAATTAAAAGGCCACGTCCCAGATTCTATGATGAAGCTGTCCAGGAAGCCTTGAAAATAGCCTGGGCTGCGGCCAATTTTATTGCTTCTAAAAGACTTGCCCCCTTTCTTAAAGATTTTGTTCCATCATTAGAACGGCATGGCCATCTTGAACTTACAGACGAAACACGATCTCAGCTTATTTCAATAAGCCCTGCCACAATAGATCGAATTTTAAAACCGGTGAGATCAAACGGCCATGGCATAAGTACCACTAAACCAGGAAGACTTCTTAAACATCAAATCCCAATAAAAACGTTTGCCGATTGGGAAGATGAAGAGCCAGGCTTTTTTGAAGCCGATCTGGTTGCACATTGTGGCTGGAGCATAGAAGGTTCATTCCTTTATACACTTGTTTTAACAGATGTTTCCACCGGCTGGGTGGAGTGCATAGCTCTTTTACACCGTAGCGGTGCTTCGGTTATCCATGGCTTGGATAAAGCTATCAAATTGATACCTTTTCCAATCCTGGGTATTGATACAGATAACGGCAGTGAATTTATCAATTCTGAGCTGATAGATTATTGTGAAAAGAAGAAAATAACTTTCACCAGAGGGCGCGCATATAAGAAAAATGATCAATGTTATGTAGAACAGAAAAATGGCGTTGTTGTACGGCAGATAGTCGGATATGATCGTTTTGAAGGACAACATGCCTATAAACAGCTCTCAGAATTATATCGGGCAGTGCGTCTTTATGTAAATTTTTTTCAACCCTCTATGAAACTTAAAAAGAAATGCAGGGACAGTGGCAAAATAAGAAAATTATATTATCCTGCCCAGACTCCTTTTCAAAGATTAAAGTGTACTAAAACTGCTAAGGATATAATAATGGACAGATTTGATTCGATAAATCACACTTTAGATCCGGTTCGTCTGCTCAAACAAATACAGGTTTTACAAGATGCACTTTGGCAACATGTTGTTTTAGCAAAACAAACAAGTCCATTCAATGATGCATCCTCAAAAAATGTATATGATTTAAAATTTCAACCTCCGATTGGTGGATCACCTCATGAAGCTTCAGTAAAAATTAACAATGAAGATTTGATAAAATCTGAAATCAAAAAAAGACGGCAATATAGAAAGACGAAAAAACCAAAGGTTAAGCACTGGTGGCGGACGCGTAAAGATCCATTTGAGAATATTTGGAGTGAGGTCTGCAAGTGGTTGGAAAATAATCCGGAAAGGACAGCAACATCAATTTTATTAGATCTTCAGAAAAATTATCCTGGAGAATATACCAACGGTCAACTTAGAACATTGCAACGCCGTGTAAAAGCGTGGAGAAAAAATGCAATTATCACATATGATGATGCAGTGTTAAACGAGGATCCAATTATTGAAGACACCGGTGCCTGGGATCTTAAAGCTGTGATAATAGGCACATCAAAAGAGAAGAAAGAAGCATGTTTTACAATATAAAAAGGACTTTTTACCCGATTATAATGGGGCTCTGCCCCAAACCCCGGGATTTAGCGCATTACGGACAAAAGCATGTTAGAAAAGGGGCAGTGCATCACAACACTGCCCCCATGCTTACGTCACCGGCCACGGCGCTCGGGTTGCTTCCCAGCAAGAGCCCTATCCTCCGAACCGGCAAAAATAGAATAGCATGGTTGTACAAAAATACAACAGGGTTAAAAAAACATACGATTATGGGAAAAATTATTGTATGTTAAAAATTGAAGATAGTTATAAAAAATTACCATCCCGTCGGTAAGATTACTCGTGAGGCAAAAAACCAGGGACGGTATGATTTATTAATGAGGCAATACGGCTTTAATGACAGGTGCCATCGGGATGGTACTCACTAATGTATTGAGCATTGATGAAGCCTATCAATCTGTTGACTGGCGGACCATATTTTTGCTGGCGGGTTTGATCCCCCTGGGTATTGCTACGGAAAAAACCGGAACTGCCGCCTGGATTGCAGGTTCTATTCTTCATATTATCGGTGATGTTACGCCGATTGTCCTGCTGACGGTGATTGGAATACTTTCTACGCTGTTTACCCTGGTGATTTCCAATGTCGGCGCAACCGTATTATTAGTTCCGCTTGTGGTAAACATGGCTATTGCTGCCAATGTAGATCCGAGAATGGCGGCGCTTGTGGTGGGGCTTGCAACCAGCAATTCTTTTGTCTTGCCCACCCATCAGGTCAATGCGCTTTATATGGGGCCGGGAAGGTATCGAACCATTGACTTTATTAAGGCAGGATCTTTGGTCAGTGTGATTTTTTTAATTGTCATGATTGCAATGATATATTTTTTTTATGGAATTTAAAAGAAAGGAAATTTTTAAATGGCACTTATTACCATTTC
The DNA here is from genome assembly GCA_027858995.1 of Deltaproteobacteria bacterium. Taxonomy (GTDB): domain Bacteria; phylum Desulfobacterota; class Desulfobacteria; order Desulfobacterales; family Desulfobacteraceae; genus Desulfobacula. The sequence continues at coordinate 23,320 of JAQIBP010000100.1, read as the reverse complement.
CCGCGGGTCATTTTCCATGGGAAAAGCAGTGGCTGAAAAGGTGGCTGCGAAACTCAAGTATAGCATTCTCAGCCGGGATCTGCTTTTTAAGGCAGGCGACCGGTTTCATGTCCCCCAAAAAACTCTGGAAAAAGCAATTCACGATGCTCCCGGTATTTTTGAACGGTACAGCCATACCAAAAAAATTTTTATCGCCTATATCCGGGCAACACTGATTGATATGGTTGCCGGTGGAAATATCGTATACTACGGTCTGGCAGGGCATTTGCTTCTGGGTAGGCTGCCCTGTGTTCTAAAGGTCAGGATTATTGCCAACCTGGAAGATCGTGTGGCCGGGAGAATGGCGGGAGGGCTTTCTGAACAAAAAGCCCGGACCATGATTCTGGCAGATGCTGACCAGCGGAGAAAATGGACCAAAAAAATATATAATGCAGACCCTAATGACGCAACACTTTATGACATCGTCATTTGCATTGACAAGTTTTCGGTTGATGATGCGGTTGATTTTATTTGCCAGAGTGCTTCCAGAAAAGCATTTGAACCGACAAATGATTGTATCAAACAGTACCGGGATTTGTCTTTGGCCTGCAATGCCAAAGCTTTACTGGTTGAGAGCTTTCCTGATGTCGGTGTTATCTGTGAATATGGGAATCTGTTGGTTTATGCAACGGAAAAAGAGGCTCACACGAGTAAATTTAAAAAAATTATAGAAACCTTTCAAAAGGAGAATTGTGATATTTATAATCTTGAAGTTCATACAGGATTGTCTATTCCTGCCAATGCAGTTTAGGCAGGAAAACTCTTTTTGGATCATACCTTAAAACGATAGGAGGATATCATGCCTGTTTTGATTTTATCATCGGAAAACCAGGAACGTGAAAATGAAATTGCACAAGCAATAGCTCAAAATTTGGAATACACAAGCCTTAATCATGAATTTTTCAGTGAGATCGCACACAAGTATACCCTTGATAGTAAAAAACTGATGGACGCTATGAATATAACCCCTTCCATCCTGAAACGGATGCCGTCAAAACAATGGTATTATTATCTTTCATGTGTTGAGGCTGGAGTTTTAGACCGTCTTTTGGAAGATAATTGCGTCTGCTGGGGGCTGGCAGCACATCTTTATGTAGCCGTTGTATCACATGTCTTAAAGGTGAGGCTGATCGGAGGACACGACTCCATACCCCGATCAGATAAGCGTAACATGACCCCGGATGAGATAAAAAAAATTATTGCCGAACAGGAACGAAGTCGCGAAAATTGGTCCATGACCGCTTACAACCGTAAAGAAGCCCATCCTGGATTGTATGACATGGTGATCAATCTGGATCAGGTTCAGACGGATGAAGTCGTAGAGACTTTGTCAACAACAATGGGATATCCAAGACTTAAGGCCATGACCTATTCCATAAATAATTTGACGGATCGAGCCCTTGCAGCAAAAGTAAAAAATGTCCTTTTGAAGTCATTGACGGATGTTCAGGTTGAGGCACAAAATGGTACCGTTGTGGTGACAACTACTTCAATGAAACGTGCAAAATCCAAAAAAATTGATACTATTAAGAAACTTGCAGGGCAAGTTGACGGAATTGGGTATCTGGAGGTTCACTGGAATAAGGATATGTTAACCGAAGCTGCCATGAGTTATCGGTGATTTCACCGGATTTAGCCAGTTTTAGGCGTGTTGTCTGGTTTGGAAATGTGTGTTATTAAATAAATAAATTAAGGAGACTGTTATGTCTAATCCGTTGGAAATTCTTTTATTGGATGATGAAGCCATTGTGGGAAAACGTCTGAAACCTGCGATTGAAAAAATTAATTGCAATGTGGAAGTTTTTCAGGATCCTCAACTGGCAGTGGAACGAATTAATGAAAAAGAGTTTGATATCGTTGTGACAGATATTTATATGGATGATATGGACGGTATGCAGGTTCTGGATATCGTACTTAAAAAATCCTCGAGAACCAAGGTCATTATGATTACGGGATATGCCATGATTTCCCTTGCCAGGGACGCCATGGAAAAAGGTGCCTTTGACTTTATTGCCAAACCCTTTAAACCTGATGAGTTGAGAGTTGTTATTGCAAAGGCAGCCAAAGCTCTGGGATCTTCAGTTGATTTGAATACCTTACTCAAGAAACAGGAAAGATAAATGCCGAAAACAGGCCCAGTTATTTCAGAAGCCCTGGAAAATGAGAATGATTCAAGGGAAACAAGCAAAGCTGGATATGAACACATGGGGGATATCCGGAAAGCTCAGAAGGAACTTTTATCCCGAAGGCATTTCAGCGTAAAAAATCAGATATATCTGGGAAATTCTTTATTGTTTCTGGCTGCCATGATCATGGTTATTGTGTTGATTATAAATAATGATCGGGTGAACAACCGACTGAAATTTCTGGAATTTGTGGATGATTTTTCTTCAGAAATTTTACAGGCAAGGCGGTATGAAAAAAATTTTTTTCTCTACGGCACCAATCTCAACGATGCCATAGAGAATATTCATCTTGCAGAATCTATTTTTATTACGGAATCCGAGCAATTTTCAGAGCTTTTAAAGGGGCAGAGAGATCGGCAGAAAATTTTTGCCAAAATAGGCGTCTATAAATCCCTTCTCCAACAATTGTACCAGCATGAACAACAGGAAAAAAAAGGACTTCATACCACGCCCTTTGCAAAAAAAATCGGGTTGAAATTAAGGGACTACGGAAAAGACATCCTGGCAACTTCCAATGCCATGATAAATATTGAAAAAAAAGCCATTGAAAAAACCCTGAGTCACTCCCGTTACATTCATATATCTTCATTTCTGGCTTTGCTGGCTTTCCTTCTCATCAATACTTCCCTGCTGGTGAGTCGGATTTATTCAACCCTCAACCGTTATGCCACTTATGCCAGGCGCATTGCTGCCGGGGACTTCAGACTCATTTACCCCCGGCGTAAATTCCGTGATGAATTCACGGACCTTGCCGTTGCCTTCAATGAAATGATAAAGGAAATTGATACCAGGGAAAACATTTTGATTCAGACGCATAAAATGAAAGCCGTGGGAACACTTACCTCAGGGATTGCACACGAACTCAACAATCCATTGAATAATATCATGCTCACCGCTCATATGATACTTGAAGATTACCATGACCTGTCCGACGAGGAGCGTATCGACATGCTCAAGGATGTGGCAGTAGAGACAGACCGGTCTAAAAAGATTATCCGCAATCTTCTGGATTTTGCCAGGGAAAGTAAGTCTACAATGGAATCTCTTGATTTGTCAAAACTTGTGGCAGATACGCTGCATCTTTTGGAAAATCAGATCCGGTTTTCAGGCATTGGTGTTGATCTTCAATTTATGGAAAATTTTCCAAAGATAAATGGGGATGTCCAGAAACTTCAACAGGTGTTTGTCAATCTATTGTTGAATGCCATTGATGCATCAACAAAAGGGAATAAAATACAGGTGATTGGAAGGCTCGGAGATACATCAGAATCTGTCAAGGTGAGCGTAATTGATCATGGGCAAGGGATTCCAAAGCAGATTCAATCATCTATTTTTGATCCGTTTTTTACTACAAAAGTAAAAGGTCAGGGAACCGGACTGGGGTTAAGCGTATCCCATGGTATTATCGCCAAACACGGCGGAAGTATTAAGGTTGAAAGTGAGGAAGGAAGCGGCTCATGTTTTACCATCACTTTTCCGATCATTAATTTCCCCGGGATTAATACCTTCACCTTTTAATCATATTCCTTTCATTCTCAGATGACCAAAAGCCTTTTCAGGACAGCTATCCTGAAAAGGCTTTTTTAAATTTCCTGAAATGATTGGGCTTATTATCAGCCCCTGATTTCAACAGGTCTATAGTTTTTCAACGGACAATCACTGCAGCCTCCTTTTTGGCTATCATAATAACCGGACAGTTTATTTGTTACAAAAGCGGACAATTTATTTGCTCCCAACAATCTTTTATAAAATAATTGCATTTTTATTCTCTCTGAAATAAACTATTTTGATGTAGTTGAAATGATATATCAAAATAATAATATAGATATTTTTTTATATCTACGTAGAAAAAATTTGTTTTAATATAAGGCACCTATTTTGATCTTAAAGCATATATAATGACTGGAAAAACAAATAAAAAGCGCATGGGTATAGCTGCCATGTTCAACAATCATGAGATAAAAGAGTATTTTAATACTTTTTTAATATTGATTGGTGGTATAGAGCTTGTAATTTTGTTCGCACATTTTTTAACTTCCACCGGACAGGATCAAGCCTCTTTTCCATGGAAACACTATCTGTTTGTATCATTTATTGCACCTGTTATTATGGTTGCCGTAGTTGGTCTTATAATAGTCGGCTTTAATTTTTTTATTTTTGGAGATAAAAAAAAAGCACCTGATGAAGACTATCTCTTTACCAGTGACAAAGAAAAAAAGATATTTCACAGCTCTAAGAACCTGTTTTCAATAATAGGACAAATTCCAGTTCTCACTGGCTTTTTTATATTATGTCTGGGTTCTCTGTTTTTGTATAAATTAGATGTGATTGTAAAAATTTTAGGCCGCATTGGAGAGAGAACAGCATTTTATGTCTTTACAGCACTTGCCTCTCTTGTTGCCTGCATCTTTATTTTTCTTTTGTGCTGGCTTTTCTGGAAGTTTCGCCTTCGCAAAATTGAACTTCAAAACCAGGCTGAATTCAAAAAAAGGGTTATTGAAACATCAGGATTAATAATTCTTGATAATAATATTGTTCTTGATAAAACCGGTAAGATTGTTGCCGATATCAATACTCCGGAACTCTTGGAAGAGTCATCCATTGTAAAAAATAAAAAGCTTTTACCTGAAATACATGACAGGTTAGATTTCAAATAAAAGCTGTCTCTTTTCAACAACTAAAAACATCATTGTGTTATAAAATATAAGTGTTAATGCCTGTAAACAGTGGGAAGGCCTTTAGTATCTATATCAATGCCAATAGTATCGCCGGTTTTAAATCCAAGGCTGATAAATTTTTTAACCATTTCATCATGTTTGTCAATATTCCAATAAGCTGACCAGATGGGATTTCGAACAGTGTCAATACCACAGGCATCATGGCTGCACAGATTGATTCGAAATTTATCTTTGGCAATTAAAGTATCAGCTTCACACAGGAAGATATCAATTTTGTATAGATTATTGTGCAAAGCCTTGGACAAGACTTTCTGAAGCTCGGGCAGCTCTTCAAGATAATTGGTGGCTATTTGGAAAAGATCACTGGAATCTTGTATGGAAAACCCTAAAACAGCAAAACGCTGGTGCCTCAGAGCAAAAGATTCTAATTCTTTTTCATATGTTTGTATGGTGGATAAAATAGAGTTGATATCAGGCTTTGCTTTTTCAGATTCCTGAATAAGATCCTCACACTGAGTGACAATCTTAATGTAAAAAGACCTGTTATCCATTACATAAACAGGTCGTTCTCTATAATTTCTACGCTTGCGCATACGTCTGATACCATCAAGATTAATGGATCGCTTGCTCTCTTTATCTTCTAAAATTTCAATATTTGATATATCTTTGGCCTGTACAACATAGATTTCCCCCTCTGCGGTAATAATATATTCGATCTCACACCTGATCTTGAGTATCTTTTGTATATCTTCTGAAAGATCAAACAGTTTTCGGTCATGGGGTACTTTGGTAATATGGGGTTCACTTTGTACCTTGTGGGAACGATTTCTGCAGTAACCAAATTCCCAGTTATCACCTATCATTTTTGTCATGACACTTGAACCATCAACAAAAGGCATGACAATAACACCCATTTCATCTAAATTTATATCAGGAGCATGATTAAATCTTTGCTGACGTTTGATAGAGAGCCGTTTAGATATTTCTGCCATTTTAATTATTCTTTTTCTGGCATATTTAATGCCACCAATATCTGCATATGTTTCAATGGAGTCAAAGGTGCCGCCTTTAAACTCTGACTCCATGGGATGGGCACTTCTTGCTATGACCTTATAGCTTTCATGGTGATTTTCAAGAAATGACTCCAACTGTTTGAAATTTTCACTGATAAATTCCTTGGCAGGAACATAAATAAAGTCTGGAACATTCAATCCTTTTTTTTGAAGTGTTTCCAATAATTGAGCCTTTTCAGGTGTTTTATTTTCCATGATTAGCCTTGACTTTTATTTGAAATTTAAATAGTTTTTAAAAAAAATAAACCAGCTTTTTTTGTTTGATTTTTTTCCTTGTTAAATTAGCATAAGCTGTACAATAAAACAATAGCTGTGCTTGTGTTAGATATTTTTAAAGAATTGATTTACAAAAGGCAGCCATGAAAAAGCACCTGGAAAAATTTAAACCTGCATTTTGGGATCATAAAGATATCGCAGGAGGCCATACGCTCAGCAGATTTAGTTTCCAGCGCAAGTGGAAGCTGATTGTTGTATTTACCTCTTTAATAGCTATCTTACCACTTTTTATCATGAATTTTGTGGACTACAGCTTAACCCGCCGTATTATTGAAAAAGAGTTGAAATACTGTGTCTCAGAGACCTTGGATTCAGCTATAACTTTAATATCATTTTGCAATGATGTTGAAAAATTTGCTTTTGAATTTGTAGGGGAATTTAATTCAGGGGAAAAAAAAGATCTGTTCCTTGTAGATTTAAAGGGCTCTTTGTTAACCTCTTCTTTTTATTATGACAAAATAGGAAGTTTTAATATTGATTTGTCCAAAGGACAAGTTGGAATTATAGACCAAAGAACATATGAGGACAAACAAATTATTACCGGTCACAGCAGAATACCCGGTTCTGATATGATACTTGTGCTTGTCAGAAGCAAACAGAAACTTTCCCAGACATGGTTGAAACCACGAATTGATTTAGTATGGTTTTTTGTTTTGAGCATTATTTTGATTTTAATATCTATTATGGGTATGGCAACTTTTCTTATTGACCGTATCCATAAGGCAGACCGCGAAAGAATCAAAGCAATTCATCAGGTGGAATACACAAATAAACTGACGTCCATAGGCCGCCTTGCATCAGGTGTAGCCCATGAAATCAATAATCCTCTTGCTATCATGAATCAGAAAATAGGTTTGATTATTGATATACTCGGTATGAGCGAAGATTTTGCTTCTAAAAAACGTCTTGTTTCACTTACAAATAGTGTTATGGCAACCATAGAACGTTGCGGAAACATTACAAAACGACTTTTAGATTTTGCAACTCATACAGACTCCATTGTTGCACCTGTGGATATAAACCAGATCATGACTCAGGTGCTTGATTTTTTAGGCCAGGAAGCCAAACGGAGGAATATCCTTATATCATTTGATAATTCAGAACCAGTTGAAAATTTTGAATGCGACATAGGTAATCTGCAGCAGATTTTTTTAAATATGTTCAACAATGCTTTCTCTGCAATGAAAAATGGAGGGCTGTTAGAGGTTAAGATTAAATCTTATCAAAAAGAAAAAGTAAACATCTGGATTGCTGATAATGGTGTGGGTATTGCCAAAGATGATATAAATAAGATTTTTGAGCCTTTTTTTTCAACGGCAGATGAGCCTTGGGGCACTGGACTCGGCCTCTCAATCACTTATGGACTGATTAAAGAGATGGGTGGGGATATAACAGTAAAAAGCACGGTGGGTAAAGGCACCTCTTTTAAAATCACCTTGCCTTTTAAATCATAATTAGTTTTAGCGGGTAGCTTTAAACCTTTGGATAACCGATAATGGCTAACTAACAACTTACAGGTAACTGCACAAGGCATAACAATTTTATATTGTTTTAAGGAGAAAAATAGTGTCTGAAAAAGTATTGCTTGTGGATGATGAAATAGATTTTCTTGAGGTCATGTCTATGAGAATGAAGGCAAGAGATCTGGAGATAACCACTGCTGAATCTGCTGAGCAGGCTATTTCCTTTATTAAAAAAAAATCTTTTGATGCTGTTATAATGGATTTTCAAATGCCGGGAATGAACGGTATGGAAGCATTGAAAATCATTAAAAACAACAATCCTGAAATGCAGGTTATTTTGCTAACTGCCTATGCAACCATAGAAAAAACAGTTGAAGTTATTAAAGCGGGTGCGATGGATCTGCTTGAAAAACCTGCAGATATTGATGCCCTCATCGATAAGATCAAAAAAGCAAAGCGAGATAAAGAACTTCAAATTGAAAAACAGACTGAAGAGAGGGTCAAGGATATCCTCAATAGATTTGGCGGATAGGGTGGTTAAAAGACCCTATCCGCCTGTGTCAGTTACACCAAAGTAGGCATGCCCATGATGGGCCAAAGTACAAAGACTGCAAAGGCAGTAACAAGCATTAAAATAATACTTGCAGGAATACCATACATGAAAAACTCTCCAGTGGTGAACTGTTTTGAATCATAAGCAATGGCATTGGGGGCTGCACCCACAAGGAGCAGGAATGGCATGCCAGCTGTCACCAGCGAGGCGAATAGAATTATTTCGCCGGCTACACCAAGATAACGTGCTGTTACCAGTGCCACCGGAAGTACAATGGCAATGGCTGCCACATTCATGATAAAATTGGTCATCATCATAACAAGGAAGGCTATGCTTAAGACAAATACAAACCAGTTTGAGTCCTTGAAAAATGATAGATAATTAATTGCCATCCATTCTGCAGCACCTGTCTGCCAGAGACAGAATCCAATGCTCATGGCACCTGAAAACAGCAAAATAATATTCCAGGGTACAAGCTGAAGATCTTTGACGTCAAGAATACCGGTGACAAAGAACAATATTGTGGAAACAAGTAAAACAGCAGTTTTATGGGGCGGTACAAAATCAGGTATGGTTGATTTCATTACTGCTGAAATACCAAGAACCAATATGGCAGTTCCAACAATTACAGCAGCTAAAATTTCCTTACGAGTAATTTTCCCCAGCTCTTTATTCAACCGTTTGGCGTTTTCCTTTAATCCTGGGATACTCTTTTTTTCAGGTTTTAATACTATCATAAAATATCCCCATAACAGAAAAGTCATCAACCATCCAATGGGGAACATGTAATAGGTGATTTCGAAAAAGCCAATACTTTGTCCTGTCACTTCTTCGTAAAATCCGAGCGCTACTGCACCACGGGCAGCTCCAAGGAGTGTCACAATACTTCCAGCGCCTGCTATATATGCCATGCCCATGAACAATCCTTTGCCAAATTTGGTGGGTTTGTCGCCCTCGCCATACATGGCGTAGATTGCTAATAACAGGGGATAAATTGTGGCTGCGACAGCTGTATGTGCCATAATATGTGAGAGTGCGGCAGTAAGCACAAAACATCCCAGATAAATCATGCTTGTCTTCTCTCCGACAATGGCAAGCATTTTATAGGCTATTCTTTTTGTCAACCCTGTTTTGGTAAATACAATACCAATAACCAGGGAGCCATAAATAAAAAGAACATTTGGGTCCATGAAATCGGTAAATGCTTTGCTGGCAGGACGAATCAAGAACAGAACCTGAAGTACGCCGATTGTTAAACTGGTGACGCCAATGGGTATAACCTCTGTGATCCACCAGGTGGCTGCAAGAAGAAAAATTGCAATGGAGCCTTTCCCGGCAATAGTAAGGGTAAAAGTTTTACCTTCTGGATCAACTGCATCAGGCCACAAAGGTGACCAATATACCAGTGCAAAAAGAAGAAGACCAAAAGAGGTGAAAATAATTTTTTTATAGTTAACATCCTGTTTCAGTGTTTCAGACAAATTGTTGGACATGATTTCTCCCATATGATGATTTGTCAATTGATTGTATATTAAAAATTGCACTCTTTCATTTGTTGTGAAATATATGCAAACACATCTGTCAGACGTAAAATACCAATGATCTTCTTTTCCTTTGTAACCAGAAGCGATTGATGGTTTTCCACAATTAAGATGTGGATAGCCTGATCCAGGGAGTCATCTGCATTAATATGCTCTCCCTCGGTTGGACAATGCATGTATTCAAAAGCTTTTCTCATGCTTGTTTTTTTACAGATATCATTAAGAGGTTTATCAAACATTTGATAGGTTTCTAAAATAGATAATAAAAATTGTTTGCTGAACCCATAGTTTGCCATACCAGGCATCTCTGATTTTATCTCTGCATATTTGGGTTCAAGAGCTCTGAGGATATCTAATTGACTCAGCTTGCCAACAATATTTCCGTCGCTGTCTTCTACCAGAATAGCTCTGTTCGGATAGCTGTTTTGATTAAACGTAAGCTGTGTTTTTTCCAATGCCATAACAGCCTCAAAAATGGTTGCATCTTTGGGAATTACAGCATAATTCGATAGAGGAACCATTAAATCTTTTATCTTATATTTCTTCACTTTTACACCTCCGGAATTAGGATGTTCGCCAGAAAATTACCAGCCTTTGGTTCTTAAAATATTTTCAATTTCTGCCTGGCGAATACGCTCTTCATGTTCACTTTTATAAGCATTTGCCTGATTGATTTTTTCTGCAAGGCGCTCAGTGTCCGTGGGTTTAATGAGAAAATCAAATGCTCCAAGTTTCATCCCTTTGATGGCATTGTCCACAGTTGCTTCTCCGGTTAGCATAATCACCGGGATAAGGGGGGATTTCTCCTTGATCAGTTTCAATGTTTCAATACCATCCATTTCAGGCATTAAGACATCAAGTATAATAACATCAAATTTAAGTTTTTCTATCATTTCAATGGCTGCTTTACCTGAGTATACAGCTGTAACACTGAAACCTCTTATTTCCAGCCTTGCAGAAAGAGTGTCGACAAACTCTTTTTCATCATCAACAATTAATACCTTGATTTTCATTTTCTTTCCTTTTGAAATAAAATTTAAATTGTAGAATTTTATGTTTCACTATTTCTTGCTGCCTCAATTTTTTTATATGCCTGTTTCATTGTTTCTGTAATAATTTCAATATCTGCTGGTTTATGCAGGTAGGCAAATGCTCCTGTCTCCATACAGATTTTTCTGTCTTGTTCAGAACCATGCCCTGTGAGAATGATGACTTCAATATGTGGTTTTGATTTTTTAATCTTCTTTAGCACCTCTATACCATCAATTCCCGGCATTTTTAAATCAAGCAGTATAACTTCAGTATCTTCCTTATCAGTAAAATCCAGTGCTTCCTGACCATTATAAGCAATCTCACTTGCAAACTGACGCAATTTAAGGCGGTCAGACAAGGTTTGTACAAACTCTTTTTCATCATCAACAAGGAGAACTCTCAAAGGTGTTTCAAATTCATAATTACGTACAATATTACCTTTATAATAATTTTTCCCAATTTTTATCTCCACGGATTTCACCCCTTTTATCGTTTGAGCAGTTTGGACTATTTTCTGCTGAAATTTTGTGAGCATCATTACTTTTTTATCAATGGTTACATCTATACTGCTGTTTTTGGATTTTACCAAAAGCCCCTGACCAATTTCACTCAAGGCTGATTCAACTTCACTTGCGAGTTTAAAATCCAAAGTTTCTAATTCAATTAATTCTTCATTATTAAAGGGTAGTTTTTTAAGATATTTTGATACAAGATTAACTGACTCTTCAACATCAAGAGTTTTTGAAGGAATAATGATATCATAAAGAGAGTTGTCCCACGCTTTTTTTTGAAACAGAAAGCTTGTCCATAAAAACGCAAGCTTATCTGAATTATAGATCTTTTTAGTTGCCTCTTTTTCAGATAAATTATTTTTTGATATTGCATTTTGAATGCGCTGCTTTTTCTCTGCAATTATCAAAATTCGCATGATATGAGTGACCTCTTTGGGTATCAGATGTCCCATGAGTCCATGGAAGATACAATTCTCCTCTTGGATAAACCCGGCCAAAGTCCTTTTTAGAGCAGCAATGCATTTCTCTTTTTCATGTGTAAAATCATTAAATGAAATCTGTTTGCTCTCAACAACTTTTTGAAGAGAAGCCAGCTTGATATTGTATTTCTGATGTGTTTTGTTAATAATATGCTCATCAGTGATAATTTTGCAGTTAAACTGCCTGGCAAGCAGTTTAATGATTTTTTCCGAATTGGCAAACAATCCATTTGTAATACTTAAAACAGACATGATTTTCCTCTCCTCTTTTTTGTTTAATAACTGCTCTTTTTTTCTACTTGCCTTTATACTTTTTAAGTATACTTTATTATATTTTTTATTCTACTGCTTTAGCAAGAGATATGCCATAAAAAATAAGCCGTTAAATTAAATGGTTACTAAAACAATTAAATTATATGAAACATTATAAAACATAATGAAATATTCTTAACAAAACGTTATGAAACAAAATGCAACATATTAATTAAATATAATACAAATGCCGGGCTGAGTTTTATTTATCATCTCGGCAGTCAGTTTTATATCACTGCAGATATTTACTGTTTCTGTCCATTTTGCAGACAAGGAGAGTTTTTGTTTAAAATCATCACAATCAATATTTGAATCATCATAGCAGATCTCAAGGCTGGTTTTGCCATCCTGATTTACAACCCTAATGCCTATATTGGATTTAACATCTGGAATTTCCATCAAACATTCAATAGACATAAATATGATCTTTTGGAATAGAACATGATCAATAACAATTGAAGGAGATTGTTCACACTCCGCCAGGTTAATTTCAAACCCCTGCAGCACAAACAGTCTGTTGGTTATTAAAAGCAGTTTTTCAACAGCTTTGTGAATATGAATTTCAGCTTCAACTCTGTCAGTGGTATGGGCAAAACCATTGAGCGCTGTAGTTAGATTGCCTCCTCTTAGAGTCTGCTCCTTAATTTTGCCAAGGATTTTTTTCAGATTTACTTCCAGATCTGGCAAATTCTCTGGATTCATCTGGAATTGCATAAAATCCTCCATAAGACCTGCACTCTCTTTAATAATGGCAAGGACATTTTGTAATTCATGGGTTACATTAGCTGTAACTTTTCCAAAAAAAGCAGCTTTATTAGAATTGTTTTCCATTGGCTCCTCTCTTTACTCCAACCCCAGTGCGATATTGATTTTTTCAAGCAAGACATTGATGTCTATTGGTTTCATAAGAAAATCAGATGCACCTATGCTCATTCCTTCCAAACCATCCTTGGTTGACCCGTGTCCTGTAAGCAAAATAACAGGAAGCTCATCTGATATTATTTTAATTTGTCTTAAAGTCTCAAGACCGCTCATGCCTGGCATCATAAGATCGATGACTGTAATATCAAAATTTTGCTCTTCAATCATGCGAAGACCGGATTCTCCGTCTTCTGCAGTTTTACAGGTGTATCCTCTCAGTTCCAGTCTCTCTGCAAGAGTGGAAATAAATTCTTCTTCATCATCAATAAGAAGAATTTTTGGCTTTTGTTTTGTCATAATTTGTCTCCATTTCTTCTGATCCTTCAGGGAGGTGGATTGTAAAAACAGTGCCTTTTTCAGGTTCACTCTCCACAAAAATTTTTCCCCCCAGTTTTTTAATTATACCATAACTTATTGAAAGACCTAAACCCGTACCCTCTTTTTTTTTTGTTGTAAAAAAGGGATCAAAAATCTTTTCAATAGTTTCTTGTGACATTCCACACCCATTATCATCTATTTTTATTATAACACCTCTCTTAATACTGTTTTTTGTCTCAATTTCTATTGTGCCAAGTTCATTTTCAACTGCTGCAAAAGCATTGGTCAACAGGTTCAAAAACACCTGCTGAAGCTGCCCGTGATCTGAAAAAACAGGTTGAACAGAATCAGATAGACTTAAAATCAGGTCAAGTTTTCTATAAAGAGTCTCTTTTTCTAAAAAACCAACAACTTCATATATAATATCGTTAACCTGGATGGATTCAATTTTCACATCAATACGTCTTGAAAAGCCAAGCAGCCTGCTTGTAATTTTCCTGCATCTCTCTATTGATTTCACTATGGAGTTGGAAATCTCAGTAAATTTTGATTTTTTATCAAAATTATCTGAAAGAGCTATCAAGTCATTTAAAAGCCCTGCTTTTTCATTGATGATGGCAAGCGGATTATTGATTTCATGGGCAACTCCTGCAGCAAGCCTTCCAATTGAGGATAATTTTTGTGCATGCTGAAGCTCTGTCAGAACACTCTCTCTGTGCTCTTCTGAGATTTTTATTCTATTAACTAATATATTGCTCAATTTCACAATGGCAAAAAAAATGATTGCCAGGCTTATTAAAAAAACAAAGACCATATCGTACTTAAAGTCATACCATGATTTCAGGGCAACTGAATATGGCTGGACAATGACCAGAATATAATCAGCAATGGTAAATGCAGAACTTACAATAACAATATCCCGATTTTTTGTATCTTTTTTCTTGAAATTATAGGGTTGAAAATGTGAATTGATAATTTTCAGAGGGCATTCTTCAAGGGCGTTTCCGTAATAGAGAGAATTTGTCTGAAAGATACCCTGGCTGTTTATAAGAAATGCATCGCTCTGCCTTGCAAGACCCATATTAGCTATAAATCTTCCAAAAAAATCAGTGCTGATGGTTGCCCTTAAGATAAAGTTTTGACTCTCATTACTAAAAGATTGAACTGCGATTACAATATGGGGATTTTTCCTGTAGCCAAGAAAAACATTACTTATATATTGACCCTTTATCTGTGTCTCCTTGTAGGAAGTCTGCATGGAATAATCTTTGCCAAGTAAAGAGTAGGGACCTGCATAGGATATAAGTTCCCCTTTGGAATCGATCAAACCAATGTCAACAAATCCTTTGTATTCTTTTTTAAGTGAAATCAGGATTTTGTTAATAGTTTTTTTATGTTTCAGGCTTTCAAAATTATATGTTATGGAGATGAATTTGATAATGGCCAACTGCTGTTCCATGAAAAGTTCAAAAGAGTGCATGGTTTTTTCAGATATCTCTTGAAGCGGCAACATTATCTGATTTTGATGATATGATTTGTATTGAAAATAATTTATGGTAAGCATAATAGTAAGTGGAATGGTTACCATAAGAAACATGCTGAAAATAACTTTCCTTTTCAATAACCTGTAGTGATCCTTAGCACATTTGCCGGAAAAAATTGTGCTGTCCACTATTTTTTTAAACATATCTGCCCTCTACCTTTCTACTGGAAAGTATGTCTCTGGAATTTAGATTGCTCTCTTTCCAGTTTGTGAATGCTTCTGACCATGTTCCAACCACTGAATCAAATATATTGATTTTTTTCCATGTAAGAAATTGATAATATTCATCTTCAATGGCACCGCATATAAGTGTATTTATATTTTCAGACAGAATCAGGTGGCACAGTTCATCGGCAGAAGATCTGGGCAGGACAATACTCTTTTTTTCCTCAATAATGAACTTATCAGATAAAAGAATAATAAAAACTTCAGTTGCCATGTCAAAACGCAGAGCTACATTTTCTTTATGAACCGGTATGGTTAATTTATGTATCATGATGAATGCAAAGCTCCATATGGCTGATTCATGACAGTAATTTGTATGTTTTAGTTAGTATCATGATGTTTCAAGTATGTATATGGTTTTTTAAAATGTTTTGTGGATCATGGATCAATATTATATTGTTTTATTTTTCTCCACAAAGTGCTTCTTCCCATTCCAAGAATGCTGGCAGCTTCACTCTTTTTCCCTTTTGCCTCTTTAAGTGCATCAAGAATCATTCTTCGCTGTACAGACGGCCATGTTTCATTCGACTGAATTTTATCTGGTTTAGAAGCAATGTCTTCAGTTTGCATAGGGTTTGAGGCATTAAAATTTTTAAAACTGCCTGAATATGAAGAAAAGGAGTGTGTATCTGTTACAGGTTCAAACAGATATGCTGGCAGGTTTTCAGGTTCAATTACTGAAGTAGCTGCCACATTCACCGCATATTCCACAATATTTTTTAATTCCCTGATATTCCCTTCATAATTATAGTGTATCAATCTTGCAAGGGCTGCAGTGGAAAAGCCTTTTATTGCTTTATTAACCTGCTTTGTATAATGGCTGAAGAAATGATCCAGCAGCAACCTTATATCTCCTTCTCTCTCTCTTAAAGGGGGTAGATGTATCCGTGCCACATTCAATCTGAAAAGAAGATCTTTTCTGAAGCTGCCTTCCTTGACCATCTCCTCAAGATTGCGATTTGTTGCTGCTATCATTCTTACATTGACATTGAATTCCTTGGTACTGCCCAAAGGAAAAATAATTTTATCATCAAGAAATGTTAAAAGTTTTACCTGGAGGGCCAGGGGTAGATCCCCGATTTCAGTTAAGAATATGGTGCCGTTATGGGCAAGTTTAAACCTGCCGGGTTTATTTCCAACTGCACCTGTAAAGGCACCTTTTTCATGACCGAATATTTCAGATTCAAGAAGGGTTTCCGGAAGTGCACCACAATTTATTTTAATAAAAGGGCTTGCCTCCCGTTCCGAGGTCTGGTGTATGGCTTCTGCAACAAGATCCTTTCCAGTTCCGGTTTCACCGGTTATTAAAATTGATGTATCACTTTGAGCAAGAAGAGGCAGGGTCTGGAATATTTTTTCCATCTGAGGGCTTCTGCCAATTATATTTGCAAAACTGTAGGCAATACTTTGCCGCTGATCAAGTTTTTCAACCATTCTCAAATCCTGTATGGTCTCAATGAATCCTTTAACATCTCCATTTATGTCCAGCATGGGTGCAATAGTTATTCTAATTGGCAGTTTCTGCCTGTCCATATTAATTATATCACTCTTACAGGATATTGATCGATTTTCACTGCCCATGAGCAGCAGAGGGCAATTGTTAACACAGGCAGCACTTCTGAGTATATTATGACACTTAACACCATAGGCTCTGTCAATGTATTCTCCGGAAAGAGCTTCAAAGGATTTATTAAGATGAACCACTCTTTGGTTAAGATCAAGCACGAGAACACCCATGGGGATTTCATCAATAAAATGGATAAAATCAAGGGGGTTTTCCAGCAGGGAATTAATCAGCGGGTTGGAAAGCTTAGTCATAATCTACTTTTTCAATGCCCAAGTGGCATATAGCTTTTCAAGGGACAATCATTACAATTTACCTGGGCATGAATTTGTTTATACATGGATTCTAAAGCTGTTCTTGAATCCGGGTAAATATTTTCCCTTCCAAGTTTGTCAGTTAAATGTGTTCTCTCCATTACTGCCAGGACTTCCTCTTTTAATCCACAAAATGATATTTCAAGCCCGCTGCTCCTGACAGTATCAATGAGAATGGATATAGCATCCTCCCCGGATGCATCAATATCGTTGATACCTTTTGAAGCAATTAAAATGTGCATTAATTCGGGTTTATCAGCGATATAGTCAAGAACCCTGTCTTCAAGATAGGTTGCATTGGCAAAGATTAAAGAGCCGTCAAATCTAACAACTGCAATATGTCTGCACTCTTTTAAACCTGCTTTCACAGCATCTTTTAAGCTGTCATCCTTGGATTTTGAAAGTATGGCAACCCTGGGGCGCAGGTGTTGATATATGAAAAGTCCAAAAGTGAGCCCCACACCAACCATGATACCCTCTTCAAGATGGGGAGCAAAATAGAGGGTGCAGACAAAAGATATAACAGAAATTATACCGTCAGCCTTTTTAGCTTTCCAGGCATGAATAAAACCTGATGCATTAACAAGACCTATTACAGCCATCATGATGACGGCAGCAAGGACAGCCTGTGGCAGATGATAAAGAAGCGGGGTGAAAAAGAGAAGTGTTAAAGCTACCATTAGACTTGTAACAACTGAAGATACCCCGGTTACTGCATTGGCTTGAAGATTGACTGCAGAGCGTGAAAAAGATCCTGAAACAGCATAACTTTGACCAAAAGAACCAATGATATTGGCAAGTCCCTGTCCAATCAACTCCTGGTTGGGGTCGAGTTTCTGTCCGGTTTTTGCAGCCATGGATTTGGCAATTGCAATGGCTTCCATAAATCCAATCAGGGAAATAATTATTGCAAAGGGCAGCAACTGCAAGAAAGCAGAAAAATAAGTTGTATTATCAGGTGCTTTGGGGATACCGATTTTAATTCCTTCGGGAATTTTACCGACTATGGCCCCGGCACCAATCATTTTTAGATTAGTGGTATCCAGAATCTTGTTGCTTATTTTTATGCGCCATTTGTGACCATCTGTTTTTAAACCATTGGGAAGGGTTGAATCAGTATAAAAAACAGGGTTCTCTTCTGCATTGTCTGAAGTTAAAAAATGTACAAACCTGAGATTCTCCCGCTTAATGTGAGCAACTCCCTTTATCTGATCAATCCTGGCCTGGGTCAGTGCAAGCTCATGCTCGATATTAAGCTGTTTGTCAGAAGCAATATGCATTCCATGTTCCTTGACCACTTTTTTACTGGCTTTAAGGTCATTATTCAGGTTTGCTCTTTTTGTGCCTAACTCTTTGAGTTGTGTTATATTATTATTAAACTCTGTAATTGTTTTTACAATTTCAGGACTTTTTATATTTTCAAGGGGGATAAATTTGTCATTATTAAATCCTGTAAACCTGGAGATCAGAATAGTCACGGTAACAGCTACAAGTACACTGGGAATTTTGGGGTTCACGCGTTTTAAAATAACCATGATGGCGATGGCAAGTATTCCCATTCCCAGAGTGGGCAGATGGGTGTAATGAAAAGCTGATTTACACACATTGATTATGGTTTGGTAATGATGGGGTGCTTTATCCACATACACACCGAATAATTTAGAAAATTGTGAGGATGCAATTACAATAGCTGCAGCATTGGTAAAACCGTTCACCACCGGATGGGAAAGAAGATTAACCACAAGACCAAGTTTAAACACACCGAGAAAAAGCTGGAAACATCCAACAGTTAACGCAAGTATTATTGAATAGGCGATAAACTGGGTACTTCCTGCTGTGGCCAAAGGTTCCAGTGAAGCTGCTGACATTAGTGAAACCATAGCAACAGGCCCGGTTGCAAGTTGCCGGCTTGATCCAAAAAGAGCGGCAACCATTGGAGGCAGGAATGCAGCGTAAAGACCAAAATATGCTGGCAGTCCTGCAAGCTGGGCATATGCCATGGACTGGGGAATCAATACCATGGCAACAGTTATGCCAGCTATAACATCAGCACTTAATTTCTCTTTATCATAATCGCTGAACCACAATAAAAAAGGAAATATCTTATAAATCATAGTACGCTCCCGCATTAAATTTTCTTGATATATTGGTTATATCAATACTGCCACGATTTTATTTAACACAATAAAAAATCAAAATACTGCAATGTTGTTACAACGCAAGTGTTTGAGAAATTTCTGTTTTGTAACAAACCGTCAATTTTACCATACAATTATTTTAGTAACATGAGTATATGAGCAGTTTTTATTTGTCAATGGGAGATCTAAAAGAACGGCATATTGGGTATTATGCAAGAGGATATTCTGATAGGTTGAATAAAAAAAGAGATATCGGAATCATCATAAAAGCTTGAGATTCCAGTTCCAGAGACCTGGCCGGTCTTTAATTTTTATGCTCTTTGGGACATTTTCAAACATATTGACAAATAGAGTAAACCCTGCTTTTTTAAGCTGCTCTTTTTTGGATGTTAAATCAAGATACCAGTTTGGAAAAATATAATAATTACTGTTCTGTTTTGAAATCCAGGCGATTTCACCTTTCGGGCTTGTAAAGCCAAGGTTTGTTTTAAGATCCTGGGAAATAATTCTTGATATACCCAATGGCCAGTTGCCATAAATGACTACACCGAGCGGCAATTGAGTTTTTTGCGGCAGTGAGCAAAATGTATCCTCATCAAGTTCCGGGCTTACAATGGCACCGGAGAATCCATATTGTTTTAAAATATTTAAGGTGGTTGAGTTGGTTATATTGCAGTAGGGGCCTGCACATAAATTCAGTTGTTTCGGGTTTTTAAACAGAGACAATTGCCACAATGCATTCAGGACAAAGTTTTTTGCCCCTTTTTTTATGGCATTATCAATATATTGTGAACAGATTTTCTCATCATTGGGAAATAACAGAGGGTCTATCCATAACCAGCTTTTGATTTTGGGGCGCAAAGAATACCCCTGGCTTGAAATCCATGCTCCTGTTAAGGAAGAATCAGACAGCAATTTAGGTTTTCCCCTGGAAATTGTGAGCTCATTTATTCTGTTTTTAGATTTTATGGCTTTTTCAAAAGAAGTGCTCTTTAATTTGTTTTTATCGGGCTTGATTGCTGTTTTTTTTATTTGTGCAAGCTCCTGGTCAAGGGCCTTTATGGCAGTGGCAAGCTCTGTCTCTCTTCTGTCGATTATATAAACAGGTGTCCCTTTTTTGATTCTGGTTTTTGACTGTTTTTTAAGATAGAATTTTCCTTTTTTAGGTATGGCTCTGGTTACCCGCTGAATACTATGGAACTGGTCTTCTTCAAAACCGATTCTTAAAAGATCTGAAACAAGAAGTTCTTCTCTTGTAATAAAGTATGGAGAGGCAGGGTTTTGAATCCTTCCTGCAAAAAGTCCTGATCCAGTTTGGGATGAATGGTCAATAGGATTCATCTTCCGCTGGGATAAAAGATTGTAATGGGTGAACTGTCTTCCCATGGCATAATCAAGAAAGGCCAGGGCCTGTTTTTTCTTTTCGGGTTCATCCCGCAATAGTTTATAGGCTTTAACAGTGTAATAAACGTAATGTGGGCCTTTTTTACGACCTTCAATTTTCCAGGTGGTTACTTTTTCGATTGGTTTTAAAATTTTTGCAAGTACATCAGCAGAAAAATCCATACAGGAAAAATGTTGTTTTCTTTGACCTTTTTGTTCATATACTCTTCTGCAGGGCTGAACACATCTTCCCCGAAGAGAGCTTTTGCCGCCAAACCATGAACTCCAATAGCAGCGCCCTGAAATACAATAACACAAAGCTCCATGGATAAATACTTCAAGCTCCATGTTATCTGGAGTTTTCTGGGCCATATCTTTTATCTCATCAATGGTAAACTCTCTTGGCAGAACCACCCTTTTAAATCCCAACTCTTTTGATGTCTTTAATCCTGAAGGAAAAGTGCAGTTGCCAAGGGTGGAGAGGTGAAACTCTTTTTTAAATCCAGCCTCTTTTGCCAGATCTATCATAGCCGGGCCTTGAATAATAAGTGCATCAAAATCAACAAATCTGCACAGTTTGTTGAGAATGTTAGAAACTTTTTGAATTTCAGACTCTTTTATAATGGAATTAAATGCAATATAGATTTCAATATTTCTTGCTTTGGCAAGGCTTGAAAGCCTGGCAAGCTCTTCAATACTGAAGTTATCAGCTTCCATGCGCGCAGAAAATATTTTCAGCCCGCAATAGATTGCATCTGCCTCTGCTGCAACAGCTGCAAGAAAGGAATTCTTATCTCCGGCAGGTGCAAGTATTTTTGGTTTATGTGATGTCATTAAAATTTATCCCAAATTAATAAAGACAATACTATTGCAACTTCGGTGAAATTTGTCAAAATAATACAAATGTTAACTGGATATTTACAGCAGTTTGCAGCAATTTGCACATGACCTGTTCCATAACCCGTTGTATAACCCGTTCCATGCTGTTTACCTTACACTCGCTGGTTTGGACATTGCAACAAGTTCTAATATTACCTTCGCTGACCGACATGAACTCGCTCATTCTTCGCTCAAACAACATGTCGGCTTAATCGCTGCGGTAATAAAGAACTTGTAAGCAAAGATCCAAAATGCTCGCTTAAAGGTAAACACCATTCCACTGGCAGTGATAGCAAATTTTCAATTCCACTTTTTTGTTAAATATCCTATAATTGTGAATAGTTATTTTCAGCCTGATCTCCAGTCAAGCTGAATATCCGCTATCAGGTTTTGTTCTGCCATGCTTTCATTTAGTTTAATTGCAATTTTTAAATTGACTTTCCATAATAAATTAAATAGTGCAGTAATTACTATAAAGTAAAAGATAAAAAGTTAATTATAGATAAAGTTTCCTTGTTTAGTGGAGAATATCGGAATAGATGGAAAACAATCACACCTATAACAACCAATATTATGGAAATTTTCCATATATTAAGACTGTTAGGCGTTAGAAGAAATTCATGACAATTGAAGAAATTGAACCGTTGCTAAACTTGCTTTTTCGATATGGATTCGAAGCAGCAGTAGCTGGTGTAGTAGTATTTTTTTTAATAAGGCACTTCTTGCCCGGATATCTGACCCAAAAAGGGAAGAATTTAGCAACCCAAGAAGATATTGAAAGCATTACCGTTAAAGTTGAAGCTGTTAAATCAGGATATGCGGAAGTTTTAGAAGAGATAAAGAGCAATAATCAGATAAAGATTGCGGCCATTGAAAGAGAGAAATCAATAAAGAAGGAAGTATATATGGAGGCGGCTGAAGCATTAACGAAAGCGCAGAATATGATAGCCAATTTCACAAATTTGAACGCAAGCGAGGAGACCATAACGGCTGAATTTTCATCAGAAACAGGAAAAATTGCAAGAGTGCAGATAGTGGGTTCAGGTGAAACAGTGAAAGCCGTTACTACAATTATGAGTTCTATTGGCGCTGCAACCTTAAGTTTAATGCTCGGGCGCAGTCCCTTAATGCAAAGAAAAAATCTTATTGAGATTAAGGAAAAGCAAAGAGATAAGTCTCATGCCGAAGTCGAACGCTATATATCTATCATGAAAAATTTGAATCTACAGGGTAATACAGACAAAGGCCTATGGAACACTATAAATAGATCAATAGACTATGAAAACGGACAAATTGACAATTACAGTAAAGAACTAGAATCACTATGGGAAATTCAGAATAGAGAGCACCTTGAGTATGCACAAAAAGGTATGAATACATTTTTTGAAGTGTCTGCTCTTCTTCCTGACGCCGTTTTGGCTGTCCGAAAAGAACTTGATTTAGAAATATCTCCCAGTGAGTATTTGGAAATTTACAATAAGAACCTTGAAGTTGGAAAAAAGGTATTTAGCCAGTTTCTTCAACAAGTACCTAATGCATAACTCAAATACATGCAGTCGGACAAATTGCTGCGCTACACCCCGCAATTTGCCGCTGATGCGAGGCGATACATAAAAAAGGTAAATAATCTTGATTAAAGAAGATGGAGATATTGTGAGAGGATTAGGTTTTGTAACAATGCACTCTGCACATCTAGAGGGAAGGATTGATGAGTTGTTATTTGATTTAGCTGTGATAGAAAATTATTCAGAAAAGGAACAACGGTGGCCAATTATAGTTAATCGCATATGAATTGATACTTGACTAAAACAGATATAACATGATAATCTATCCATAATTTCAATCACTACAACAAGGATAAATTATGATTTCACGCCGCGGCAAACCTTTG
>JAQIBP010000058.1 GCA_027858995.1 Deltaproteobacteria bacterium | reverse complement strand
CGTTGAAATCGAGATAACTCTTTGGTCTTTATAGCACGGTTAACCAGATTGTAACGGCTTTGCGCACTTCCTTTCACCAGTCTTTTAAGCTGAGAAACTTTAAGAACTCTATTGGCAAGTCCCTGCTCAATGATTCTGTTGGTTATTGTATTCATTTTTTATAAAATACCATATACTTTCAAAAAATGAAAGTATATGGTATTTTTATTTTAACTTTTTTTAGCACCTTTTAATGTTTCTAATCAGTCTTATATAATCTGAGATTAATGATTGGTGACATGTTTACAAAATCTTTATCATTCTGAAGAAGCAGTAAATCCTGTTCAATAGCAATCTGGGCAATTAAACAATCAATTGTGCTTCTAACTGTAACTCCTTTTTTCCTGCATAAAAAGTAAATCATGGCTGCTTTTCCATAAGATGTGACTGGATCTACAGGATGGAAAAAACGCTGACAACTAAGGTACTCATCAAGAAGTTCATATTCCTTTTTATCTCCTGCACCCTGAAGAAGTTCTTGATAGACAGCAGAAGTAATCCCAAAAGGAATTTGTTGTTTTATTATTTCCTGCA
Organism: Deltaproteobacteria bacterium; assembly: GCA_027858995.1. GTDB lineage: Bacteria > Desulfobacterota > Desulfobacteria > Desulfobacterales > Desulfobacteraceae > Desulfobacula. The sequence continues at coordinate 2,542 of JAQIBP010000058.1, read as the reverse complement.
GGCATAATGACGGATTATTTTTAACCCCTTTAAAAAAATCTATCAGGACTGATGTATCAACAAGGATCATTTGCCTTCCCGGCAATTTTTATAGTTGTAGTCATCCCGAAAATTTATTTTGCCGGCAAGTTTAAGTAAATTAAGCCGTTTTCGTGTGTTTACAAATTCATGTAATGCCATGGAAATCACATCTTTTTTAGTTTTGATACCGCTTAATGTCAGAGCTTCCTGCACAAGAGTATCATCAAGCACAACATTTGTTCTCATAATACACCTCCTTATACACATTAAAATACACGGTTGTAAGGTTGTTGTCAAATAAGTCCGGCTAGAAATTTATCTGTTTTAGTATAATGGAGTTAGTCATTATCTATACTTTTCAATCATTCCCGCTTCTTTGAAGATTGAGGCAATCTGTTTATTTCTTGGTGCCGAGGGGTTTTTACCTGATAAAATATTTTTTATGGTTATGCCTGGCAATAGGGTGCCGGGATTGAAAAATTCAATCCTGTCATGATGAATTTTGATTGTAGAGTCACTGCTGGCTCGATAGTCCCGATGCACACCCTTAATTGATGTTTTCTGTTTTGTATCCGTATTTTATTGATATCATATAACAGGGTGTTTTATAAACATTCATTAGTATTTTATGGGTGTGTTTTAATAATTGTATTATTGTTTTATGGGTTGATTCCACCATCACCACTTATGTGGGTGATGTAGAAAATCTGCTTTTGCAAAGCTCTCGTGGTTATTGGGGCAGGCGACATTTTCCTTAAATTCGATCTGAGGCTGATCGATATATTTCCTTATCACGCCTTGGACCAACTGATAGAACAAACACTATCACCTTTTTATGAAGCACTTTATAAACAACCCTGAAATCACCAATTCTCAGCTTTCGAAAATCTCTGAGATTATGGGACAGCTGTGCGCCGAATTTTTCCGGTTCACAGGCAAGCTTTTTGTCGATGGTTTTGATAATTCTTCTTGCAGCTGCAGGTCCCACGCTTTTCAGATCCTCATCCACATCTTTGTGATAAATGATTTCCCATTTCATTTTGCATACTTCTTCATCATCTCTTTGTGAGAAATGCTTTCCCCGGGATCAAAACTTTGGATCCGTGACAGCGCAAGGGCGGTCAGGCGAAGGTCTTCTATCTCTTCCTCCATTGCCTCGTATGATTCAATGGACATCAAGATGGCCTTGGGCGCATTGTTTTTGAGGATAATGAATTTATCAGTATCCCCGGCCGCAATTGAACGGAGTGTGGCCGCCGTATTCTTAGCAAGATTTGTTGATGGGGTAAACGGGGTCTGACCCCGATAAGTTTCCCATGCATGCTGTTTTTATCTGTTAGATATAAAAGTATCAAGGGAATAATCCAGGCATCCATTCTCCTGTCAGACGGGCTGAAAAATTCAGGTATAGAGGCGCCCGGGAACTTTTAGAAACCAAAGCACCTGATGCCATTAGTTCTGCAACAATTCTGCGGGCCTGGCGTGATCCTACATCAAGAATCTTTGCAGCATCACTCCGGGGGAGAGATCCTCCACTGTAAAGTACCGCCTCTATCAATCTTGCAGATTTATGGGGCAGGTTTGACTGCTGAATTTCCCTTTGGGCCCATGATATTATTCTTTCTTTTAATTGATCAGGCTGCATCAGGCTCTCCATGAAAGCTATCTGATCCAGACAGATTTTTAGAAAAAACCGGGTAAACTCAACCAGGGCTTCTTCACTTAAATTTCCCCTGCCATCCAGATCATTACGTCGCGGTTGATCACAATTAGTCAGCAACTCCTTGTATCGCTGTTCATTCCGGGCTAATCCGCGTGCTACAGACCAAATTCCGCCTGTATGCAGTGGTTTTAACAGCATGGCATGGGACATAAGCCGGGCAACTCGTCCGTTTCCATCAAGAAAAGGGTGTATCCAGAGCAGCCTGTGGTGAGCAGCAGCCGCAGAAATTATTGTCTCCAGTCTGCCAGGCTTTGCATAGACACTTTCAAATCTTTCCAGGAACATGGGGATAACCCCTGGGCTGACAGGTATATGACGACCCACTTTAACATCACTTTCCCGTAAGGTTCCCGGAGTAATACGAATACGTGTTTTATTTTCAGTATCCTTCACCCAAAGCAGGTCTTCGGGTAGAAACGAACAAAATCTTTGATGTATTTCAAGCAGACCAAAACTTGTTGCAGCCTGATCTGTGAGACCGCCCTCATCAATCCAGGTTTGAACTTTTATATGAGCCCCGGCCTCAAGCTGTAAATTACGTTTGTGGGTATTGCTGCTATAATCATTTTTTAAGGCCCGTTCAATATCCACGGGATGTGTATCGTGCCCTTCAATAAGGTTGCTGTAATAGCAGTTCATTCTCCTAACCAGTGCTGTCAGAGCAGGGACCAGCTTTTTAGGCACACTCTGACAAAAACCAGCTGATTTTGCAGCAAGATCTACTGCAAGATCATTTAATGAATCCCTGAAACGAGAATCTGCAGAAATAGACAAAGGTTCCATCAACGAAACGAGTTC
>JAQIBP010000037.1 GCA_027858995.1 Deltaproteobacteria bacterium | reverse complement strand
AAAAAATCGATAAAATCGAAAGGGTGGAGTGTTGTCTAAAAATAAATTAAAAAAAGACTTGATTTTATCCTGGCACTCTCGGTCATTCTTCCCTCAAACAATTTGGCGGCTTAACCGTTCCGCCAATCAGAACCTGTAAGCAAAACCCAAATGCACCCAAAAGACAAATCCCCTTCCACTGGCGGGTATAATGAATTTTTAAACCTACAATTATTCCGGGAGCGCATGACCTTATTCTTCCTTTTATATTGGTACTTTATAGATTTGAATAGCAATTGAGAATTCATATTCTATTTTACTACAAGCTACAAGTTGAATGCTGGCAGATTGATTGACCATACAAGATGTAGTCTTTGCCTATCAATTAAAAATCCTGCTCAATGTTTTAGATATGTTGTGAATCTTTAACTACATGAAATATTAAAGCTGATGCAAGTTATGTCGCCGGTTTAATTATGTTGTGAGTATTTTATACTTTACAATCTATTTTTTATATTTTAAATTATTTTTAAAGCTTTATATTTAGAGTTTATTTTTATTATAAAAGTTTAGAGGGATAGAAAATGAAATTCACTAAAGAGGTTGTTGACCTTATTAAAAACTATATTATTTCAAATATTTCAAGGAATCCTAACCAGATAACTCAGCAGACATGTGATCATTTAGGGATTACCAAGCCAACAGTTTTAAAATATATCAATGAACTGGGCCGGGATCGAATTATTGAAAAAACTGGATCCAACCGATATCCGAAATATCGATTAGTTAAAACAAAGTATGTCTGGAAATATTCTAACCAAGATTTAGAAGAGGATGTATTGTGGAGAAACGATATTGCTCCCTTGCTTAAAGATTCAAACAACAATGTGAAAGATATCTGTCAGTATGGATTCACGGAAATGGTAAACAATGTTATAGATCATTCCCAGGCGAATAAATTAATAACAATGTTGACTCTTGATTGTTTGGATATTGAAATTTGGATCAATGACGATGGAATCGGGATATTCCGTAAAATTAAGAATGCGCTTGGACTGGAACAATCCAGTCATGCTATTTTAGAACTCGCAAAAGGAAAATTCACTTCTGATCCTGAAAACCATTCCGGGGAGGGGATTTTTTTTACTTCCAGAATTTTCGATGAATTTGCAATTCTTTCCCATAAATTATGTTATACCGACTTTGGTCACACAGAGGGCCTTATCGAGAAAGGAATTTTATGGGAAAAACAAGAGGATATTCCCGGAACCAGTGTTCATATGAAAATAGAAAAAAAATCTAACACTCAATTGAAGGATGTTTTTGATGAGTATGCTGATCCTGAAAAAGATCCAAGTTTTCATAAAACAATTATCCCAGTTAAGCTCATGGAGTATGAGGGGGAATCTCTCATTTCAAGATCCCAAGCCAAACGTCTGATCACCCGATTTGATAAATTTGTGGAGGTTATTTTAAATTTTGATGGTGTCACACAGATCGGGCAGGCCTTTGCTGATCAAATATTCCGAGTTTTCCCAAATAAGCACCCTGAGGTACATCTGCGAATGATAAACCTGACAAAGGATGTGGAGAACATGATCAAACGAGTACAGTCAAATAAATAATCAAGCAGAGAAAAGCGCTTAAGGAAAATCCATAGCAGACAGGTTGATGGTATGTTAAAAAGACAAATCTATGACAAAGAGTTGCCTCATTCACGGGATAGCTGATTTCGACTCAAAGATAATTATCTCTGTCGGAACTATTCAAAAATTGAATTTTTCAAAGATACCAAACTTATTCACAACTTTCCATGATTGGAGTAAAACACAAGATCTTGTGGTGTGAAATTTTTGATCTGGTTCAACTGGAGAATAACATTCCTGTCTGAATCTGCAGCAGGATGCTACATACTTTAACGGATTTTTGTTTCAAGGGTTGTAAAGTTCTGATAGCGCTTTCAGTGGAGGTGTGTTTGCCTTGCGGCGCATTTGGGTTTTGCTTACTGGTTTTTGATTGCCGGAACTGGTTGGACGGGTTATGGATAATTTTTTACAACAAATATTCAGCCTGATAACAAAACAATTGAAAAATAAAGAAATATAATCTATGATCCTTTCAGTTGAGAATGTGTATATTACAAACCTTGGGATTGGAGTAAATCAATGAAAAAAATTAAATACTTTTTATGGCTGATTATCCTGATAGCGCTTGGAATTTTAATTTATCAGAATTCAGATTATTTTATGGCAGCCACTGCCTTGAAATTTGATCTTAAAATCTCGTCCTGGAACTGGACAATACCAGAACTTCAAAACATTTCCTTTTTTGCAATCTGCTTTTTCTTAGGGTTTATTCTTGCAGGCATCAAATGGATGATGCTGAATTTCAAGTTTAAAAACGAATTCAAAACTAAAGATGCTACTATATCATCTTTGAAAGAACAGCTCAATACATTCAAAGCAAAGCTGGAAGTATTTCAGCATGACCCTTATATAAAAAAAGATTTAGAAGAAAAGGCACAAAACTCTGAAAAAGAGAGTGATAAAATAGATACTCCTGACTGATCTTCATAAACAAAAACAGCACATGAGCAAAAAAAAGAATACTCCCATGATGGAGCAATATCTCTCCATCAAGGAATCATATAAAGATGCAATCTTGTTTTACCGCATGGGAGATTTCTATGAAATGTTTCATTCCGATGCAAACAAGGCTGCATCCATATTAGAGATTGCTTTAACATCGAGAAATAAAAATGATGACTCTCCTATTCCCATGTGCGGAGTACCTTTCAGGGCTGCTGATAATTACATTGCAAAACTTATAAGAAACGGCTGTAAGGTTGCTGTGTGTGAGCAGATGGAAGATGCTGCTGCAGCCAAGGGCTTGGTAAAAAGGCAGGTTACCCGGGTAATCACTCCTGGTATGATTTTAAATGAAGAGTTACTGGATAAAAAATCCAATAATTTTCTTCTTGCTTTATCAAAAACCCATCAATTTTCAGCCATTGCCTATATTGACATATCCACTGGAACATTTAAAACCACACAGGTTGCAAACACACAGTCTAAATTTCCCCAGAATTTAATTGATGAAGTTTTAAAGGTTGATCCCAAAGAGATTCTTCTGCCTTCCAATTTTGAAAATGATCCTGTGTATAAATATATTTTCCAGGCCTTTGGAGGGCGGCAGATAACCTACCTTGATAAAAATGAATTTTATTTTGAAGAGGCCAGAGAAAAACTTTTAAAAAAATTTAGAATCAGAAGCCTTGAGGGTTTTGGAATGGAGAATCTTCATGCATCCATATGTGCTGCAGGTGCAATTCTCTCCTATATTCAGAATACCCAGATGCAAGACACTCAACACATATTTCAGATTTCCCCATATGATTTGAAAAGTTTTCTTGTCATTGATGACAGATCCTGTAAAAATCTTGAGCTGCTTGCCAATATTCAAACTCTGGATAAAAAAGGGACATTGATTCACGTGCTTGACAGAACAGTGACTGCCATGGGTTCAAGATTGATTAAAAACCTGATCAGATATCCTTTGATTGACAATAAAAAAATCTGTCAGCGATTAGATTGCATTGAAGAAATAACAAAAGCTTCCCACATCCACAAGTTAATCATAAATCATCTGAAATCTGTTTATGATCTCGAACGTCTTGGCAGTAAAATTTCCATGGGACAGGGAAATGCCAGAGATTTGATTGCTTTAAAACACTCTTTACAAAAAATTCCTCCGCTGTTTAAAGAGCTTTCTCTGTTTAAAAGTCCTCTGCTAAACGGAAACAATCTTAAAAACAAGAACAGTGTTTTAAAACAGATTAATATACTTGCAGGTTTTATTGAAGATGCAATAAGAGAAGATGCCACCCATCTTTTAAATGAAGGAGGTCTGATTAAAGATGGTTACAGTCCTGAACTTGATGAACTGCTGCTGATATCACGGGATGGTAAATCCTGGATTGCAAAGACTGAAGCCAAAGAGAGGGAGACAACTGGAATTTCTTCCCTTAAAATTAAATATAATAAAGTGTTTGGTTATTTTATAGAAGTATCCAGAGCACAGTCAAATCAGGTTCCTGCACATTATATAAGAAAACAGACACTGGTGAATGCTGAAAGATTTATCACCGATGAGATGAAACAGGTTGAATCCACTATTTTAAATGCCCAGGATAAAAGATGCGCTCTGGAGTATAAAATTTTTTGCTCCATCAGGGATAAGATAATTTCACAAGCTGACCTGATTCTTAAACTTGCAGATTTTATTGCACATATTGATGCTTTCCAGGGACTTGCCAGGGCAGCATCGGAAAACTCCTATACAAAACCTGTTATTAATAAGGACAATCAGATTTTAATTGAAGATGGACGACATCCTGTTGTGGAAAAGCTCATTCAAGGTGAGAGATATGTTCCTAATTCCATTGAAATGGATGATGTTGAAAATCAGATGCTCCTAATCACAGGTCCTAATATGGCAGGCAAATCAACTGTATTAAGACAGGTTGCCCTGACCGTATTAATGGCTCAAATGGGATCATTTGTTCCTGCAAAAAAAGCCTCACTCTGCATTATAGATCGAATATTTACCCGGGTAGGTGCATTGGACAATCTATCTTCGGGTCAAAGTACTTTTATGGTTGAGATGGAAGAGACAGCAAATATTGTTAATAATGCCACATCAAAAAGTCTTGTTATCCTTGATGAGATAGGAAGAGGCACCAGCACCTTTGATGGAATGAGCATTGCGTGGGCTGTTGCTGAATATCTTCACGATCTTGATAACCAAGGAGTAAAAACTCTTTTTGCAACACACTACCATGAGCTGACAAAACTTGAAAAGATCAAACCAAGAGTTAAGAATTTTAATATCGCTGTTAAAGAGTTTAATGATAATATTGTTTTTTTACGAAGACTTGTAAAAGGTGGAACCAATAAAAGTTACGGGATTCAGGTGGCAAGACTTGCAGGTATTCCTGACAAAGTAATTAACAATGCAAAATTTATATTGTCTGGTATTGAACAAAAAAACAATAGAGATATGATAAAACCTGAGCCAAAAAAAACTAAGAAAAAAGGTAAAAAGAGAAAAGATAAAGATGCCAATCAGATGGAACTATTTAATAACCAAGAGCAATCCATTAAAAAAATGTTGGAAAAGATTGATATTTCAAGTATTACTCCACTTGAGGCTTTGAACCTGTTAAATGATTTTAAAACAAAAATATGAGATAAAATATGGTTAAATCTAAAATAGATATACTTTTGCTGATATATTTTTTAATTCTTATTTTTACGGGTACTCTTGTTTTCACTGAAAGCAGTGAAGCCGATAGTGCAAAACAAAAATATCTTGCTGCTGATTCATGCTATAAAAAACTTCGTAATATACCCGTTAGAAAACAGACAGAAAGAGGCTGGCTCAAATGCATCAACCAGTATAAAATTATTTATAGACTTTATCCTAAAAATTCATGGGCGCCTGCCGGAATGTACAAGGCTTCCGAGCTATATATAAAACTATCAAAATTATCCGGTAAAAAAAGATATAAAATTCAAGCTGCTGATCTTCTTTCAAGGCTTCAGAACAGATATCCTGAAAGCGCTTATGCAGGCCGCTCCAGATCTCTGCTCAAATCAATACATGTTGCCCCAAGTCTTTATACAAAAAGAATAAAACATATCAAATCAAAAAAACACCTGACAAAAAATGATGTGCTTATCAGAAAATTCACTCAAAATGAAAAACAAATCTACACTAACACCTCTATGGATGAAGACAAACCTCTGCCGCCAAAACAGAAACTTTCAGGGGATGCCACAATTTCAGACCTTCGCTTCTGGTCCAACCCGGAATACACAAGAATTGTTATCAATGCTGATAGAGAAAGAGATTATTCTCACAGGCTATTAAAAAAAGATCCTGGAATTAACAAACCTTTTCAAAGGCTATATGTGGATATAGACCAATCAAGGCTTGGGAAAAAAATAGCTGATCACACCACCATCAATGATAATCTTTTAAAAGAGGTAAGAGCAGGACAATATCTACCCCATACAGTAAGGGTCGTAATTGATATAAAAACATTTGAAAACTATAAAATATTCTCCTTAAAAGATCCCTTTAGAATTGTTATTGATGTATGGAAAAAAGATCCAAATGGTTCTTTGGCCCCACAATCAAAACAGCAGACTGCTGATTCAGGTAAGTCTGGAAAATCTCAGGAAATCCATCAAACAACAACTGACCATTTAAAATCATCAGATATTACACGCCAGCTTGCTCTGGGAGTTAAAACCATTGTCATTGATCCTGGACATGGAGGACACGATCCAGGTGCTCCTGGATATTATAAAAATGTGTGGGAAAAAGATATTGTTCTTAAACTTGCAAAAAAACTTGCAAAAACATTAAGGGATCGTTTGCAATGCACTGTTCTTTTAACAAGATCAACAGATAAAAAACTTACCCTTGAAGAGAGAACTGCCATTGCAAACACAAAAAAAGCAGATCTTTTTATCTCCCTTCATTGCAATGCAGCAAAAAACAGACGTCTTAAGGGAATTGAGACCTATCTTCTCAACCTTGCAACGGATGAGAAGGCTATTGCTGTGGCAGCAAGGGAAAATGCTACTTCAGAAAAAAATATTTCGGATCTTGAATATATATTAAGTGATTTAATGAAACATGCAAAAATAAATGAATCCAGACGACTTGCTAATACAGTACAGAACTCTTTTGTAAAAGGAATGAAGAAAAATTACTCAGAAATTGATGATCATGGAGTTAAGCAGGCACCATTTTATGTCCTGCTCGGTGCAAGAATGCCTTCTATTCTCATTGAAACAGGTTTTATAAGCAACAAGCAAGAGTGTAAACGTCTAATGAGCGATTCATACCAAACTGCCATCAGCAATACCATCACAGATGGTATTAAAAAATATATAGATGCAACAAATCCCAGAAAATTATAAGGAGAACATTATGTCTTTTGAAAACATTATTCTTGAAACCCAAAACAATATCGCAACTATTTTTTTTAACAGACCTAAAGCTTTAAATGCACTTAACAATGCCTTGTTTGATGAATTGGATGTTGCCTTAGACCAGGTCAATGCAAACAAGGATATTAAAGTTCTTATTCTTACCGGCAAAGGAGATAAAGCCTTTGTTGCAGGAGCTGATATAGCAGAGCTTGTAAAGATGAATCCTCTGCAGGGTAAATATTTTTCCAGAAAAGGACAAAAGGTTTTTTCAAAACTTGAAGAACTTCCCATCCCCACCATTGCTGCTGTAAATGGTTTTGCCCTTGGTGGAGGTCTGGAAGCTGCCATGGGCTGTGATTTTATTTACACTTCAAACAGAGCACTTTTTGGTCTGCCCGAGATTAACCTTGGTTTAATTCCAGGATTTGGAGGAACCCAGAGACTTGCACGCCGAGTAGGGATAACCTTAGCAAAAGAGCTTATTTTTACCGGGAAAAACATTAATGCGCAGCAGGCTTTTGATTATGGTATTGTCAACAAAATATGCGACCATGAAAAGCTGATGGAAGATGTTCTAAAAACAGCAAATATTATTGCATCAAAGGGCAGAGTAGCTTTGCGGTCTGCAAAAGAAGCAATTCAAAATGGCCTTAACACTGATATTGAAACAGGATGCAAAATTGAGAATGATGTTTTTGGCCTGACCATGGTAAGTGAAGATGCTAAAGAGGGAACTACTGCCTTTCTTGAGAAACGCAAACCAGACTTCAAAGCAGACCTTTATTAATGTTTGAACGAAAACTTAACCCATCTGCTTCGTTGCTTCAAACTTTTGCAATCCTCAAGTACTTTCAGTACACTCCGGTTGCAAAAGTGTATGCATGCGCATCTCTTCGAGCCTTGCGCTTAATAGATGGGCAACTCTTCATTCAAACATGGATTTACAATTATACACTATATTAGGAGTTGAGCACATGTTTGTAGAACAAATATCAATATTTATTGAAAACAAGGAAGGAAGGCTTGCTGAAGTTACAGCCATCTTGAGGGATGCCAATGTTAATATAAGAGCATTATCTCTTGCCGATACAACTGATTTTGGTGTATTGCGACTGGTTGTTAATGACAATGAAAACGCAGAACAGGCTTTAAAAAAAGAGGGGTTTGCTGTGGGCATGACTAAAGTTATGGCTGTTGAAATAGATGATGAACCAGGCGGCTTAAACAAGGTTCTTGACCCTCTTTGCGAGAATGAAGTCAATGTGGAATACATGTATGCATTTACCAATCCACAATGCAAAAATGCCATAATGATTTTCCGCTTTCATGATTATGACAAGGCATTGAAAATCCTTGGTCAAAAAAACATCAAAGTTTTTACTAAACAAGAGATTAGAAACTTATAAATAGTAATTTACAATTTATTTTTGGATGGCTCGTAGAGGAGCGTATGCTAACACACTTGCCCATATACAAGGCGCAAGGACTTTTACAACCGGAGTGTACTTTAGTACATGAGGATTGCAAAAGTTTGAAGCAACGAAGTAGATGGGTGAGTGTTCATTCAAAAATTATAAAAGTGCTGATTCATCAAGGGTAACCTTTCTAACAAGCTCCTTGTAATCAGCTGCAGCTGTACTTCCCGGAGCATACTCAAAAATGGTTTTTCCATAAGAGGGTGCTTCGGAAAGGGTTTCAGCATACCGTATGGGTGGACACATATATTCAGGGTATAATTTTTCAAGCTGTGAAAATATAGTTTCAGGACCTTTAACTCTTGTATCCATAAAAGTGGGTACAATATATTTTAAAACAATCTCCTTTCGATATTTCTGGATTGATCCAAGGCTTTTCATAAATTCTGCCAGCCCCTGCAAAGGCATAACTTCCAATGCAACAGGTACAAGAACTTCTGTGGCATAAAAAAGAACATTGACAATGAGCTGATCCCACCCTGGGGCTGTATCAATAATAATGAAATCATATCTGTTATCCAGGGTTTTCATTGCTTTGGACAATGTCCACTCAGCACCAAAACTTTCCTTGTCAATAATTCTTTTAACTCCTGCCAGAGATTTCCCACCGGCAAGGAGCCATAAATTTTTCCTGGCTCTTATAATACACTCTTCCGGTGCAAGCTCTTTTGTCAACAATTCAGTTAAGCCGGCTCTTGGTTTCTTGCCAAGGGTATAGGATGACTGTCCCTGGGTATCTGTATCTACAAGCAGCACTTTATGTCCGGCAAGGGCAAGGCCTGCACTCAAATTAACAGAGGTAGTTGTCTTACCCACACCACCTTTACTTAAGGTAACACAAATTTTTCTTGGATCCTTGATATCTTCTTGGGGTTTTTCTTTTTCATGATTAAGGAGTTTATCAAATTCAACAGGAAATTTGTGATTGCATGATTTACATCGCGCAACAATCTTCTTTCCCAAAGGAGCATTTTTCTTAATTGTATTCGAATCAACGATATGCTTTTTTCTACACTTAGGACAGACGATGATAGCCACTAATCCTCCTTTTTAAGTTCCTCAGCAATAGCATTTACTGCTATTTGGGCTATTTGCTTCATTGAAATAGTCTTCTTTCCCTGAGAAACCCTTACCTTAATTTTAGCTCTGCCTTCCCAAACCTGAACAGATACATTATCTTTTGAAGCCTGCCAAATTTTCTCTCCATTATTTTCAAGAATTTCATCTTTTATTTTACTACTGTTTTTATAAATCAGGCAGTCTAATTCTTTAACAGGAGCGGCAAAATCACTCACACTCCCAAGGCTTTCCAGGATATTATCCATTATATCTAATTTTTTATTGTTCATATACTCTTTTAAATAACTATACTTATTCTACTTTAATAATTGATCTTTCATCTTTAAAATAATTTTACTTAATTGATCTGAACTCTGTTTGTCAATATCTACCCATTGAATACCACAATGTGAGATTTTTGATGCTTTCGTTCTAAAATGGATAATCCTGATCTTTAGATTCTTGAGTAGATGCTTAAAAATATGAAGTTCGCAATTTTCAACTGTTTCTCCAGTGGTAAATACAAAATTATCTTCAAGCCCGATCCCAACACCTCCTTGTGAGATATCAACTACCTTGTATTTAGTTCCCCTGATCACAAGGAAAATATCTTCCATATCTTCGGTTGGGATACGAAAAATATTACGAGTAATTTCAGTTGATTTTGTATTTTCCTTAATCTTTTGAAATTCAATGGATTTACTATTCATTGGGCCCCCTTTAAAATTAATAAAAATTTAAAGTTTCCATCTGATTTTTACATCAGATAATTTGAATTCAGCTAAAAATATACCAGTAAAGGAGGTTTCGGGCAAGCAAAATCATTGAAACCATATAAAAAGAAAAGGGGGTGTAAAAGCAAAAATGTTCTACACCCCCTTTTTATTAAACAATACTATAATTCAAAAAGCATGGTTTAGTGCGCACCAATGGTAGCAAGTGCAGCTTCGAGTCCAGGATGAGCATACATAAGAATCAAAGCAACAACAAGTGCATAAATAGCTAGAGATTCAATCATTGCAAGACCAATCAGCATATTAACCTGAATTTTACCGGTTGCTTCCGGGTTTCTTGAAATACCTGTCATTGCTCCACCAAGACCTAAGCCCATGCCAACACCGCAACCACATGCTGCTATACCGATTGCAAGACCAGCTGCCAACACAGTACCTGTTAGAAAATCCATTCTTTACTCCTTTATAATAATAATAGTTAAATAATATAAAATAACGGGCTTCTTCCGTGTCCCGTAAAACTTAAATTCAGTGTGCCTCTTCAATTGAGCCTGCAATATACATGGTTGCAAGCAGGAAAAAGACAAATGCCTGTATAAGCGCAACAAATGCACCAAGAGCCATGATAGGCAGAGGAACAAGAAACGCTCCAGCCAGTAATAACAGTATCCCAACCACAAGTTCGTGTCCTGCTATATTTCCAAAAAGACGGATGGTGAGGGATAACACCCTTGCAATATGACTTACAATCTCAATGGGTAAAAACAGTGGAATCATTAGAGGTAGAGGCCCTAAAAAATGTTTTACATATTTCAAGCCATGATATTTAAGACCTATGACATGACTCCATCCAACTGCAATCAGTGCACATGCCAGTGTGGTATTAATACTGGCTGTAGGAGGATAAAAACCTGGAAGTAATCCAAAAAGGTTGGAGAGTAAAATAAATATAAATATAGTTATAACAAGGGGAAAAGATTTTCTTCCCTCCTCACCTGTAATTGTAACAACAAACTCTTCAAGCCCTCCCACCAGAGTTTCAAAAACATTTTGAACTGTATCCGGAACCATGGAAACACTTTTACCTGCAAGCCACCCAAAAAATATTAGAATAATCATGCAAAGCCACATATATGTGATATGCGGATGTATTGCTGCCCAATCTTCCAAACCAAATATTGAAAATAATGAAGTTAGAATTAAATATGGATGTTCCACCTTATACCGCCTCCTTGAAAAATGATTTTGTTAACTCAAATGCCGCAGCAATAAATATACTTGCCACAACCACTGACAGACCTGTTACAAGCCCGAGTGGATGAACAATCTGTTTTGATAAAAGCAAATATATTATAATTGCACTTACAGCAAATCGAATATAGTATTTTACAATGATATTAAACACAAGTGAATGTCCCCGGTTTAATACAAGCTCGGGGTTAAACATTTTTTTAAGCGTACTTTTCAAAAGATGAAAATTAACTGCCACAATCAATCCTCCAAGGATTATCCCGAGAGTAAATTTCTCCGGGGCAATCATCAAGCCTGTTATCCCTCCGGATAACAACAGCAGCCAGTTTGTGATTGTCACAAAATCTACAACTTTATGAATGTTCTGCATTAAAATTTTTTTCCTTTTTTACCTGCTCTGATAATATTATTGAAACCTGCAGCAATACCAACTGCCAGACCCACAAACATGATAACAGGGTCGGTATCAAATTTTTTATCCAGCCAGATACCTATGAAAAGGCCAATAAAAACAGAAAGTGCCACTGACATTCCAAGGCTGGCAAAATATCCCAGTTCCCTGATGGTCTTGCCTGTTTCTTTTTTCATTATCCGCCAATATAACCTTTTCATTTAGCTTTAAAGACTAATTTATCTCCAAAGCAAATATCATGTGATGAATCTCAAGTCAACATGAAAAATATTAAATTATATTTAAAAACCCGGAGTTGCTGTCATGGGTGATTTCACCTATTATCCAGGCCTTGTGGCCACTGGTTTTCATCTTTTCAACAAATGCTTTACCCTTACTTTTTTCCACACTGATCAATAATCCTCCAGATGTCTGGGGATCAAACATTAAATCAAGTATTGCCCGGTCAACTTCTTTATCAACCTCTATGATTTCTTGAAAAAATTTACGATTTTTATGGGCACCGGCCGGCACCATTCCCATATTTGCAAATTCCAATACATTTTTCAGCAGAGGGACCTGCTTGGTATAAAGATTGATATTCTTTTTTGAACCTTTCGCCATTTCCAGCAGATGCCCTGCAAGTCCAAATCCTGTAACATCTGTACAGGCATTAATCTTGAACTTAAATTGAGTTATCACACTTACTGCCCCCCTGTTCAAGGTGGACATGACCTTGACTGCCTCTTTTATATTCTCCTCTTTTGCAATCCTTGCTTTTATGGCAGTTGACATGATGCCTGTACCAACAGGTTTTGTTAAAATGATTGAATCTCCTGTTTGAGCTGCAGCATTTGTTAAAACCTTGTCAGGATGCACAATACCAGTTACACTGAGCCCGTATTTAAATTCAGGATCATCAACAGTGTGTCCCCCCACAAGAGTTGCTCCAGATTCATCTATTTTATCCAATGCACCTTTCAGTGTTTCTGTTAAAACACTTTCATCCATATCTTTGCTTGGAAAACAGACGATATTCATTACTGTAATAGGCTTCCCTCCCATGGCATAGACATCACTTAAAGAATTGGCAGCAGCAATCTGACCAAATTCATAGGGAGAGTCTGTAACAGGAGTTAAAAAATCAAGGGTCTGAATAAGTGCTGTTTCAGAATCCAATTTATATACTCCAGCGTCATCAGGTGATTCAAGACCAACAATAAGATTTGGGTGGGATTTAATTTTCAGCCCCCCCACAATTCGATCCAAAGCCCCTGGATCAAGTTTAGCAGCTCAGCCCGCAGCTTTAACTTTTTGTGTTAAAAAAACTTTATCTGCTTTTGGAGGATTAATACCTCCCATATTTAAAATTTCCATTTTCAAACCCTCTATTATTTTTGACAGGTTATGCAGAATAGATAATTTTTCACCAACTAAGAGGTTGAAGAAATTAGCATTCTGTATAGCCTGTCAGTTAAAACATGGAGATAACACAGGCAAACCTGCCCGTAGTTTTTTCTCCCCTGTAAGAGTAAAATTTATCCATATTGCATCTGGTGCAAACTTCCATATTTTCAATATTTTCCTTTTTTATACCCTTGTCCATAAGTTGATCACAACTCATTTCCCAGAAATCAAAATAATCTTTATCTTCAATTTTATATTTCCACAAACTCGCTGGAATCTCTTCCTTGTAATTTACAAACTCAGAGCAGCATGGACCAAGGCTTGGAGAAATACCTGCAATAACGTTATCAGAATTACAGGCAAACTCAGATATCATATGAGCCACGCATTTTCCAATAATATTTTTAACACTGCCCCGCCATCCTGAATGAATATTTGCAACAACTCTTTTTTCAGGATCATATAAAACAACAGCCTGGCAGTCGGCGACCTGAATCACAAGAAACAAATCTTTCATATCAGTAATAATACCATCTGCTGTATATGCTTCTTTGCCAGGTTGAAAACTTTCAGACAAATCATTTTCAGCCTTTTTTAATATCTTGATTTCAGTTCCATGAACCTGGTTTAAAAAAAGGAGAGGCTTCATACCCATTTTTTTTATTATAAGCTTTTGGTTATCTTCAATGGCTGATCTTTTATCTCCTGAATTCATACCCATATTCAGAGAATCAAATTGTCCTCTGCTTGTTCCGCCTGTTCTTGCAAATATACCGTGAACAATATTATTATGATTTTTTAAATGATCAAACTCATGAACCTTAATATCACTGCTTCCCATAATAGAGTTCACCGATTCGTTTAATAATTGCTGTTGTGGAAATACCAGGTTCCAGATCAACCCTCTCTATTCGCCCGCTGTTTTCTCTTACAAAATCTCCTCCAATAATCTTTTCTTCAGGCCAGTCTGCCCCTTTAACCAAAATATGTGGAATAATAACTTCAATTAAAGCCTTTGGATCAGGATCATCAAACAGTACTACATGGTCAACAGATGACAAAGCTGCAACGACCAGAGATCGGTGCTCCTGGCCAATCACCGGGCGATTTTCTCCTTTTATGAGTTTTACGGATTGATCAGAATTCAGACCAAGAACCAGTATGTCCCCAAGGTTTGCAGCATGGTCTAAGTATTTTACATGACCTGCATGAAGGATATCAAAACATCCATTGGTAAATACTACTGTTTTTTTGGCATCCCTGTATTTTTTTGACAAGACTCTTATTTCAGGCAAGGTAGCAATTTTACCCATACAGATCATCTCTCCTGTCTTCCATACATGGTATTAAAGCTCTGGCATCTTTTACAAGTCCCAGATCAACATGGTCATAAACACAAGCATCTTTATCCCGGGCCTCAGTTAGAATACTGCCCATTGGATCTACAATCATGGACATACCTGGAAATTTTAAATCATCATCCTCTCCTGTCCTGTTTGAGCAGACCATAAACAGTTGATTTTCAATGGCCCTGGCCTTAATTAGAGTTTTCCAATGTTCTTTCCTTGATTCAGGCCATTGTGCAGAGACAATAATCATTTTAACACCCTTCATTAACAGTCTTCTGGCAAGCTCAGGAAATCTTAAATCATAACATGTCATAAGCCCTATCCTGCCAAAGCTTGAATCAATCACAGCTATCTCATTGCCCGCAGTATAGTATAAATGCTCATCTGTCAGCCTGAAAAGGTGTAGCTTTCTATATCTGGCTTTTATTTTCCCATCCCTCTCTATGAACACCATGGTGTTAAATATCTGATCTTTTTCCTTTTCAGGAAGTGTTCCTGCAATGGCCATCTGGTTCTCTTTTGCAAACAAAGAGAGCTTTTCCAATACTTTGCCTGTGAGTTTTGAATGCTGTTTTAAGTTCTTATTATCAAAAGAGCATGAAAACATCTCCGGCAGCACAGCGAGGTTTACACCGTCACATGCAAGTTTTTCAAGATATCCAAGGGCTGTATTTAAATTAGCTTCAATCTGTCCTGATTTTATATCAAATTGAACAACACCTGCTTTAAATTTTAATTCTTTTGTCAAACTCTTTACCTTAGTTTTATTATCAAAAGCATTCTTATTTATAAAAATCTTTTTAACCATATAGTTTCATCCATTTACCGTCAATATTTTTATCTGTAAACCTGGATATTTGCCATAAAAATTTTTTCATAACCTGTTTCAGTCTAATCACTTTATGTCCGCTGGATGGACATTGCTACAATTTCTAAAATTCCTTTCACTGGATATTATAGCAAACGTCCAAATATTCCAACAAAGAGATTGATTATTCCCTTTGGAAACTATATGTTTTGTGGATGTACTCAAATACACCTCTACAATATCTAAATGATATATCTGCATGGGTTTCCTGTGTCCAGAATTCTAAACAGCTGCCAGGACTTATTGTTAATACAGCTGCAAGAATGATGCAGGCAAGGGCAAGCTCTCTGCTCCTTGTTGATGAAGATGGGCAGACCCTTAAATTTGAAATAACAACAGGTCCTAAGAAGAATGAGATAAAAAAGCATGAGCTTAAAATAGGTCAGGGTATTGCAGGCCATGTTGCAAAAACCGGTGAACCTTTGATTGTAAAGGATGTTTCAAAGGATAAACGCTGGTATAAGACCATAAGCGATGACATTGCATTTAAAACTAAATCCATTGCGTGCTCTCCTTTAAAAATTAGTGAAGATATAATCGGAGTACTCCAGATTATTGATAGAAAAGATGGACAGCCCTTTGATGACAATGATTTAAATGTTTTAAATGTTTTTGCAAATGTCTGTTCAAAAGCTATTAATAATGCAAGGAAAGTGGAGGAAGCAAACCGTAAAAACAGAGAATTAACTGATCAAATAGCAAAAATGCATAAAATTGTTGGGAAAAGTCCTGGAGTAAAAAAAGCAGTTTCCGATGGTCTTAAGGTTGCAGACACCAGGGCAAGTGTTTTGATTCTCGGTGAGAGCGGTACTGGAAAAGAACTTATGGCAAGAATGATTCATGACCAGAGTTCGAGAAAAGATTTTCCTCTCGTGATTTTAAACTGTGGCGCCTTGACTGAATCCCTGCTTGAAGATGAATTATTCGGGCATGAAAAAGGAGCTTTTACCGGAGCATCCAATTTAAAAAAAGGAAAGTTTGAACTTGCTGATAACAGTACCCTGTTCCTTGATGAAATAGGTGAAATGAGCCTTAATATGCAGACCAGGCTTTTAAGGGTTTTGCAGGAAGGAGTTTACTACAGGGTTGGGGGCAGCCAAAATATTAAAGTTGATGTAAGGGTTATTTCAGCAACCAACAAGGATATTGAAAAAGAGGTTGAAAATAAAAATTTTAGAGAAGATCTTTATTATCGTTTAAATGTGGTGCAGATAAAAATACCATCTTTAATAGAACGCAGGACTGATATTTTACTGCTTGGCAACTATTTTCTTGAACAATTTAAAAAGGAGCAGTCAAGGCCTGACCTTCAATTTTCTCAAAAAACATTAAATATTTTGAAAACCTACTCCTGGCCAGGAAAT
This sequence comes from Deltaproteobacteria bacterium, assembly GCA_027858995.1. GTDB lineage: Bacteria > Desulfobacterota > Desulfobacteria > Desulfobacterales > Desulfobacteraceae > Desulfobacula. Next base: position 6,524 of record JAQIBP010000037.1, on the reverse strand, counting down.
ATAAGGGAACTTAAAAATGCTGTTGAACGTTCAGTGATCATGTGTGATGGTCCTTTGATATCTCCTGAAGATCTCCCCTTTGCAGTAAATCGAAAAGACCCTGAATCATTTCGGGAACATGATTTAAAAAATGCTGTTATTCAATTCAAAAAACAGTTGGTTATTAAGACCCTGGAATCTGTCCAGGGGAACCGCACCCATGCTGCAAAAGTTTTAAAAATTCAAAGAACCTATCTGTCAAGGCTTATCACTGATCTTAAAATCCAGGGAATTTAAAAACTATTGATACATTACCATGTTGATGTTATAAAATTAAAATCAATCAGCTTAAAAAATTTATGATGGATACCAAACTTAAGGTAAAATATGGAAAAAAAGAATAAAAAGCCTGCTCCACCACAGATGAGCCCATATATTTTTACTGTTCTATTGATTGGATTCGGCTCGTGGTGTTTCTGGGATGGATGGATAACAAGTGATCCTGAAATGATTGAACATTCCACTTTTAACAGAGTATTGAGTGGAGTTTTGCTTCCCTGGGGCATTTATGATTATTTTAAAATAAGAAAAAGAGAAAATAAAGAGAAAGAATCAAAAGATTAATTAACACCCTCGAGCATCTTATCCCGCCTATATATCAGGAAATTTAAAAATTAATGACTTTACAAAATATAGATAAAACTCTTGTAAAAGAGATAAAAAAGCGCAGAACCTTTGCTATAATCAGCCACCCTGACGCTGGAAAAACAACTTTAACGGAAAAATTGCTTTTGTTTGGAGGTGCCATACAACAGGCAGGTGCTGTAAAATCCAGAAAAAATGCAAGAGCTGCCACAAGTGATTTTCTCTCCATTGAACAGGAGAGAGGGATCAGTGTATCTTCTTCAGTAATGAAGTTTACCTATAAGGATTATGAAATTAACCTTCTTGATACTCCAGGGCATAAAGACTTTTCCGAAGACACCTACAGGGTTTTAACTGCTGTTGACTGTGCAGTCATGATAATTGACAATGCAAAAGGAGTTGAACCCCAGACCCAGAAATTAATGGAAGTCTGCAGGATGAGAAATACGCCCATTATTACCTTTATAAATAAACTTGACAGAGAAGGCCTTGAACCTCTTGATATTTTTGAAGACATTGAAGATAAGCTTCAAATAGAGTGTGTTCCGCTGACATGGCCAATTGGCATGGGCAAAAGATTTAAAGGAGTATACAACCTTTCTAAAAAGGAGCTGGGTGTTTTTTCTTCCGGGTATACGCCCAAAGATGATGGTATTTTTATTGATGATTTAACTGATCCAAAACTTGATGAATTGATCTCACAAAGCCAGGCTGATGAACTAAGAGAAGATGTGGATTTAATTGTTGGTGCATCAGACCCATTTGATCTTGATTTATATTTAAATGGTACCCAGACACCTGTTTTTTTCGGGTCTGCCATTAATAATTTTGGTGTAAAAGAGATGCTTGATACTTTTATCCAAATTGCACCAGCACCGGGTAAACACACAACAACTACAAGGGAAGTTGCCGCTGAAGAGAAAGCATTTTCCGGATTTACATTTAAAATTCAGGCAAATATGGACCCGGAACACAGGGACAGAATTGCTTTTTTCAGAATTTGTTCAGGCAAATTTACTAAAGGCATGAAAGTAAAACATCACAGGATCGGTAAAGATATAAAAATTTCCAATGCAACAATTTTCATGGCTCAGGAGAGAAGTAATGTAGAAGTTGCTTTTCCAGGTGATATAATTGGAATACATAACCATGGAACCATTAAAATAGGTGATACGTTCACCTCTAAAGAACCTCTGAAATTCTTAGGAATTCCCAATTTTGCACCAGAGCATTTTAGAAGAGTGATATTAAAAGATCCCATGAAGGCCAAAGCACTTCACAAAGGGCTGGCCCAGCTTTCAGAAGAAGGTACCATACAGGTTTTTAAACCTTTAACAGGCAATTTATATATTATCGGTGCTGTGGGAGTGCTGCAGTTTGATGTTACCATGGCAAGGCTCAAATCAGAATATAGTGTCAAAGCAGGATATGAAACCATTGATTTATCTGTTGCAAGATGGGTAACATGCGAAGATGAAAAAATACTAAAGGAGTTTAAAAAGAAAAATGAATCAAGTCTTACTCTGGATGCTGAGGGGTGGCTGACTTTTTTAACCACAAGTGTTTACCAGTTGGGATTTGCCATGGAAGAGTGGCCTGATATACACTTCCACAAAACAAGAGAACACAATTAATATAATGTTTGGATGAAAACTCACCCGTCTGCTTCGTTTCTTCAAAATTTTGCCAAATTTTAGAACTGGCCTCATGTACTACAGTACACTCCGGTTTCAAAATTTCTTGCGCCTCACATATGGGCAATTTTGTAAGCATGCGCTCCTCTGCGAGCCATCCAAACATGAGTTTTAGGTCAGACACTAATATAGTTCCCTGAAAAATTTTATTGAATAATAATAAACATCTTGACAGCTTATAATTGTATACAGTATACAATTATAAGCTGTTATGAGTGAAATATCAATAATGCCAAGAAAAAATATTTTCAATCAGGCACATAATAAATCTAAATATGGAAAGGGGATAAAAAGTTGACACAACAACGAATTTATAACTTCAATGCAGGCCCTGCTGCTTTACCTTTACAGGTTTTACAGGAGATACAGACTTCTTTTTTGAATTTTGACAACTCTGGCATGTCCATTACAGAAATCAGTCACAGATCCTCATATTTTGATGATGTAATAAATGACGCTGTTGCACGTGCAAAAAGACTTCTAAATCTTGATGACAGATTCCATGTTCTTTTTATTCAGGGAGGGGCATCCCTTCAATTTGCCATGGTTCCCATGAACTTTCTTTCCAGTGATGACACTGCTGATTATATAGATACCGGCACATGGTCAACTAAAGCCATAACTGAAGCAAAAATTCAAAATAAAAATTACACTGTTGTTGCTTCTTCTGAAGAGAATAATTTTTCCTATATCCCAAAGAATATTCAATTTTCAGAAAATGCAAAATATGTTCACTTAACATCCAATAATACCATAAAAGGAACCCAGTTCCATGAATTTCCTGATACAAAAGGAATTCCAATTGTTTGTGATATGTCGTCTGATATTTTTTCAAGATCCCTTGATATGGAAAAATTCGGGCTTATTTATGCAGGAGCACAGAAAAATTTAGGTCCATCAGGAACCTGCATGGTTATTATAAGGCAAGATATGCTTGATATGGCAAACGAGAATCTGCCGTCCATGTTAAAGTATTCCACATACTCCTCAAAAAACTCCATGTATAACACTCCTCCGTGCTTTGGGATTTATACAATTGATCTTGTGTTAAAATGGATAGAGGAAGAGATGGGCGGGCTTGAAAAAATTGAAGAGTATAACAGGCAAAAGGCAGCTCTCCTATATGATTTCATGGGTTCAACCTCCTTTTATAATGCAACGGCACAAGAAGATTCAAGATCTTTGATGAATGTTACTTTCAGGCTTCCCACAGAAGCTCAAGAAAAACTGTTTGTAGCAAAAGCCATGGAAAACGGATTTGGCGGATTAAAAGGCCACAGGTCAGTAGGCGGATGCCGGGCATCAATTTATAATGCAGCTACCATGGAGAGTATAGATAATCTGATAAAATTTATGGAAACATTTGCAGAGGAGAACAAATAATGAGAGTTCTTGTCAGTGACGTAATGGGTGAACCAGGTCTTGAAATTTTTGAAAATCAGGAAGGAATTGAACTTGATGTTAAGACAGGCCTTGCTTCTGAAGAGTTAAAGTCAATCATAGGTGATTATGATGCCCTGGCAATTAGAAGTGCGACAAAAGTTACTAAAGAAATTCTTGATGCTGCCACAAACCTTAAGGTTATTGCAAGGGCAGGAATCGGTCTTGATAATGTTGATATTGACCATGCAACAAAAAAAGGCGTGGCAGTCATGAATACTCCGGGCGGAAATACCGTGACAACTGCTGAACATGCCATATCAATGATGATGGCATTGACAAGGAATATTCCAAGGGCCACACAATCCTTAAAAGAGGGCAAATGGGAGAAAAAACTTCTCCAGGGCAGAGAACTCTATAATAAAACCTATGGGGTTGTGGGCTTTGGAAACATTGGTTCCATTGCTGCAAACCTTGCCAAGGGTTTGAAGATGAAAGTCATTGTATTTGATCCCTACATATCCTCTGAGCATATTGAAAAAGAAGGATTTGAATATGTCTCCCTTGACCAGTTGTTTGAACGCTCTGATTATATTACCCTCCATGTTCCCAAATTAGAGGCTACTACTGATCTTCTTAATGCAAAAGCCTTTGCCAAAATGAAAGATGGTGTCATGGTAATCAATTGTGCCAGGGGCGGAATTATTAATGAATCTGACCTTTATGACGCCATTAAGTCAGGAAAAGTAGCAGGAGCAGCTATTGATGTATTTGTCACAGAACCTCCGACGGATCATCCCCTGCTGACCCTTGACCAGGTCATAGCAACACCTCATCTTGGGGCATCAACAAAAGAGGCACAGACAAATGTAGCAGTAGCCGCTGCAAACCAGATTATTGCATATCTACTGCATGATACTGTAATAAATGCTGTAAATGTTCCATCTGTAACCGGGGAGATTTTAAAACAGCTTAAACCATTTATATATCTTGCTGAAAAAATGGGAATAATGGCAGGACAAATGACCAAGGGACAGGTAAAATCTATCGATATTGAATATATTGGTAAATTTCCTGACCTGGATCTTAAGCCTGTTACCATAGCAGGAATCAAAGAATTACTTGCTCAGTTTGTCCAGCATGATGTCAATTCAGTTAATGCAATCTCCCTTGCCAATGAAACAGGAATTAAAATTTCAGAATCCACCTCCAGGGAAGCTGGAAATTTTTTAAATTTAATAAGAATTACCGTGGAAACCCGGGAAAAGACCAATATCCTAGAGGGTACTATTTTTGGAAAAGATGATGCAAGAATTGTCAGGATTAATAAATTCCGCCTTGAAGCTATTCCCCAAGGACATCTTGCAGTAATTCACAATATTGACAAACCTGGATCCATTGGATCCATGGGTGTAACCCTTGGAAAACACAATATTAATATTTCAGGTATGACAGTGGGAAAAGAAGAAGGTGGAAAACATAATTTTATTGTTTTGAAAACAGATACTTCTGTACCTGCTGAGGTGATCAAGGAGATTGAAGATCTTGAACTTGTTGTTAGTATGAAAACCTTTGAGCTTTAAAGGTGAGTTAGATTTGAAATATGAGATTTGAGGTGGATTCACCTCTCACCTCTCATATCTCACAACTAATAAATATGAATCTTATTGTTCTGAAAAAAAATGATTTTATTGACAATGAAAATGTAATACTCAAGGAGAGGCGCTTTAAACATTTAAAAAGAGTCAACAAGGTAAAAAAAAATCAGGAGCTCTCCTGTGGCCTTTTAAATGGTAAAATCGGCAAAGGTAAGATTACAACAATTTCAGACAATTTCATTGGAATGAGAGTCTCTCTTGAAAGTGATCCCCCGGTTCCTTTGCCTTTGACCCTTGTTTTATCACTTCCAAGACCTAAAATGCTCAAACGCATTATTGAAAATATTACAAGCCTGGGTGTTAAAAAAATTTACCTGATAAATTCCTGGAGAGTAGAAAAAAGCTATTGGCAAAGCCCTCTGCTTAATGAAGATCAGCTTGAACAATATATGATTCTTGGATTAGAGCAAAGCTGCGATACAATTTTACCAACAATTTATCAAAAAAGATTTTTTACTCAGTTTGTCAAGGATGAACTGCCCTTGATCGCTAAGGACAGCATACGCATTACAGCACATCCTAAAGCTTTTAAAAAATGTCCGTCCAGTGTAAAAAACAAGACAACCCTTGTCATAGGTCCTGAAGGAGGTTTCATTGATAAGGAAGTTGAAACATTGGAAAATATTGGATTTTCGACCTGTCATATCGGGCAGAGGATTTTAAAGGTTGAAACTGCTGTGATATCTTTGATTGCACGGCTTTTTTTATAAAGGAAAAAACTTCATGAATCAACAAAAGAAAATAGATAAAGAGCGGCAGACATCCTATGACAGCCTGCCTCCAGGCATAAAAGAGAGCTTGACACAAGAGGAAAAAGAACTTTTTTTAAATGCTGAACAGTGGCCTGACTCCCTTTTTAAAAAGCTTGAGGAATTCATAATCAAAGGCTGAAGTGCTTGATTCAGGCTCTCCACCATTAGAAATGGATTAAATTATTTTTCAGTCTCCCCCCTGTTTTTTATTTTCAAGAAACTCCCATCTTTCATAGAGAGTGTTAACATCTTCCTGGGATTGTTCAAGCTTTGAGCAGAAGAGTTTCATTTTTTCAGGATTATTAATTATTTCAGGATCTTGTATTTTATTGGTAAATTTTTCAACCATCTCTTCTTTCTCCAGAATTTTCTCTTCAATATTCTCTAATTCATATTTTTCTTTATAGGTAAAATTT
>JAQIBP010000144.1 GCA_027858995.1 Deltaproteobacteria bacterium | reverse complement strand
GGATCACATACAATTTAACTCTAAAATCAGATAAAAAATAGGGAGAAAGGATATTTATTGTAAAGCCCTTGTCAATAAAGGCTTTACATAAAAATATAAGAAAAAAATTTGACAGAACTCGTTTTTCAGAAAGGAGTGACAGGATGAAAGAATATGATGTTGCCATTATCGGTGCCGGTACGGCAGGTCTTACCGCCCGGGCAGAAGTCGTAAAACACACGGATAATTATGTGGTAATTGATGGAGGGATTTTAGGTACAACCTGTGCAAGGGTTGGGTGCATGCCATCAAAAGCTTTGATTGAAGTGGCCAACACCTTTCACAAGCGAATTCTGTTCGACAGGTATGGACTGGGCAATTCAGACATAGGGATTCCGGATTATAAAAAGGTCATGGCGCATGTCCGCAGTCTTCGTGATCGTTTTGCAGGAGGTGTGGTCAGGGATATGGAGGCATGGAAAGACCATTTCATCCCTGAAAATGCTCGATTCATTGATTCAAATACCCTTGATGTGGGGGATAAAAGAATTCGGGCAAAAAAAATTATTATTGCCACAGGGTCTAAACCTTTTGTGCCGGATGCATGGAAAAAATACAGCAGATACTTTCTTGATACTGATCACTTTTTTGAGTTGGAAACCATTCCTGAAAAAATCGCTGTGTTTGGATTGGGACCCATTGGTATCGAGCTGGGTCAGGCATTGACCCGCCTGAAGATTGATGTAGTGGCCATGATCAGACGAAAGGTCATTGGTGGCTTGACCGACCCTGAAATCCAAGCCTATGCACATCAATGCTTTGCCAGTGAAATGAATATACAGGTTGGATCTTTTGATATCCTTGAAGCAGTGGATAACCAGCTAAAAGTGAGCTGCAACGGTCATACATGGACCATTGACCGGGTATTACCGGCCTTGGGAAGGCGTCCGGTATTAAAAGGCCTGGGACTTGAGAATCTGGGGGTTCAATTGGATCCAAAAGGGATGCCGATCTATAATGCTGCAACATTGCAGATCCAGGATCTGCCTGTTTTTATTGCCGGGGATGTGAATGGGTTTCGGCCCATTCTGCATGAAGCTGCAGATGAAGGAAGAATTGCCGGATACAATGCCGTTTCCCCTGATATCGGCTGTTTTGAAAAACGGACGCCCCTGCATATCACATTCTCCAGCCCAAACATTTGTATCATGGGACAATCCTATGCAGATCTGATAGACAATAAAGTCGAGTTTGTGACTGGACAGACAGATTATGAGCACCAGGGACGAGCAATGATTCTGGGGCAAAACAGGGGTAAAGTCAATATTTACGGGGACAAAAAGGATGGCAGGCTTCTGGGCGCTGAAATGATTGCGCCGGCGGGTGAACATATGGCTCACCTGCTCGCCTGGGCAATAGCAAATCAAATGCGGGCCAAAGATGTCCTGTCCATGCCTTTCTACCACCCGGTTCTTGAAGAAGCACTGAGAACGGCGTTACGAATGATTGTCAAACACTCCCGCGAACCCAGACCCGAATTTGAATTTAAAAGGTGTGAGGAGAGAGCTGACATTAAAGCATGATAGATATTCAGCTTTTTTCCGGAAAGAATGAATGGGATGCCTACGTGTCCCGAAATGATCAGAGTTCTTTTTCCCACCTTTTTGGCTGGGGCAATGCCCTGGCATCTGTCTATGATTTGCAGATTTTTCGCCTGGTTGCCAGGGACCGGAGAAAACAGGATAAAATCGTGGGCATCCTTCCCCTTATTTTCTTTCCGGCTCCCGGATTGGATACCCGGCTCATTTCTCTGCCCTATAGTGATGCCGCAGGCATTCTTGCAGATACTGCCGGTGTTCAGGAAGAATTGATTCTGGCAGGGCTTTCGCTGGCAGAAGATCTTGGAGCGGTTCACCTGGAGCTTCGCCAGTCAGGGGACCTGGCCATCCCAAAAACAAGCCTTACTGCAACCCATACCCTGAATACATTTAAGGTTGGACTGAGCCGTAATTTGCCGGATGCTGAGGAAACACTCTGGCAGGAGATCGGGACAAAGGTCAGAAATCAGGTACGCAAGGCAAAAAAAAGCGGCGGCCAGCTTATCATTGGCGGACCGGAGCTTTTATGTCAATTTTATGCTGTTTTTTCAGAAAACATGCGGGATCTTGGATCTCCGGTCCATGACAGGATGCTTTTTGAGCAGATGGCGCATCACCTGCAGGAGCAGATACAAATTTTAATTGTAACTATCGGGGGCATACCGGCTGCAGCGACCATGGTTTTCTCCCACAACGCGACCCTGTTCAACCCCTGGGCTTCATCGCTGAGGCGTTACAGGCCCGAGTGCCCCAATATGCTGCTTTACTGGGGCATGCTGTCCCATGGACTTAAAAAGGGATGCCGCCGGTTTGACTTTGGCCGTTCCTCCCCCCATGCATCCACCTGTCGGTTTAAATACCAGTGGGGGGCGGAACTGCAGCCCCTGACATGGCATGTTTTTTCACAGGCACACCACCGATGGGCGCCTGAATGTGAAACCCTTGTTGATATGAAATGGAAACGCAAGACGGTTGAGGCATCGCAAAAACTGGGTCCATCCATCCGGCGGTGGATCAGCCTTTAAGGTTGATGATGATTATGATTCAACTAAACGATATTACGATTATACTGCCCATGCCGGTTTTCCTGATCATTGAGGATGTCGGCTGGTGGCAGGGAGTTGACGGATCATCTTATCAGGAGCCGTTTCGTAACAATTTAAAACGGCCCCACTGCCTTGAGGATTATCAGGCGCTCGCCCATCTGGCCGAGCGGCTTTCCATGCGAATTGCCCTTGGTATGGTCATGTGTGAATGGGATCGGACAGACGTTTTAAAACATATCCCGGGTGCCACCTGGATGGGCAAGGCATGGAACAATCAGAAAAACAGAGGGCCACAACTCGATAGCGCGTCTGATTTTTTAAACGATCATGACCACCTGCTTGAGATTGCCTTACATGGTGTCGGGCATGAGTTCTGGCAGGATGGGCAGATGGAACGGTCAGAATTTCATGACCGTGAAGGTAACATGAGATCGGAAGAGCTTGTTATCCGTCATCTTGAAGCCTTTGAAGAACTGCTTGATCAGAATCATATCTTAACTTCTCCACGATTATTTATTCCCCCTGCTTTGAATCACAGCTTTGGCGATGGCTCGATCCAGACCTTACTTAAGAAATTCGGTATCGATTATGTGACAACAAAATTTTCCCGGGCCCGTCAATTTAACGCGCCAAAACACCCGAAATTGACCTGGGAATCCGATGTGATACTTCTGGAGAGGGGCTCATCTCCAGTGGCATGGAATGAGATGGCAAGTCCGCCTGCCTGGAATGGTCCCCAGCCCATCATCGCCCTTCATTGGGGCAACCTTCTCCATTCTCAACCGGAACGGAATATAGAAATTGTTGATCAATGGGCAGATCTGCTACTCCTGAAAACATCCGGCCCGGATGTTTTCCCGGCAAAGGATGCAGCCGCCTGCTGGCGGCAGGCGGCTGTCCATTATCTGGCTGAAATTAAAAATGAAAAACATTGTATTATCATCGATCTGAGCGGTCTGCCGAAACTGCCATCAATCTGTGGTATTTTTTCCATAAACATACAGGGACAACCTGATGTGTACTGGCGCGCAGTTGGTGCAAAAATCCTGGAGCAAAACCGGGGATCAGAAAACATTCTCACGCTGAAACTGCTTCCCGAAGAAGGCAAAAAAGAGGTTGTCCTTTTCCCGGTAGCAACCGATTGATCCCGTCACCCAGTTCCTAATGGGCCCTTTGCATGGGCGAGTGTTTTACGCATTTATTTTAACTACCGCCTGTGATATCCTTTGACCATGAAAATCCTTCACATTATCAGCCAGTCACCGGATTTTACCGGTAGTGGAAAGTATATCCAGGAGATTATTCTTCAAAGTGCCAAAAACGGTTATGATAATTTTCTATTGGCAGGCGCCCAGGCTGATTTTAAAATATCACCGTCTGTCATCGCCAGGGACCATACCCTGTTTGTAAGGTTTGACGGCATGGATCTCGGGTTTCCCATCCCGGGAATGAGTGATATCATGCCCTATCAAAGCAGTGTATTTTCACTGCTTGATAAAGACATCCTGTCAGCATACAGGATGGCATTTGAAAAAAAAATAAAAGCGGCAATCAACCGATTTAAACCTGATTTGATTCACACCCATCACCTGTGGATTGTTTCAGCGCTTACAAGACAGATCGCCAAGGATATTCCCATGGTGACCACCTGCCATGGGACAGGTCTGCGCCAGCACTATAATTGTCCGGAAATCAGCAAAGAAATTATTCCGGATCTTCAACAAATTGACAGGATCATTGCCTTAAGTTGTGATCAAAAGCAATTGATCGTCAAAGCCTTGTCCATTGATCCCCAACAAATATCGATTATCAGCGGCGGCTATAATAAAGAGCGTTTTTATGATGAGCCCAAATCTTTTGAAGGGACAGTGGAACTGCTCTATGCAGGGAAAATCAGTGCGCCAAAAGGTGTGCCCTGGCTGTTGAAAAGTCTGTATCTGATTCGCGAATTGCCTTTCCGGCTACACCTGGCTGGGAATGCCAATGATGAAAAAAAACTGCTCTGCCTGTCCCTGGCGGACCGTCTGGGTCCAAAAGCCATTTACCATGGGTCCTTGAGTCATGAAGACTTAAGTGCTTTAATGAGAAAAGCTCATATTTTTATTTTGCCCTCTTTTTTTGAGGGACTGCCCCTGGTCCTCCTGGAGGCCCTGGCATGCGGCTGCCGAATTATCACAACCGCCCTTCCAGGCGTTCATGAAATTTTTAAAACAGATCATCCGGGAATGGTCCGGCTGGTTCAACTGCCAATACTCGAAACCATTGATAAACCATTTAAAAAAAATGAGAAGGCCATGGAAAAAGATCTTTCAATTACGATGGCGGAATTCATCTCTCTGGTTGAGAAGCATCCCCAGCCGGATATGGCGTATGTTCAATCTATTTCATCGGTTTTTACATGGGAAAAAATCTTTACGAAAATTGCTTTGATATATGGGGATTTGTCCTAAGAGACTATGCTGTAAATCGATTGAGCCCGGGAAAGGAAAACCCTGTTTGGTTTATAGATAGACTACAATGGCCGCAATTTCATCATGACATTTGAACCTGGGGTATCGCCTGATATCAGGGTCCTGTGATTCAATTTTCCGGATGCTGTCCCTGACACCGGTCAACCCATCTTTTTGGAATTTTTGGGCAAGGCGGTTAAAAAATCTTTTTTGCGCAGGTGTTGTCGAGGGCAGTTGCAGTTACAGTTTAAATCCAGATCTATGCTTAGATTCTAAAAGGAATCTCGCCCAATCGACCCGTATTCTTGATATGACACTTGAGGATCTCAAAAAACTTGATTGTGGAAGTATGGTTAATGAGAAATTTCCTGAACAGACTCCAGTTCCTGGTACAAAACTGATCTCACTTCCTGAGTTTTTCGATTTCAATAAATAAAGTTGCTATGGTCGTGAATGTTGAACGTACAACAACCCCATGCTGGCTTCTTACTCTTGTCTGTTCAAGGCCTTCTCGCTTTTTCATCAGGTTAAAAGGCCTCTCACAGTTTTTCCGAATATCTATGGCTTGTTGGGATGAATCGTGAAAAGTCGGCATTGGCTGAAAATATCCGGTATCAAATTCAATTGTCCTTGATTTTGCGCAAGTTGATTCAAAGATACATTCGCAAGGGTTTGCACCACATTTGAATTCGTGTCCGCTTTGTGAACTTCCCAAAATGATCATTGGAATTTCACAACGATCATTGCAGGTTACTCTCACTGGAGATTCTAGAACATTATCGGGAAGCACTGCTTTTTCAGACGGTGGTGCTATAACATATACGCCCGTTTCCTCAAGTATTGAGCCGTCACTATCATGATAAGCCTGATCAGCTGTTATCAATTTCATATCAATCCCCAGTGCCTGCGCAAGTCTGATCAAGGGGGTTAAAAAAAGGCTGTCATGATGATTTGCTGCTCCGACAATTGAAACCAATGGAAAACTGTGTCCTGTTGAAGGGTTCATCGCTGTCAGCGTATGTAGCCGGTATCCAATAACATAATACGATTTATCTCTTTTATTACGGCGCTTTCCACAATCACAGTCGGACTCAGAATAAATTCGTATCTTTTTGCCTTTGATTTCGACTGTACATAGCGGATAGTTTGTTTCAGAAGGCAGCTCAGTCGAATCAACTCCATGTACGATTGTATTTTCAAGGTAACCGGATTTATAAAAATGATGCAGGATATACACAAGAATATTCATCAGCTGTTTAAAAGACAAACCGGCCCTGAAATGGCACAGCTCAGTATGGTGAGCTTGATCCTTTATGTTTAAAGGTAGTCTGATGAACCTTCTATTCTGCTTTCTCTCCTTGCCAAAATATTCGTCAGTGCAAAATTTCCTGTAACTAATTTCAGGATATTTTATGATTTTTAAAAGCTCCATCCGAAATAATTGGAAGGGTTGAATATTCCGGTGGGGTTCAGAATAACCTTCTGGAGCAAGAAGACTGTTGATAATTGGATCATCAAAAAGCTCATCAACAAATTTCAGCTCCTGGTCAACGATCTCAGGGTATGGTTTTTTGCTTTTATCAAAATCAAAAAGATTGTCGCTGTAGAAATTATTAATGTATTCAGCCATTTCTGAAAGGGATCTGATCCCTTTTGTGGGCAATTGATCTTCAACTCCTGTAAGCTGCTCTATAGGAAGGTCTAAAGTCTGAGAATAATCATAATTGTTCACTACTTCATCCATGATTTGCTTTAACAATCCCTTCTTGGATTTCTTGCTCATTTTTTTCCAATGTGGGTGATTATATTTCAATTGCTTTGTTACTATTCTTCTGATATTTTTCCTATGCATATTGCCTCTGTTTTTGTGTTTATTTTTTTTGTTTGCTTGCTTAAAAACTATACACATAGACAGAGGTTTTTACGTAACTTCTCCAAAACTGGTGGAAAAAATAAAAAAGTTCGTGCGTTCCAGTATTTAATGTTGTATCATGCTAAACATGAAAAACACATTGGAGCAAATCAGAAAAAATATTTTAAAAA
>JAQIBP010000046.1 GCA_027858995.1 Deltaproteobacteria bacterium | reverse complement strand
AGTTACAGCAAAGAGGCTCCACCCGTAACCATCTCGAACACGGAAGTTAAGCTCTTTAGCGTCGATGGTACTGCATGGGCGACTGTGTGGGAGAGTAGAACACTGCCAGATTATTTATTTAAAAGCCCTGATCATTATATTAATGGTCAGGGCTTTTTTTGTTATTTATTTCAGAGTAATATCTTTTCTACCTTTGAACAGCTTTTTTATCTCTTTGTCAAAATCACTCTCAAAAAGTTTATTTTGAATCGGACGGTATTTTTCAAATTCACTTTCCGCAAAGTTTTTTGAAATTTCGGCAGTTACCTTTCCAAGATTTTCTAATATATCCTTCTCATTAAATTTTAGAAATGCATTTAATTTTGTTGCCCAGTCTGAATTTATTCTATAACCAAGAGAAATGATTGTTTCTAAATTATAATGCTTTGTATTGTAATTTTTTCCATCTGAAGCAGTTATAAGGAATTTTCTAATAACTGAATTTTCTTCAAGTTCCTTTGCGCTGAAAATATTTTTAAGATGTTCATTAACTGTGGCGATATGTACATCAAAAAGTTTAGCAATAAGTTTTTGAGTAAGCCATACATTTTCATCTTTTACTCTTACCTCTATGCCATCGGAATTGGCCTGGGAAGTAAAAATTAAAAATTCTGCAGTGCTGTTTCTTATAGTTAATTTCTTGTCTTTTTTATCCATATTTTTTCATACTCTTTTCTGCTCATTCCAAATTTTAGTCCACAGTCCTGGTATCCTCATAAGTTGAATAGGGCTTTATGTTATTTGATGTTATATTTCTTTTTCCGCAGTTTAAACCACCATATAGCACTTCATACAGATGTTCATAATAGTGTCAATAACATAATTAGAGTTGCTATAACAGTTAAAAATTTGTGCATTAAAAAACTCTCAATTCTGCCATTTTATAAAAAATAAAATTTTATTAAAAAAATTTTGAATTGCAAAACAAACTGGGATTACATTCAAAACTGGAGCAAATTACAAAAGTGTTGCCATTCGTCAATTAAAATGGAACGTGAACCGGGTTTGCCTGATTGTAAGAAAGGGGTCGTGAGACAGTTTGGTCCCTATCTTTCGTGGGCGCAATCCCGATCTTAAATTTGGTTGAAGAGATATGTTTCTAGTACGAGAGGACCGTAATATTTTTATTTTCCTTTGTCTGGTGTTTGATGTTTAATTAACAACTTGTAATATTGACAATTATCCTTAACATTAAAGCTGGAAAAAGAATACTGATATAGATTAAATATGGTGGTAAAATAAATGGAAAATCAATCCAATCCCCATCATTTGGTTCTTGGGGAACTGAATGATTTTTTAACTGGTTCTGTTTTGACAGATACTCTTGATGAAAGATATCTGCAGAAAATAGCAAAACATCTTGTCATTAATCGTGGGTTTAAAAAAGCAGATATTTTAAGTAATATAGGTTTTGAGGTTAAAGCAGGAGATAGAAAGGCTACCATAAAAATTGATTTTTTGATAAAGTTTCAAGAAAAAATTATTGCACTCATTAAATATGCACCTGGCTCTCTTGTTACAAGACGGCTTTCTACTCTTGGATTATCTAGAATAATCAAATCTTACCAGATACCAATTGCCATTATTACCAATGGGGAAGATGCTGAAGTTATAGATGGAAATACAGGAAAAGTAATTTCATCCGGACTTGAAAATTTACCTGATAAAAAGAGTATAAAAAAACAGATGGCATCTTTTTTGTTTAAGCCGGTTAAAAGCAAAATATTTGATCAGGCATCAAGAATTGTATATGCCTGTGAAATTGATGGTGCCTGCCCTTGTGATTCTGATGTCTGTATAGTTGAATAGTCTTTAGGAGTTGAAAATAAATAACTCATCTTTTTACTGTTTTGCTGAAAACTGATTTTTCTTTAAAACCTGGTCTGATTGAGATATCTTTTTAAACATCAGGCCGAAATTTTTCATTTCATAGATACAGATACCATCCACTGTCAAAGCTCCATCTGCAATTACAGAATAGTCGTTCTCTGCTTTTGCACAATCTTTTATATGAGCATGCAGTGTGATTTTTTTGTTTTTTTGTATAATCTGCCCTCTGTATATCCATTCGTGGGTATTCTCCGGGCTTATCTGGATTTCATATTCATCAGCTGGAATATTAAATTTTTTAAGAAGAAAGAGACGAATCATTTGAAGAAAGGATTCTACTCCAAGAGAACCGGGACAGACAGGATCCTGATAAAAATGGGCATTAAAAAACCATTCAGAAGGATCAACTGTTTTTGTTGCCTTTATATATCCATTATCATACAGGCCTGCATCAAAATTTAACACTTCAATAGTGTCTATCATTCTTAATGCTTTTGACGGCATTCCATCATTTTTGTCGAAGCTTATAGCAGAGTTTTGGTCTTCTGGTGTCAAAGGAGCATTATCTTTAAAATGGCAGCTTTCTGAGTTTTCAAGATTTTCTTGGGATAACGTATATTGGCTGAATTTGCTCTCCCTGATGCCGATCTGATTTGAGAGAGCCTGTTTTGTAAAAAAACCAAAATTGGTTTTTCCTTCATATACCACTTTGCCATTGTTCAATAATTTTATATCAAAGTTCTGGATAATCATGCCGCCAGCCTTGGAAACATCAGTCATGCGGGCTTTGACAGTAATTGTACCGCTATGCCGTGACAAAGATTTAATCAGCGTTGCCTTGCCCCCAAGATTTCGAAAATAGAGTCTTTCATTACTTTCAAGGGCAGAACCGGCATATGCTGCGAGCCATCCACAGGGTTGCAGTGCAATTTCAAGGAGAATACAAAATGGAATGGTGTCACTCCTGTTGGCATTAAAATACCATTCATCTTGTGGAATATCATATTGAGTTTCAATCCAGCCGCCTGGTTTCATTTTCCATTGAGGATGATCTGCCTTAAGTACACTGTCCATGAAAAAATAGGGGGGTCTGGGAAGACGTGCAATTTGTCTCTTTTTATCAAATATTTTATATTTCTTCCCAAAGGCTTGGGAAGGCTTCCCTTGAGCAAAGGCAAGTATAGATTCTTTAGAAAAAAGAGTTCTGTTTTTAAATTTATCATTTAAAGATGGATCTGTAATAGCTTCAAATCCAGTTATACTTGCTACAACCCTCTTTTTTTCATCAAGAAAAGTAAAGTAGCCACTGATTTTTGTTTTACTCTCTTTGTTGACTGTAAAAAGAATCTTAATATTCCCTTTTAAGTTTTTAAAAGATGAATACAGCCTAAGGTTTGCAATAAAGCTTGGAAGGCAGACCTGTCCCATCTTTTCATAGGACCAGAGTATGGCTGCCTGGAAGGCTGCATCCAGCATCCTTGGCTCGATAGCCCATTTTGAACTGTAAGGTTTTTCAAACCATTGATCAGGATTTGGAGACAAACTTGTGGTAACACCAATTCCCTTTTTTGAATATCCATCAATGGATTGTATGCTTTGCAAAGCCTTACCATGGAAAAGAATATTATTGTAAGCCTGTTCAGATGTCAGTGAGTATGGTTTTAAATCCATAAAAGCTGCTTTGGAAAGTACAGGTGGTTCCGGCAGCCTCTCTTTTAATAAAATGGTACAGCTTGAATGGATAAAGGATTGTTGATTATCGCCTTGCGAAGAGATATTGCTCACTGCCTTATATCCATTTCCTTTGGGCATACATTTCCCCAGGTTTATATTAACAGACAAATGAGTTTTGCCAGGTTTAATTCCCTTTAAAAGGCGCATTTCGTCCATCCCGGAAAAAACAAGACCTGGATTATTTTTCTGGGCTGCATGGGCATGACAATCCATTAACAGTGCAAAAGGCACAACAGGTTCCCCTGCTATTTTATGGGAATTTAAAACAGGAGTTGATTCTGTTCCAATGGAGAGTGTCATTGCCTTTGAAAGCCTTGGTTTTTTTGATTTTTCCTTTAGTGAAAGTTGTGCTCCAATAATAATTTCCACTGGTTTGTTTTGAGTGTTTCCCATCTCTTTGAGCAACTGCTTTGCTCCAGCTTCTAAAGGAATAAGTTCAATACCTCTTCTTAAAAACTCTTTTTTTAAAGATGTGTTAACCATTCCACCTTCCCACGGTCCCCAGTTGACAGATAGAAATCTGGTGTCAGGATTTGTCATTGATAATTTTTTAGCAGTTTTATTTAATATCTCATTGGCAATGGAGTAATCGCATTGTCCCTGGTTGCCCATCCTTGCCGCAATTGAAGAAAATAAAACAAAATATTTGAGTTTAGATTTTTTTGATGCAGACAGCAGTGAATCAAGTCCCTTTACTTTTGTGTCCAATACAAGATTGAACTGATCAATATTTTTATCAATTATCAGTTTATCTTCAAGAACTCCTGCACCATGGATAATTGCTGTTATATGTCCGAACTCTTTTCGTATAGATTGAAAAATTGTATCAATCTCTTTTTTATCTCTGATATCAGCTGAAAAATATCTGACTCTGGAACCATTATCCTTCATTAATTGTATGTTTTGTTTAACTTCCCTGCCAGAGATGATTTTTTGATATTTTTTTTCTATATCAGCAGGTTTGGGTGTCTGATTTTTAAATTCATGGGTCAATATGGTTTTTTTCAAAATTCCAGGATCATGAATACCTTTGGCCCATTCTGGTTCAAAAGAGGAAATTGATGATCTTCCAATAAGAATAATAGTCGGCGAATACTCTTTCGCCAATTCAATGGCGCATGCTGCGGTAACTCCCTTTGCACCTCCTGTAATAACCACCACATCATCGGAACCAAGGTTAAGATCGTCATATTCAAGATCTTGATCAATTAAAGAGGGAATATTGCAACTGTCGCCGTCCAGGCCCATTTCAACAGATCCGTGAGTCATTATTAAAGATACTGCAGCTTCTGCATTTTCCATGCACTTCTCTATTGAGTCAGGCATGTCCAATGCGCGGCATAAAACATCTCTCCACTCAATAGCTGCTGTTTTTGCGAGTCCTGCAAGGCCGCCATAAACAGGGTTAGAGTTAAAAGCCTTACTTGAAGCTTGGTCAGAAAAACCAAACCCGCCACCAAGAAATGAGATTGTTGATAGAAAAGCACCCTTTTTACTGCCTGATTCCATGAGAAAAGATGCATTTTTCTTTACCAGTAAAAATGCTGACTTTAAAAATTCCATGGCACTATTTTGACTTGTTTGTTCAAAAGAATCAGGCAGAAGAACAAGTCCTGCAATATCTGGCAGCTGGGGAGTATTACCTTTCTTTATATCAATCAGTTCTGCCTTAATACCTGATTTTTCAAATTCTGTTTTAAATTTGTCAGCTATACCTGAGTTATCTTTTGTAATATAAACTTTTTTGCCAGGTGCAAGTTTTATTTTTGAACCATTGTAAAATCTGATTTGATTGGTGGGATATTGTTTTAATTTAACAATCTGTCTTGTCAGCTTTCTGTCAGCATTTAAGTCGTTTTTTTTTAAGTTGTCAGTATCTATGGCCTCCGGCTTTTTTTGAGAGCTGTTGGAGTCAGAAGTTTTTTTTTTAAATTCAACCAGGGTTTTTTGACCTGTTTGTGTCAAATAGTTAATAATTTCCTCAATGGTTTTTAAATTTGCGATACCATCGGAAGAGATAGTTTCAACAGTGTCCAGCTCATGTTCAAGCTTTGATAGAATTTCCACGCGTTTAATGGAGTCAATTCCAAGATCTGACTCAAGGTTCATGGAGGGATCAAGCATGTCAACGGGAAATCCTGTTAAATCACTTATGGTTTTTACAAGCACTGTTGCAATAGTTTGATATGTATCTGTGTTTTGTTCACTGTTGTTTAGAGAAGTTGTTTCAGCAACATCATTTATGTCAATTATATTAGTAGAAACATCTGTTGAAACATCTGGTGTAATAGTATCCTGGATATTAGTCTCAGGATCTGCTTTTTGTATGGCACTGCAGATATCTTCCAGCGTTTTTACAGACCCGATATTTTCAGTGGTTAAACCCTCACATCCTGGTATCTGTTTTTCAAGTTCGGAAATAATTTCCACTTTTTTAATGGAATCAATACCCAGATCAGATTCAATGTTCATATCTAATTCCAGCATATCAACTGGAAAGCCTGTTAATGTGCTTACAATTTCAAACAGGATATGCTTTGTTTGAGAAGTTGATTTTTTATCTACAGGAGGGTCAGCAGGCAGAGAGTTGTCAGCCTGCGTCTGTGGTGACTGTCCAACGATCGTATCAGGCCTGTCTATCTGCTGGGTTTCTATATTTGCAGGATCAGTACTGGAAAAATCAGGGTTGTGTTTTTTTTGAGAAACCGGTTCTAAATTCTGCTCAGCAGCAACAGGTTCAGGAAAGGAATCCTGTTGTAAAGTTGTGGGTATGGAAAATGCAAAATTACGGGTCTGTTCCATCATATCTGCCAGGGTTTTGCTTGCCTGGGCCTGTGTCTCAAGAAATTTTTCATGGGCATGGGCAGTCTGTGCCTGCAGCTGCTGCATGGCTTCAAGCCCTTGTTGAATCATTTTCATGGGTTCATATGCTGGTACACTCATGTTTTGTCCTTCATTTTTTTGCATATTTTGCAGTGTAATATCAGATCCTTTTAAGGGTGACCTGTTTTTATCAGAGAGTTTTTGGTCTGGTTTGGGCACTGGCTCTTTTTTCTTATTATATCTCTTTTTTGGTTTTGGATTAGCACCACAAAGAGGTATTTTTAATCTTTTTGGCTCTGGTTTTTTTGCTGCATCTTCCCACTGGCTGAGGTCAATGGAAAAACCCTTTGAAGCAATCATACTCAACAGATGGGCGAGATCTTCAATCCCAGGTTTTTGACCTGCTGATTTGTCACAAGAAACGGCTGTAATATCATTCTCTTTTAATATAGATTTAGTAAGCCCTGTTAAGACAGCTTTTGGACCGACTTCAATAAATAAGGATACATTTTCATCAAGCATACCCTGAATATTATCAATAAAATTCACAGGATTGATCAATTGATTTCCAAGATTTTTTTTAATTTCAGACTCTTTTTTTGAATAAATTTTTCCAGTCGTATTTGAGAACACATCAACTGATGATGGTCTGAATATTTTATCAGACAGCTCTTCTTTAAAAGGTGCCACTGCATTTTGAACGAGTTTGGTATGAAAAGCCGCTGCAACCGGAAGTTTTACAGCTCTAAGTTTTTTTTGTCTGCATATTTTTTTTGCACGAAGAATTTCTCTGGTTGTGCCAGATAAAATTCCCTGGGTCTGACTATTCCTGTTTGCAAGGATCAGATCAAGATTTTCCTGCTTTATCAGTTGTTCAATATCTTTTAAGGGTGCATTAACAGCAAGCATGGATCCTGAATCCATATCCTTGCTATTTGCAGCTGCCATATATTTACCACGTGCAGCAGCAAGTTCACAAAAAGTCTCTTCATTAATCCAGCCGGCTGCCAGGAGAGCTGATAATTCTCCAAAGCTGTGACCACAGGTTATGTGCGGGGATATACCAAATTTTTTTAAGATATTGACCATGGCAAGAGAGATGGCTCCTATGGCTGGCTGGGCAATGTCAGTATCCCGAAGCTGATCTTCAGATTCTTTTTTTGATAATAGATGGACAGGGGCTGGGAATATATAATTGTGCAGCAGACCATGCCCTGAACCGTTTTTTGATTGATTATTTGTACGGTCAACACTTTTTTCTGCCTGCTCTAAAGCTTTTAATGCTTCTGGAAAGATAGAAACAAGATCTTTTCCCATACCTGTGTACTGGCTTCCCTGGCCTGGGAATAAAAAGCCTAATTTCCCACCTTGTCTGCCAGAAGAAAAATAGATATTTGTTTGTGTTTTGTCTTTATCAATACTTTTTCTGGCACTGTTCAGACTGTTTTTAATATCATCATCTTGTTTATGGACAATCAGGAGTCTTAAATCATGTGTAGATGAAAAAATCTGCCTTGTTTCATATGATTTCCATGCAATGGTTTGTTGAAGTTCCTGGGGATCATCAATTACAATTATATTGTTTTCAAATAAATTGATTTTTTCAAGGAGCTCTTTTTTTGTATCAGAGGAGAAAGCAATAATCTGTATGGAACCGTCCCATGAAGCCTTTGCTTTTACAGGATTATACTCTTCGAGAACTATATGAAAATTACTGCCGCCAAAACCAAAAGCACTGACACCGGCTCTCCTGGGGTGGGTAGATTTTTTCATCCATGGTTTTACAGTGGAGTTCAGATAAAATGGAGTATCATTAATATTGAGTTCAGGATCTGGTTCCAGGGCTTTTAAAGTAGGAGGAATGACTTTGTTGTGAAGGGATAAAGCAGCTTTTATTATTCCTGCAGCACCAGCAGCTGCTTTGGTATGGCCGATCATGGATTTTACAGAACCAATTGCGGTCTGATTTTTTGTTAAAGAAGATTTTTCAAAACACGATTTTAAAGCACTGAATTCGACTTTGTCTCCAACCTTTGTTCCTGTTCCATGGGCTTCCACAAGTTCAATTGTTGAAGGAGTAATACCTGCCTCGTTATAGGCTTCATTTAATGCTTTTATCTGGCCTTTGGCTTCAGGAGCATAAATGGCAGATGTTCTGCCATCGCTTGAAGTTCCAACTCCCCTGATAACAGCATAGATCCTGTCATTATCATTTTCTGCATCTTTAAGACGTTTTAAAACAAGCATTCCAACACCTTCACCAAGTACAGTTCCGTCCGCATCTTTGGAAAAAGGTTTTGCATCACTAGTATGGGATAAAACTCCGGTTTTTGAAAAGCACATATGCATGAAAATATCATTCAAGGCATCCACGCCTCCGGTAATGGAGATATCGCATTTTCCTGAATCAAGTTCCATGACAGCTGTATGAATTGCAGACAACGCGCTTGCACAGGCAGCATCAGTCACCGTATTTGTTCCTGAAAGATTCAGGCGATTGGCAATTCTGCCGGCAACAATATTACCAAGAAGGCCGGGGAAAGAATTCTCCTGCCACTGGACATAATCCTCCTGAATTCGTTCAATGATTTCCTCTTTTTTTTCATCACTGACTCCAGAGTCTTCCAATGCTTTTTTCCAGATAGGGTGCCCAAGTCTCGCACCAAGAGGAATAACAAGCTCTTGAGTTCCGGTCACTCCAAGAATTACATTGACCTTTTTTTCTTCAAGAACAGGGTGATTCATGGGATATCCTGCATCTTCAAGAGCCATTCGTGCAACTTCAAGGCCGAGAAGCTGGGAAGTGTCTGTAGCTTCAATATTATTAGGCGGGATTCCATATTTCAGAGGATCAAAATTGATATTGGGAAGGAAACCACCCCTTTTGCAATAGGTGTGGTCTGGTTTTGCAGGATCCTTGTCAAAATAGTCTTTTATCTTCCAATGTGTATCTTCAGGAATATTTTCAACTGCATCAATCCCATTAAACAGAAGATGCCAATACTCTTTTAAATTCCTGGATTTAGGGAAAATACACCCCATACCGACTATTGCGATGTCATTTCTATTTTGCATATTTTCTGTTTTTTTAGTCATAAATCAAATTTTGGATTTATTTAGTGTCTGACCAAAAAGCTTAAAAATTGTATAAATTTATGATTTTCGGTCGGGCGCCATTTAAAATGCTGGCAATATACAATTTTGAGACAGGAAAATCATGCAGTTACAAAGAATTTGACAAAAGTTTTACATTGAAAAGATATTTAAATAAAATTGAAAATTTCTTTTTTGGTTAAGGGTTTTAATATATCATCACCCACAGGCGGTTCAATTCCCTGAGTTTTTAATATAGAGGATCTAATGGATATGCAGGCACCAAACAAAAGGTTTAATGCTATTTCAGCGCATTTGCGATTTTCATGACTCTCAAGAGAACTATTTTTTACCCACTGGTTAAAAGCTCCAATGGAAGGACCGCACCAGATCTGATAATCCATTTTTCGTTTGGCATCACCCTGAATAGCCCATTTTGATGAAAGTCCAAGATATGATCTGAAAACAAGAGCCATTTTATGTTTTGGATCATTCCGGGCTTTTTCAATCTCTTTAATATTTCCGGTTTTATTGAAAAAATCTTTGGTTGAATTCCAGGCATTTGTGAAACTTGTCTGTAAAAATTTTTCTTCAATTTCCTTTTTTGATTTTTCTTCAATTTCATCAAAACTGTTAAAGTGGTTATAAAATTTATAAAGCTTTTCAGCCCTTACAGGAAACATTGTCCCCCTTTTTAATACCTGGACACGTGCTCCTATTTCAAACATATCAGCGGCAGGGGCCATTGCCACATCAGCCTGTTGAGCCTGACACAGCATCTTTTTAACATCTTCGCAGATTCCTGCTTCAACACATGATTGATTAATGGAACCTGTTAATATATATGCAGCTCCCATTAAAAATGCAGCAGCAGCTGACTGAGGAGTTGCAATGCCTCCTGCAAGCCCGACACATAATGGTTCCTGAAAATTAAATTTTCCCATGAATTCATTTTTTAAAGCTATCATGGTGGGTAATAAAGTCAGGGCAGGGCGATTGTCTGTATGTCCACCAGAATCAGCTTCTGCGGTCAAATCCTGGGCCATGGGAATATATTGAGACAGGTCAGCTTCCTTTTTTGTGATCAGGCCCTTTTCAAGAAGAATATTTACAAGTTTCATTGGAGGCGGCGAAAAAAATTGACTGGCAATTTCAACTCTTGACACCTTGGCTATAATATTATTGGGTGTTACAATTCTTCCCTGATTATTCTTATATATTCCTTTTATTCTATAATAAACAAGAGCAGGTGTCATGCGCATGAAAGCAGCAGCACTTATAAGTTGAATATTGTGTTTTAAATAGAGTTCAACTGTTGCCATTTCATGATCATGATCACCAAGGGAATGAATCAGGTTAAACCCAAAAGGTTTGTCAGGTAAACTGTTTTTCAGATCAATGATATTTTCTTCAATTTTTTCAAGGGGAAGCCCTCCGGCTCCAAGAAAACCGATCATACCATTTTCTGCCATAGTTTTTACAATGGCAGCAGATGTAATTCCATTGGCCATGGCTCCTGCAATATATGGATATTTTATGGAATGTCTTTTTTTAAATTTTTCATCACCAAGAGTTTCAGGTGTTACAGCAGGAACAAATGCTTTGATTTGGGAAAAAGATTCCTGATTAAAATCATTGATAAAAAAAACATTATCCTCTGTTATCATTTTAATTTCATCTTGATTATTAACTGCATAAAAGGGCTTTTTTACCTGCATTAGAAGTTCTTTTAAAAGTTTTTGATTTTCCATATGTGTTTTTGATTTTCAATATAAAATTTGTGTAAAAAGCTTTTCATGAAATATAAAAAGCAGCCATCTTTAATAACACAAAAGAAATTTAATAAGCAACATGGAAATTTTGATTGTTAAATCAGACATACAACATCAGTCTTATGACGTCTATTTTTTTTAAGTGAGCCTAAAACTTTAAACCAGATATCTTTTTTAATTTCTCGGATGATATTTTTCATGCATTTTCATTAAATATTCTCTTGAAATATGGGTGTATATCTGTGTGGTTGATATATCTGAATGTCCAAGCATGGTTTGAACCGATCTTAAGTCTGCTCCTCCTTCAAGCAGATGTGTGGCAAAGGAGTGGCGCAGGGTATGCGGAGTGACGTTTTTGTCAAGATTGGCAAGAAGAGCATATTTTTTAATGATTTTCCAGAAAGATTGCCTGGTCATGGGTTTGCCTGCCCTTGCAGTAAAAAGGTATGGAGATGAGATTTTTTTTAAAAGAGAAAAACGACCCTCTTTAATCCATTTTTGATTGATTTCTCTTGCCTTGGAACCAATTGGGATGACTCTCTCTTTAGAGCCTTTTCCCATTACGCGTATATAATTGGCATCAAGATTAATGTCTTGAAGGTGCATTAATATAAGTTCAGACACTCTCAAACCGGCACCATACATAAGTTCCATCATTGCACAATTTCTTAACTCCCTTGGTTTTGAAATATCAGGAGCATCAAGAAGATTTTCAACTTCTTTGATACTCATAATTTTAGGCAGAGCAAAACCGATTTTTGGAATATCCACATTTTTTACAGGGTTGTTAGAAACATCTTTTTCATTGATTAAAAACTTATATAACCCTCTCACAGTGATCAAGTGCCTTGCCCTTGATTTAGCTGAAAGTCCTTTTTTTGTTAAATTTATAAGCCACGCAAGAATTACTGCACTGTCAACTTCATCAAGATTATTAATGCTGTTTTTTTCAAGAAACGTGATGTATTTAACAAGGTCTGTTGAATAAGATTCAACACTATTGTCAGACAGACCTTTTTCAATAATTAGAAAATCAAGATATTTCTGGGTTAATTCATCCATCTGTTTTAACATTTTTATTGAGGCATCATGCATTTTACACTATAAACCTCAAGCCTTATACCTCATTTTTTAGAATATTAATTACAGAAAAATTTCTGAAATACATCTAAAACCAATAGTATTTGATGTGAACCCGGGTTTGAATAAAGCCCTTGAACTTATGGTCACGTCATCTCTGGAATTCCATGCTCCACATTTGGCAATACAGTATTTGGCGTTTTGCTTTGATTTAAATGGCGGGGTTTCAATATCAGATGTCCACTCCATGACATTGCCCAGCATATCAATAATTTTAGATTCATTTGCAAAAGTATCATATTTATTCACTGGGCTTGTGTCAGATAATCCGCTTTGCTCCGTGTTTAATGCTTTTTGATTAAACTCATTGCCCCAGGTATATTTATATTCAGAATCTGTCCTTGCTGCAGATTCCCATTCAACTTCCGTTGGCAGACGTATTCCAATCCAGGATGCATACATAAAAGCATCCTCAACACTCACCTGCACAACTGGATGTTTTTTTTTAGATGCCTCAAAAAAAAATTCAAGAAGATCGTCTTTTGCCTCCTGGGTCATATCAAATATATTGGAATCAGCAATTATAATATTTTCAGGATTTTTTTCTTTTTTTAAAAGTTTTTTCAGATCTGAGTTAATGGAGGATCTCAGGCTTGAAAAATTTCTTTTTTTTGATTTTAATTTGGAAAAATTATCACCGACGTCCCATATTGATTTGATCATAATATCAATATCTATAGAATTTAACTTTTTTATAGATTCATCAGAAGAATAGAAATCTCTAATTGCCATGATGACTTGATGTTTGACTGAACCCGGCCGGTACTTAAGGTCAGCGATTGCCTGGTTTATTCCTTTAAGAGAGATGGATGAATTTGCCAAAGGTTTTTAAATCTCCTGTTTTCTGTTGTGTTCAGGCATTCTTTTATATTACTCTTTAGTATGATATATCTTATCAAATATTTCAACTTGGCATGATGATTTTTTTTTGTTAAAGGTATATAATCATGAGTCAAATAATTACCATAGCAGGCCAGAAGGGTGGTACTGGAAAAAGTGTTACTGCGGTCAATCTTGCTGCATCATTTGCTTTATTTGAAAAAAAAACGCTTCTCGTAGATTGTGACCCCCAGGGATGTTCTACGCGATGGTGTTCAATTAAAGACAAGGATTATAATTGTGATATAGCATCTGTTCTATCGGCAAAGGCAACAGTTGCACATACAATTAAAAAAACTGGCTTAGACTATCTTGATATAATACCGGCAGGATTTACTCTGTTTCAAGTTGCATTGAAACTTGCAAAAAATCCAGGCAATGAAAAACTTTTACGCCTTTTTTTAAAGGATGTTCGAGATGAGTACGAGTATATCATTATTGATCCTCCTTCTTCATATGGGTTTTTAAGCATTACTGCCATGGCAGCGTCTGATTCTTTGCTTGTCTGTATGTCTGTTCACAATAATTGTCTTGAAGATTTTCACAATCTGTTGAAAATGGTAAAATATATCAGGGCAAATTACAGTGTTCCTTTAAAAATTTCTGGATTTTTTTTTAATCGATGTGAAACAAAAGAGGATATCACCTCTTTTCTTGATCAACAGAACTTATCAGATATAAAACAGATGGTTTTTGATAATTTTATTCCTGAAGATGATAATATTAAAAAATCAATTGATTTAAAGACCCCTGTTTTACTGTTTGACATTAAAAGTAAAGCAGCTAAAGCATATTTAAATTTTGCTTTAGAATTGCATTCTTTCTTCAACTAAAGAGGTGTTTTATGAAACTTACAAGCCAGGACAATATTGCTAAAAGTGAAAAAGAATTTATAGATACAATCAATGCCGAACTGGACTGGGAAGCCATAGAAAAATTGCTTCTTGAAAAACATAAATTTACACTTCAAGAAGAGATAGATTATAAAAATGGCAACTTGATAGTTTATAACGATAATATTGCCTATAAATTTGATTTTGAAATTAAAGTTCCTTTATCTGTGATTTTTAACAGGGAAGGGGAATGTCTTGAGATTTCTACCCTTAGAGATGATTTTGAAAAAGAAGATGAAGATCCTTTGATGATAGAAGATGAAGATGAAATCCTCCCTGATAAAAACTTTACACCAGATGACAAAACAGATCAGATAGCTTCAAACATTGCAGATATGATTTCTGAAATTAATGAGGGGGATGAATAAAAAGAATAAAATACCTCCAATGGTAATGGCATACGCAGGACTGACCCTGACCATTTTTTTCTGGGCTATAAATACAGTTATTGCAAAAGCTGTTATAATGGAAATCAAGCCAATGGCTTTATCTTTTTATCGCTGGGTGCTGGCTTTTATTTTTATCCTGCCCTTTGCAATTCCCCATCTAAAAAAAGATATGATATTGATCAAACAGAATCTGGGGTTTTTATTTTTTCTATCCATTCCAAGTGTTGCAGTTTATAACTCAATTTTATATCTTGGTGCCCAATATACAAGTGCCACAAATATTTCCCTTGTGGTGGCAACAATGCCTGTAATGACCATTTTGTTTTCCTGGGTGATGAACAGAGAGAAACCTTTTGCTTTACAAACAATGGGCATCATGGTTTCAATAATTGGAGTGATGATTATCATAAGCAAAGGATCATGGCAGGTCTTGTCCACCTTTTCCTTTAATCCCGGTGATTTGCTTATTGTGCTCTCCATTGCGTCATGGTCTTTTTATTCTGTAGCACTAAAAAAAAAGCAGATTGATATTGCACCTATATCTCTGCTGACAATGTTAATATTTTTTGGAGTTCTTTGTATCCTGCCTTTTTATGTATGGGAGTTTACTGTATTTAAAGGTTTTGAATTAAAATCAACCACCATTATAATTTTTATATACCTTGGTATCTTCCCTTCAATTTTATCCTATCTTTGCTGGAACTTTGGAGTTAAAACAGCAGGGGCATCCATTGCCTCGGTATTTATGTATTTACTGCCGGTCTTTACCTCAATTATCGCCTATATATTTTTAAACGAAAGTCTTTTTTTATATCATTTTGCAGGTGGACTGTTGATTCTTTTTGGATTGATTATGTCCTCTTTTAAACAAAACAATATTAAAAGCATGTAAATTGCAGCTTAAAAAATATTCCGTGGTAACTGGACAAAAAGAGAGGTTACTCAAAGGGCTCTATTCATAAATTGTGTGTAGCTTTGGATCAAATGCTTCACGAATACCTTCGCCTATAAATGTTACTGTCATCAGGGTAATGACAAGGGCAGCCACAACTGAAGAGACAATCCACCACGCACCCATGTTCTGCCAGCCCTGGGAGAGCAGTTCCCCCCAGGAAGGTGTGGGTGCAGGCAGCCCGAATCCAAGATAATCAAGGGATGTTAAAGAGACTATTCCTCCTGAAATGGCAAAGGGTGCAAAGGTAACTATTACGGAAATAGTGTTGGGAATAATATGTTTGAATATAATTCTTGCATGGGATGCCCCAAGGGAACGAACTGCAAGTATATATTCCTTCTCTTTCTCCTTAAAAGTCATTGTCCGCATTACCCAGGTAATGCCTATCCATCCGAAAAATGCCATGATCAACAGCAGAATCATGAAATTGGGAATCATAATGGATGCAATGATGATAATGACATAGAGAAAAGGAACATTATTCCATATTTCAATTATGCGCTGAAAGAACAGATCAAATTTTCCTCCGAAATATCCCATGCAGCATCCAATTGTAATACCGATGGTATAGTTCATAATCAAAAGAACAAAGGAAAAAATGATTGCGGTGCGAAATCCATATACAAGACGCGCTAAAATATCTCTTCCCACATTGTCAGTGCCAAGGAAATGTCTTTCTTTCAATGATGGGGCAAATGGCGGATAAGAGTTGGATTTCAGATCATTTTCATAGGGGTTGTAGGGTACAGGAGGCATGATTATAAAATCAGATGAATTGTTTTGTTCGATTTTTTTTTGAAGTTCTTTATAATCGGTTTCATATTCATAACCAAGATTGAATCTTGATCCCGGAATCATATTTGTATAGGTTGGAAAATAGAGATCTCCATTATAATAAACCAGCAATGCCCTTGAATTGATAAAGCATTCTGCAAAAAAAGAGATAAAGATCATTATTGAGAGTATAATAAATGACCAGAAACCCCTTTTAATTGACCTAAACCTCTTTAATTTTTTAAGGGTGACAGGATTCATTTAAACCTCACCCTGGGGTCAACAAGTGCAACACAGATATCAGACAGAATATTGCCGATCATAAACAAAAGTGAAGAAATTACAAGAATACCCATGACAACCGGGTAATCACGGTCAAGTATGGATTCATATCCAAGAAGTCCCATTCCGTTAATATTAAAAATTTTTTCAATTAAAAATGATCCCATTAAAAGAATGGAGATATTATTCCCAAAACTTGTGGCAAGGGGAATCATACTGTTTTGCATGGCATGGTTTAATATAGCCTTTTTAAAGGGAAGTCCTTTGGCAATGGCAGTCCTGACATAATCAGACGACAGATTGTCCATCAACGTGTTTTTCATTAAGAGTGTCATCACAGTGAAAGAGCCGATAACATAGGAAAACAGAGGCAGAATAGTGTGCCAGGCTATATCTAAAACCTTTTCCATAAGGCCCATTTCATCAAAAAATTCTGATACAAGTCCTCCAAGGGGAAACAGGTCATAATTGGATGCAAATAAAACCAGCATGAGAACCCCTGCCACCCATCCTGGAATGGCATAACCTGTGAAAATAATAATAGATGTAATATTATCAAATCCTGTTTTATGCCTGACAGCCTTGGCAAGACCAAGGGGAATGCAGACCCCGTAAATCATTATAAGGCTTAAAATACCAAAATAGAGAGATATGGGAATTCTCTCCTTGATCATATCCCAGACCGGATCATAATATCGTGTGGATTTGCCAAGATCACCCTTTAACACTTTTGAAAGCCATAAAAAATAGCTTGTTAATACTGGTTTATCAAATCCGTAATACTCTTTTAATTTTTGAATCTGTTCTTCAGAAAGGGGTTGACCATTACTTTGACCTGCTGTTGAAGAGACACTTGATCCGCCTTGACCGGTTTGCATGGCTCTTGTATCTGCAATTATTCTTTCAATTGGACCACCCGGGACAAAACGGGTAATAGTGAAAACCATGATGGTGATACCTATAAATGTAGGTACCACCAGAAGCAGTCTTCTTATAAAATATGCGGTCATAACAGGGTTTTAAATACAGATTCAAGTGCCTTGTCAAGGTTTTCGGGTTTGGTACCTCCAGCCTGGGCCATATCAGGACGACCGCCACCTCCTCCGCCAACTATTTTTGCAGCCTGTTTAACAATATCTCCGGCTTTATAATTTTTTGTTAAATCTTTTGTTACCACAGAGATAAGCAGGGCTTTTTTCCCTGATTTTGCACCAAGAAGAATAATTCCGGAACCTATTTTTGTTTTGAATTTGTCAGCCAGATCCCTTAACTGGGAAGGATTTTCAATATCAACTTTTTTTGAAATAACCTTGATTCCGTTAATTTCTCTGATCTCACCATCAATATTTTCAACTGATTTGAATGCTTTTTTAGCCTTAAGTGCTTCAACCTGTTTTTCAAGGCTCTTTTTATCTTTTAATAAAGTTTCTATTTTTAAGACAACGTCTTCTTTTGAACCTTTCAGAAGGTTGGCAGAAGAGCCAATTAAATCTTGATCATTGTGAATAAAATCCAGAGCTGCCTGGGCTGTGACAGCCTCAATCCTTCTAACTCCCGATGCAATCCCGCCTTCTGAGAGGATTTTAAAAAGCCCTATATCCCCTGATTGTCTTGTATGGGTCCCTCCGCAAAGCTCAGAAGAGAAGTCACCCTGGGATACAACCCTTACCACATCTCCATATTTTTCTTCAAATAAAGCAGTAGCACCCTGTTTAACAGCATCATCCATATTCATCTCTTTTGTTTGAACAGTATGATTTTCACGAATTCTTAAATTGACCTCATTTTCTATGGCTTTCAAATCTTTTGTCAAAATAGATGAAAAATGATTAAAGTCAAATCTTAACCTTCTGTCTGTTACAAGGGAACCTGACTGTTTAACATGATCGCCAAGAATATTTTTTAAGGCTGAGTGCAGAATGTGGGTGGCAGTATGATTCAAGGCAGTATCCTGTCTATGTGATGTATTCACTTTAAGTGTGACTGAATCACCTTTCTGGATATTACCTTTTTTGACAACTCCTTTGTGAATAATTAATCCACTTGGATCTTTCAGTGTGTCTGTTATGTTGATTACACAATTTTTGTTCTCAATAATTCCTCTATCTCCTGCCTGGCCTCCTGATTCAGCATAAAAGACAGTTGAATCAGTTACAATCTCTAAGGCATCTCCCTCTTTTGCTGTTTGAATCTCTTTATCATCCCTGACAAGGATTAGAACCCGGGATTGCTCTTCAATATTATCATAGCCTTTAAAAGTCGTTTTTACTCCTTTAGATGTCAATGCCTTATAAGCCAGGCCAACACCTGTAAATTTTTTGAAGGATTTAGATCTTGCTTTCTGAGCTGCCATGGCTTTATCAAAACCATAAAGATCAAGATCAATATCCATCTCCTTAACATGATCAACAATTATGTCCACTGGAAATCCAAAGGTGTCGTAGAGTTGAAAAATAACATCTCCTGAAATTTCTCTTTTTCTTTGTATAAACTCTTTTCCAGTTGCTCCATGATGAACATGATTATCTCTGTCTGGAAGATCTTCAATGACAGTTTCCAGAAGCTTCATCCCGGTATCAAGAGTTTCAAGAAATTTTTTCTCCTCGTTTTCCACAACATTTAAAATAAATGCAGAAGATTCTTTAAGTTCTGGATAGGCTTCATCCATAATTGAAAAAACCGTTTTAACAGTTTTATGTAAAAAAGGTTTTACAAACCCGATACTTCTTCCATATCTAATGGCACGCCTCATAATGCGGCGAAGTACATACCCTCTTCCCTCATTGGACGGGAGCACACCATCACAGATTAAAAATGCTGATGCTCTTGAGTGGTCTGCAATGACTTTCATGGCAACTTCAACAAGATTTGATTCATTGAGTTTTTTTCCTGAAAGTTCACCCACTTTTTCCATTATTGGAATAAAAAGATCAGTTTCATAATTTGTCTTAACTCCCTGTAAAACCGAAATCACCCGTTCAAGCCCAAGACCCGTATCAATACTTGGTTTTGGCAATGGTGTCATCTGCCCTTTATCATCTTTTTCAAACTGCATGAATACAAGATTCCATAATTCCAGCCAGCGGTCACAGTCACAGCCCACAGCACAATCTTGCCTTTCACAGCCATACTCAACACCACGGTCAATATAAATTTCACTGCATGGGCCGCAGGGACCTGTATCCCCCATTGACCAGAAATTATCCTCTTCACCCAGTTTTACTATTCTCTCTTCAGGCACACCAACCTGATCTTTCCAGATATCATAGGCTTCATCATCTTCATGAAAAACAGAAACCCATAGTTTATCAGGATCAAAACCATAACCATTAGTTAGAAGGTCCCAGCCATAATCAATGGCTTTCTCCTTAAAGGAATCACCAAAGGAAAAATTACCCAGCATTTCAAAAAAGGTGTGATGCCTTGCTGTATACCCTACATTTTCAAGATCATTATGTTTTCCGCCGGCTCTGACACATTTTTGAGATGTTACAGCTCTTAAATAATCCCGCTTTTCATCACCTGTGAATACTCGTTTAAACTGCACCATACCGGCATTTACAAATAGAAGTGTTGGATCATCCTGCGGCACAAGGGAGGAAGACCTTACCTGATTGTGATTGTGTTTTTTAAAATACTCCATGAAAATTTTTCTGGCTTCATTTCCTGTCATGTTACAACTCCAGCTATATTAATTTTTAATTAACAGACCGTTACACAACCCCAATTTTTGAGCATAAGCTCCTCTTCGAGCCCCAATTTCGGCATTGGAAAAATAAATTTAATCCTCAGAATACTGCATGTATGCCTGTGGTTAAATTCATTTCAATCAGGTTTTATCTTCTTTTATCTTATTATTGTTGTCAGGCGATGCAATTCCAAGCTTCTCTCTAACCAGAATTTCAATTTTTTCAAATATATCCTGGTTGTCAATTAAAAAAAGTTTTACATTCTCTCTTCCCTGACCGATTCTCTCTCCTTCAAAGGAATACCATGACCCGCTTTTATCAACGATATCAAGGTCAACACCAATATCAAGAAGATCTCCAGTTCTTGAAATGCCTTCTCCATACATGAGATCAAACTCCACATTTTTAAAAGGAGGAGCAAGTTTGTTTTTTACGACCTTTACTTTTGTGCGGTTGCCAATGATCTCCTGACCCTCTTTTATTGGAGCAGCTCTCCTGATTTCAAGGCGCATGGATGCATAAAATTTCAAAGCATTGCCTCCTGTGGTGGTTTCAGGATTTCCATAGACAACGCCAATTTTCATTCTGATCTGGTTGATAAAGATTATGGTTGTATGGGTTTTGCCTATTGTGCCGGCAAGTTTTCTTAAAGCCTGGGACATAAGTCTTGCCTGAAGTCCCATGTGAGAGTCTCCCATGTCTCCTTCAATTTCAGCCCTTGGCACCAGAGCTGCCACTGAGTCAACAACCATGATATCAACACCGCCGCTTCTCACCAGCATATCAGCAATTTCAAGAGCCTGTTCCCCGGTATCTGGCTGGGAAACAAGAAGTTCATCACAATCCACTCCAAGCCGTTTGGCATAAGCCACATCAAGGGCATGTTCAGCATCAATAAAGGCTGCTATGCCGCCATTTTTCTGCGCTTCGGCAACTGCATGAAGCGCCAGAGTTGTCTTGCCCGAAGATTCCGGGCCATATATCTCAATAACACGTCCCCTGGGATATCCGCCAACCCCGAGTGCTTTATCAAGGGCAAGAGAGCCTGTTCTTATTACAGGAACTTCCATGACCTCCCTGCCGCCGAGTTTCATGATAGAGCCTTTGCCAAATTGTCTATCTATCTGGCTCATTGCTGTTTGTACAGCTTTTTCTTTGTCCTGATTTTTATCCATCTTACTCCTCCTAAAATATACCTGATA
The DNA here is from genome assembly GCA_027858995.1 of Deltaproteobacteria bacterium. Lineage (GTDB taxonomy): Bacteria > Desulfobacterota > Desulfobacteria > Desulfobacterales > Desulfobacteraceae > Desulfobacula. The sequence goes on along the minus strand of JAQIBP010000046.1, from coordinate 5,263 downwards.
AACATATAATTTTTAAAACAGCAGCAGATAAAATACCTGCCATAATATCATCCAAAACAATCCCTGCACCTCCTGAAAAATTATTTTCAAAATACCTTACAGGAGCAAATTTTATAATATCAAAAAACCGAAATATAAAAAAACCAGCGGCAAGAGTATAAATATTAACAGGAACTATTGACAAAGCTACAACAAATCCTGCAATTTCATCAATAACAATACAGCCTGGATCTTTTTTATCTATAATTTTTTCAGCCTTGTCTGCAAAATATATAGCTGCAAGGATCAGACCCACAATATAAACTCCATAAAAAGATGCGGGAATAATCAGGAAAACAAGTGCAAAAGGTATGGCTGCAAGGGTTCCAAATGTGCCTGGTGCAAAGGGTATCTTACCTGAAAAAAATCCTGTGGCTATAAACATTATCAGTTTTTGCTTAAAAATCATTATGAGTATTTATATTTTGCATCAATCCCTGTCAAGGGGATTGGCATCGGATAAAATTTGATTATAAACATCTTTTAACGGTATCTGTTTTTTTTTTGCCACCTCTTTTGCCACCTCATATTCAGGAATAAAGCGGACATTGTTGTCTAAACTGACTATTTTTTTTACCTGTAATTTTCCAAATCTGGTTCCAACAATGGCTTTTTGTCTTACAAGAGAATCTCTTTCACATTTGTGATACCGCACCCCAATTGATGTAGTTTCAGTGAGTATAGTATTAATAATATTGTCAAGTTCCTCTTTTTTGCATATAACCTCAATTTGAAGGCCAGGTCTGTTCTTTTTCATTTGAACCGGAATATAACAGACATCAAGGGCCTTATTGTCAAACAAAACCCCCATTAAAAACCCTGAAATTTCAGGGCTCATGTCATCTATATTTGTTTTTACAACATAAACAGTCTCTTCTTGAACAGTTATATTTTTCTTTTTTTGATTTATTGCAGGATCACCGAGCACTATGCGTAATAAATTAGGAAGGCTTGAACCTGTATTTTTTTTTCCTGAACCATATCCTGTCTTTTTTATTGTCATTTCCGGCATGGTTCCAAAAGAGGATGCCAGTGTGGCTATAATAGCGGCTCCTGTTGGAGTGACAATCTCTGTAGTTGCATCAGATGGTTTTACAGGAATATTCTTTAAAATTGCAAGGGTTGCAGGTACTGGAACCGGTATCTTCCCATGGGAACAATTTGTTGACCCTGATCCAAGAGGAACAACAGAAGCATATACTTTTTTAATGCCAAGATATTCCACGCACAGAAAAGAGCCGATAATATCAACAATGGAATCAATACCCCCAATTTCATGGAAATGGATTGATTCAATATCTTTATTATGAATATGAGATTCAGCCAGGGCTATTTTTTTAAAGGCAGACAGGCTGTTTTCTTTTACTTTTTCAGGCAGAGAAGCCTTTTTAATCAAGGTTTTAATATCTTTGTAGTTCCTTGATATTTTATGCTGTTCAACAACATTAACAGTAATATCAGTTGCTTTTAGATGATTTTTTTCAACAACAGTGGATTTTATTTTAAAGCCGCCTAAAACACTTAATAGCTCTTGTTCCACCCAGTCAGCAGGAACACCAAGATCAATAAATGCACCAAGGGTCATATCCCCACTGATACCGGAAAATATATCAAAATAAGCTATCATTCAGGCTGCTGTTCCTGCTGCATGAATCTTTAAAATTTCCAATACAAGTCTTGTTGTGTTTTCCATATCCTTGATATCAATTGATTCATTCAAAGTATGGACATTGGTCATGCCGGTTCCCAAAACCCCGGCAACAATGTCTTTGCTAAAAAAGATATTTGCATCAGCACCACCACCAATTGTTTTGCTCTCAAGCGTTATGCCAATGTTGTCTGCAGCTTTTTTGGCAAGCAAAACAGCTTTGTGATCGTCGGGAATATTGGTATTTGGAAAATCATTTTCAACTATGGTTTCAATCCTTGGAAGGCCGGATTCATCCTGAATCTCTTTTGCAACACTGTAAAACGTATCTGTAATGCTGTCTGTAACTGTTTTTAATTTTTTTATATCATGGCTTCTGGCCTCACCATGGATTTCAACAAATTCAGGCACAATATTTGTTGCAATCCCGCCTTTTATTTTTCCAAGATTGCACGTGGTCTCATCATCAATACGCCCAAGCTGAAGTTTGGAAACAGCTTTTGATGCCACAGCAATAGCATTGATTCCATTTTCAGGTTCTACCCCTGCATGGGCAGCTTTACCATAAACCTTTATATGGATTTTATTTGCAGCCGGAGCCTTTGTCACAACCCCCTTGGTATCTGTTGAATCAAGGATATACCCAAATTTTGAGTTCATTAAAGAGTAATCAAAATGTTTTGCCCCGAGAAGGCCAATCTCTTCACATACAGTGAAAATAATTTCAATTGGAGGATGATCAAGCTTGTTTTCAAAAATAACATCCATGACCTCCAATATAATTGCTATGGCAGATTTATCATCAGCCCCGAGAATCGTTGTCCCATCGCTTGTAAATACCCCGTTTTTAAACTGAACTTTTATACTGTTCCCAGGTCCTACTGTATCCATATGACCTGCTAAAAACAAGGGTTCAGCCTTGACACTGCCTTTGAACCTGGCCACAAGGTTGGAGCAGTTGCCGCTAACCTGATCCTTTGCAGTGTCATAACAGATATCTGCACCCATATCAGTTAATATTTTTTCAATTTTCAATGCAACATCCAGCTCATGTCGGGACAGAGAGTCAATCTCAACAAAAGTTTTAAATCTTTGAGCAAGTCTTTGTGAATTAATCATTTACCGTTCCTTATGTCCTAATATCTTGTCCTAAAAGCATCTTGACAAATCAAAGGAATAATATATACTAAATTTTTTTAAATTTTTCTATATTTAATTGTAAAGGAAGTGCGCGGCTTACTGGTGAGGCCCTCGGACTTCAAATCCGATGTGGGGCGCTAGAACCGTCCCGGGTGGGTTCGATTCCCATGCACTTCCGCCAATTATATCTGTCAATTCAACATGTTATACTTTGCAATATCATCCCAAAACATCCCAAAAACATACTGATTCATCCCAAGATTTTAAAATGATTTTGATTTATATGTTTTGATTTTGATAATCTAAAATATTGTCACCTGACCTTTGTGCTCAAAACACCATTTCTCTTGATAGTGTTTTTCATAATGCAGTCTTTTTGCTGTGGTTGTTCCGGGGATAATTGCTGGGACTATGATTGCGATAATTATTATAAATACTATTTCCTTTATACTTCCAGCACAGTTCGCTATTGATTTTGGGTTTTACATCATTAATTTTTCAGTAGAGCTCTCAGATCCTTATAATTGACTGGAATTTTATAGTCATATGCTGAACGGATTATATTGGATTTGGGGTCTATAATACGTGTCGATACATATATTTTATCATAAGCCGGTGTATAAGTTCCCACTACGACCGCAGAAACATTGTGATCAAGACTTATGTCCTTTAAATTTCGGCTGAGTAAGAATTCTCCCTTGCCTTCAGAATCAATAAAAATTGATTTTTGTCTAAGTTTCAGTTCGATAACTTGAAATCCTTTTTGGGAAAGCCTTGAACCTATTTGTTCAGCTATAATTCGCCCAAATGGTGTTGACTTCCCTAAATCGCTAACATCTACAAAACTTGCAACTATTATAAGATCATTGGGGGTCAAAGGTGATTTTGTTAGATTCTTTTCAAGCCCCTCTACAATCCTGTAACTTGCAATAAGCAAATTATCATCTGGGTTCCAAGCTTTGTTTTGTGCATTTGAACAACCTATACAAAACAACGAGACTATAATAAATATCAAAAAACAATGGTTTTGCATATTTTTCTCCTAATTCATTCTTAGTCGGTCACAGTATAATGTATATAATCCGTTTTTGAATAGTGCCAAGCATCCTTGTCATTTACATAATAAATTCCGGATTGACGCTCTATTATTAAATCATTATTGGACACTGAAAAATTAATGATAATCTCGTGGTGGGGTATTGGTTTGTCCAATAATAAAAAGTTCGATACATTCATGACTGTATCTATGGCGACTCCAGCTAATAAAACTTCACCAAAACCTACGCTATTAGCACTATCAAACAATTTATATATGCCAGATCCAAGAACAGAAAGAACAGTAGCTGGAGCTGGAAATCTTGAAGCAACCCTTTCGGTACGGTGATATACTTCTTTGATATTCCAATCAGCAACAAGTGAGTTTTCAGGAGTGTTAGAAATGTAATAACCAAGATTTACTAATTCTGTAACCAAAAGATCCTTGAATGCTTCATCAAAAATAGATCCGTCCTTTTTTGGAATATATACTGAAGAAAGAGTGTAATTCGAGAGTAAAATTTCAGCTTTTAGCTCAGAATCAGTCAAGTTTGTTTCATTGTCTTGTGCATGACCGAATCCAGGTTGTCTTAATATAGGATCAGCTTGTTTGCTCATAGCTTTGCTTATTTGTTTTGAAAAATCTTTCGCTAATATTTGCCAGTGCTGCGCCGATTGAAGCTTTTTTTGAGTGGAATATTGGTGATCAACAAGGTGTGGAACGGGAGCGCAGCCAATAATAAATAAGAAAAAAAGGTTTAATAAGAAAAAAGCTTTTATCGTCTCCATGAATAACCTCCATGTTAAGTATTAAAAATACAGAGAATACAAGTTTCTTATAGATATGAGATTAGGACAAGGTCTGTCAAGAAAGAATTAATTTTTTATTCTACAAGTCTGGATTGAGTTTGTATGAAAATTGTTATCAAACCTAATTTTTAAACCATTTTTGCTCAATTATAATCAGTCCTTAACGCTGTATCATTTAACGAACGTTTTATAATACACTTTTAAATCAAGCTCAAAAAACACAAAATCAGTACTCTTCCTGTCTTATTTTCCCATCTCAAAAATAAAGTCTTGCCTTCTCGTCCGCCTGATATAACATGAGACTAATATTTTTAACTATTTGATATTATGGAGGGTTTATGAAAAAAAGATTGATTGGTTATGCAAGAGTTTCAACTCAAGAGCAGGATTTATCTTCACAGATTGATGATCTAAAAAAGGCTGGATGTGAAAGACTTTTTTCAGACAAGATCAGTGGAGTGATCAAAATTTGAGTGCGCCAGGCAAAGCTGGTAATTTCTTGTCGGTTAGAGTCCGACATAGTCAAAGGTTAGCCACCGGGCTATCACCAAAGGTGCATTTGTGGAGGTAACAAAGCAAATGAAGCCACCT
>JAQIBP010000019.1 GCA_027858995.1 Deltaproteobacteria bacterium | reverse complement strand
TTTCCATAGTCCTTTTCGTTGATTTTTTCACGGTATGTTTCATGATAGAGATAATAAGTTTTGTTGCCTTGTTTGCGTGTGATGATCGTTCCCAAATTAACCTCCTCGATATTTTTCACCACACTTAGCATCTTTAAGCAATAATATCAATAAAAATCATCAATAAATATATCACTACACTAAAAATTTCAAAAAAATGTATAAATTCAACTGCTTATTGTTTTGATTCTGGACTACCGAGAAGACTCAGGATTGTGTTTCAAAAAACTGTTTGCATTCACTCGACTTTACAAAATTACATACCAGTATAAAAGAGATAAGCGGCAGAAATAAACAGCGCAGAAATCTATGGGAATGTAGCCTGTAAATATTAAAAATCATGGTTACTTCTCTTTTAAAAAATTTAAAAAGACCTGTCCTGGCCCGGATTAACTCCGGGTCACTTTACACGGACCCTTTACCTTGATGGATTCGTGCCCTGCTTTACCTTTGTAACGAACATGGCCTACGCCTTCAATACTTCCGGTAAGCTCACCTCCAGCCATTGTCAGCTCAATTTTAATAACGCCTTTTCCTGCAAGGTCTGCTGAACGGGTGGGGAAATTCTGTAAATCCAGCTTGGAAACACCTTTGCCCATAAACTCAAGTTTCCCTGTGCTGCCGTTTTCTCCGTGAATTGAAGTTACACCTTCAACATGAATCATAAGATCTTCCAGAATAAACCCGGAAATTGACACATCAGCCACGCCTAAGATCTTGAGCGACTTTATACTGGGCATGGTGATCTCAAGGAAGAGTTTTCGCCTATCATTTTTCCATTCCGGCATATGGAGTTCAACCAGCGACCCCTTATGATTTACCAGAAGATCCGCCAGAAGGTCTTCAGGCCCTTCTATTCGGATGGTTTTCTCATCTGCCTGGACAATTCTCACCTGCCACTTTCCTTTCAAATCAACTTCTTTGAATCCGGTCAGTTTGATCTTTTTTACGACTTTTGCAGAACTCTCCACGGGCAGGCGGTTGTTGGGTGGGTGATCATCCATGGAAAATTTGACAACCAGTAAAATTAAAATGCCGATTCCCAGAACCCCTAAAAATGCACCGGATAATATCATATTGCTTACTTTCATTTTTCTTTCTCCTTAAACTCATTGTAAAGGGAATAAAATTCCTTGAAATCCATATCAAGCAGTTTGAGGGTTTTGTAAAGCTGCGGCAGGTCATTGCGAATAAAGTTAGATCTGTACAGGTTTCTCGTAATCTTCAGTCCTTCCGAAGAGACAAAATATCCAATTCCCCGTTTGTTAAAAATGATGCCTTTCTCCTGCAAAAAGGCATAAGCCCGCATCACTGTGTTGGGATTAACTTCCAGGCCCACAGCCAGTTCCCGGACCGAGGGGATGCGGTCATTTTCCTGCCACTCTTTTAACAGGATCCGCTCACACATGAGATCAGCAATCTGCAGGTAAATAGCATCTTTTTTCTGAAATTCCATATTAGAGCTCCGTCTCCCTGTATCGGAAATAACATATTATCCAGGAAACAGAAGGGACAGCAAACCAGAAAAAAACTTTGGCAGTGTTGATCACACCCGATCCAACAGCAGTAAAATCATCAACCTCATTGCTGTAGAAAATATCCTGAACATTCCACCAGAAAAATCCTTCCCCGAAAATAAGTCGTATGGCGATCAAAATCCCCACCCCGATTATCAGCACAGAAAAAGTAAGAAAGAGTATAGTTTTGCTCAGGGTATGTTTTTTAAAATAAACAGCACCTGTCAAAAAAGGCGCCTGGACAGCCATATAGACCCCCATGCTTTTAATGATAACCAGGTCAAACGGATTGAACATGAAGTGGCATCGCTGTAAAACAAGCATGTTAATTCCCTCGGACAAAAGGGAAAACAACAGGTAAATGACAAGGCTTCCAAAATAGTAAACCAGGGTGGTAAGAAGAATCCGTGACAATGTTTTTTCCAGGGAGGAAGCCGGAAGAAGAAGCCATGAATACCCTTTTACTGGATCATGTAGCTCCCTGAAAGCCCTGGTGGTCAGAAAGATCCCCCCTGGAAAAAAGATAACCAGATAGGCATTGCGGTGGAACATCGGACTGCAGTTTCCGTAAGCATCAAAAAGGGACAAAAGAAATAAAATGCTGCCCAGAGCAGCAGTGATGAACATTATGGAAGACCTGTTCAATACTATGGCGTTTCGTATCAGGAAATAGACCCTTGCCGGATTTAAAGATTCTTTACCTTGCATGGGTACCCCCCTTTTCAAAGACTGTCGTTACTTTCCCCGGGTTTTTGATCACCGTATTAAAAAGTGTCTCAAGATCCAAAAAACTCTCAAATTCTCCGGTATTTTCAACCACAGCCTTAAATCCTTTTATGTGTTTTTCGCTGTACAGGACCTCATCAGATTCCGGAAGAGTGCTCAGGGTCTCCACCCGCAGGTTTTGAGATATATCTTCTAAAGAATGATTAAAAACAATTTTTCCATTGTCCAGGATGACCACAGGATTAATAAGGTTTTCAAGATTCCTTACCTGGTGTGTGGCAATGACAAAAAGCCTGTCTTTGGTCAGGACAGATGCCAGGGCCCGGCGAAGCTGGGTTTTGGAAGGAATATCCAACCCGTTTGTGGGCTCATCAAGCAGGGTGAGATCACAGTTTGCAGCAAGGCCGAATGCAATCAGGCATTTTTTGCGCTGGCCAAAAGAGCATTTTAAAAGATTTGTCCGGGGCTCCAGTTCAAATTTTTCAAGATAAGATTCATATTTTTCCGGATCAAACTGAGGATAAAACGGTGCATACAGCCACATGTATTTCAGCGGAGAAACCGAGGGCATTTTAAATTCCTCTGGGATAAAGAAAAGATTCTGGAGAAAACCGGATGATCGGCGTAAGGGGATTTCATTGCCAGCCTCAATACTTCCCTTTTTTGGAAACACCAGTCCTGATATCAATTTCAACAACGTAGTTTTGCCAGCACCGTTTTTCCCCAGCAGGCCGCAGATCCCGCCGCCCGCAAGGGAAAGGTCCAACTGAGAGAACAACTCTTTTGAGCGGTAGGAAAATGATAAATCTTGGATAGAAATCATATAAGATCTCCTAAAAATGTATTAGTTAATTAGTACACTCATAATATAAAGCACTCAATTTCAAGTGTCAAACTTTTTTTTATATTTTTTTGTGGTATCTGATTTTTTGATGGTATGGAACAGTTCCAGGAAGAATTCGAACGTTCTTCCGGACACTCTTCCTTGCGTTATCCTGCTTGCATCCAGGTAGAAAAACCGATAGAATTCCTTGATGAATATATAAATAGTAATAGGAGATTTAAAATGAATGTAATCATCGATTTATGTGTGGTACCCATCGGGGTTGGTCTTTCCGTCTCAAAATATGTGGCAGCCTGTCATGATATTATCAATAAAGCAGGACTCACCCCGGAGCTTCATGCCTATGGCACTAATATTGAAGGAGACTGGGACAAGGTCTTTGATGTGGTAAAAAAATGCCATGAAAGAATCCATGAAATGGGGGCTCCCAGAATAACGACTACTATAAAGGCTGGCACAAGAATAGACCGGGAACAGACAATGGCGGATAAAATTGCCAGTGTTAAACGTAAATTTTAAGATTCTTTTTTGTTTTGAAACATGATTTCAAGAATTCGTTCAATTTCACCGGATTATATACAGACAAAAGATATTAAGGGAGTAATGTTCCCAAATGAAATTTTTATGAGTTCAAATCATATCTTATGCACATAATTCATAGTCGCAAAGAGCAAATTATCATAATCTCTATGGATATAACACTTGATTAGTTTCAATTGAGGGCATATTTAATAATCTGTACCGACTTTTTAACAGAGAGTGTTCCAGTGTTTAAAATCAGGTCATAATTTGATGGGTCAGTTGCATCTGAATTAAAATACCGTTTTACAAACGCGGTTCTATTGGCATCTGTGCTGACTATGTATTTTTGTGCATCATCTCTATTTAGATCAAGGCTTTTTTCTATATGATTACGCCTGACAGTCATGGGAGAAACAATTCTTACTCTGATCGCATTTTGTTTGTGAAGAACACAATTTGCGCCTCTTCCAAGGACAACTGCATTCCCATGTTTTCCAATGGTAGACAGTATTTTAAAAAGCAGCTTTGAATAGTCATCCAGCCATAAATGGCGTTCATTTACAAAATTAGACACAATATCATCAACAATACTCATTCCCCGTTCATCAAGTGTTTCTAAAAGAGCTCTGCTATTTTTTGATGTCTCAACCATGGCTTCAATAATTTTGTTATGGAATAAATCAAACCCTGTTTCTTCACAAAATTGTTTTGCGATCTCATATCCCTGGCTGCCGGATTCTCTGGAGATAGTAACAATATTAATGGATTCCTGAATGGGTTTGTCTTCTCTTGTTCCCAATTCCCACCTTTTGACCTGTTCATCAATTAATTTATGAATAGATTTACTCATGATCGCCTCCTTGTAAAAAAATTATGGTAAAGAATTTATCATTATGAGATTTACCCTTCTATAAAATCATCTGTCCCCCATTTCCTTCAGCGTTTTAGTTCATAATTATATTTGAGATACATCTTATAACCATTTTTTATTCAATAGTGCGAGTATGGAAAAATAAAAGAGTGCAAACGATACTTAAGAATTCAAGCTGTGGGCAGTAGAATTGTCTGTAAAGATTAATTCATTATATAACAACCAAATAAATTTGTAAAAGGTTTTAGGGATTTTTGAATCAGTATTTACATAATATATTTTGTGATTACTATATATGTACAGATATTCAGATGACAAACTGATAATTTAATAGACAAAAAATCTGAATTTCTACCTTATTACAATATTAAAGGAGTTTTTACCATGCCTTTAAATATAATTGAAAAATTCAGTATCAGCTATATGCAGATTCTGGATGAAAAAGGAAATGTTGATCCCGAGCTTGAACCTGACTTAAGCCGGGATGATCTTTTAAAGCTCTATCATTATATGACACTTTCCAGGATGGTGGATTCCCGCATGCTGAATCTCCAGCGTCAGGGAAGACTCGGCACCCTTCCGGCATGTACTGGTCAGGAGGCATCTTTTTGCGCCTCTGTTCTTGCAATAAAGAATACGGACTGGTTTGCGGGCTCATACAGGGAGCTGGGAGGACGCCTTATGAGAGGGGATTCTCTTTTAAATTTACTGTATCTTTATAACGGGTTTGAAGAGGGAAGCTATAACTACGAGAATAACAGAACCCTTCCAATTTCCATTATACTTGCGTCCCAGTTGCCCCATGCTGTCGGCCTGGCCTATGGTTCGCGGCTGCAGGGCGAAAAAGATACCGTTGCCCTTGTTTTATTCGGAGACGGGTCCACATCAGAAGGAGATTTTCATGAAGCCTTGAATTTTGCAGGTGTTTTAAATGCTCCGGTGGTCTTTTTATGTCAGAATAACCAATATGCCATTTCAACACCCAGAAAACTCCAGACAAAATCAGCCACCATTGCCCAGAAGGCAATAGCCTATGGCATTCCCGGCATACAGGTGGATGGCAATGATGTACTTGCTGTGTATAAATCCGTAAAAGATGCAGTAACAAGAGCCCGCAACAATGAAGGGCCTTCCCTGATAGAGGCATTTACTTACCGCATGCTAATGCATACCACTGCTGATGATCCAACCCGGTACAGGGATGATCAAGAAGTGGAAAGATGGAAGGAAAAAGACCCTTTAAAGCGGTTTAAAATCTTTCTGACCAATAAAAAACTCTGGGATGACAAAAAACAGCTTGACCTTGAAAATGAATTAAAGCAGACGATTGATGAGACTGTAAAGCAATTTGAGTCCAAAAATGATTTCAAACCTGATGCCCCTTTTGATTATGTGTTTGAACATCCCGGCAGCACACTTGAAGAACAACGTATGGATTTTCTGGAAAATCTGAAAAAGGAGACTGAAAATGACTAAAATAAATATGGTTCAGTCCCTTAACAGGACGCTTCACCAAATTATGGAATCAGATGAAAAAGTATTGATCATGGGCGAGGATGTAGGTCTCAATGGCGGTGTGTTTCGTGTTACAGAAGGGCTTTTTGAAAAATACGGCAGAAAAAGGGTGATTGATTCACCCATTGCTGAGTCATCTATTTTGGGAGTTGCCATTGGCATGGCCATATCAGGACTCAAACCTGTTGTTGAAATGCAGTTTTCCGGGTTTTCCTATTTGATGATGCACCAGCTTGAAGGAAATGCATCAAGAATGAGGACAAGGTCCAGGGGACAATTCACGGTTCCCCTGGTTGTAAGAATGCCTTACGGGGGTGGTATCAGGGCACTGGAACACCACTCCGAGAGCAAAGAAGTCTATTTTGCACATACAGCAGGCGTTAAGGTGGTCATTCCCTCGAGTCCGTCCAATGCAGGGTTGCTTTTAAAAGCAGCCATTAATGACCCTGATCCCGTGATCTTCATGGAGCCGAAACGTTCTTACCGCTCCTTTAAGGAAAACGTGTCTGATGACAATGAAAAGATCACACTTGGAAGTGCGCAGATACTAAAGAGAGGAGACGACATCACTATTATTTCCTGGGGTGCCATGATGAGAGATACCCTTAAAGCGGTTCAGGATCTGGAAGAAGAGACAGGATTTAATCCGGAAGTGATAGATCTTTTAACGATTTCTCCCATGGATACAAGAACCATTGTGGAGTCTGTAAAAAAAACCGGGCGCTGCGTGATTATTCAAGAGGCCCAGAAATCCTTCGGCCCTGCATCGGAAATCATTGCACTGATCAATGATCAGGCTTTGATGTACCTTGAAGCCACGGTAAAACGGGTCACCATGTATGATGTCCCGTTTCCGCTTTTTGGCAGGGAGCTTTTGTACATGCCTTCCATTGAAAAAATCAAACGGGCTGTTTTAGAGACACTTAATGAATAGGAGAAAATCATGTTTGAATTCAAACTTCCAGACCTTGGCGAAGGCATACATGAAGGAGAACTGCTTAAATGGTACGTAAAAGAGGGGGATACAATAAGTGAAGATGATCCTTTGTGCGATATGGAAACAGACAAGGCCGCTGTTACAATTCCTTCACCGAGAACAGGTGTAATTATACGCCTTACCGGCAACCCCGGAGATACTATTCAAGTGAACCAGGTACTGGTTGTGATTGATGAAGATTTTAAAGAGAGTTCAATACAGCAGATAAAAACCATCAAGGAAGTGGGGCCTGAACCTGAAACAAAGAAAATAGCCGCCCCTGCCACAAGACGTCTTGCAAGAGAGATGAAAATCGATATTAATGCTGTCACAGGCACAGGATCGGCAGGAAAGGTCACAAAAGAGGATCTGGAACAATATGAAGCAGGGAAAAAAGATGTCAAACAAGAAGAACCCGGGGCTTATACTGAAGTATCCCTGGAGGGATCAAGCAATAATGGAACCATACCTTTTCTTGAAATTGACAGGCTGCCTGACTATGAAAAATCAGGCCCTGTAGAAAAAGAATCCATCCGTTCTTTAAGAAAAAAAACCGCCATTAAAACCACATCATCCACGATCCTTGTTCCACACGTGGCACACATGGATGAGTGTGATGTGACTGAACTTGAAAACTTAAGGAAAACCTTTAACAGTACTAAAGAAAAAGCAGGAAATCTTACCTTGCTATCCTTTGTCATAAAAGCTGTCTCATCCCTTCTAAAATCTTATCCTGAATTTAATGCCGGCATTGATCCACATAAGATGGAGATTGTTTATAAAAAATATTACAATATAGGCTTTGCAGCTGATACTCCCAGGGGACTGATTGTCCCTGTAATTAACAATGCAGACCAAAAAAGCGTGGCAGCCATTGCCAGTCATCTTGTATCTCTTTCCAATAAAGGGCGGGATGGAACAATAACAGCTCCTGAGCTTACCAATGGTACTTTTACAATAACCAATGTGGGTGCCATAGGCGGTACTGGTGTTGTTCCCATCATAAATTACCCTGAGTCAGCCATACTGGGACTTGGTCGGGTCATAAAAAAACCCATAGTAAAGGATGATAAAATTATCATAGGGCTTATGCTTCCTATAACTCTCTGTTTTGATCACAGGATAGCAGATGGTGTAAGGGCAGCCCTTTTTGTCAGAGATTTAAAACAGATGCTTGAAAACCCCATGGTTTTCATGACTGGAGTATGAACCAGGGTTAAAGAGATGAAATCTGTTTTTTAATGGAACTAAGGAGATGAATTAAAATGGTAATGGGCGAGCTTGTTTATGATGTTGATGTGGTTGTTCTGGGCGGAGGCCCTGGAGGATATACTGCGGCCATCAGAGCTGCGGATCTGGGAATGGAAGTCATGGTGGTTGAATCGCGTCCCACACTGGGCGGGGTCTGCCTCACCGAAGGATGCATCCCCTCAAAAACACTCATTAATGCAGTAGGACTGGTTGAAAATATAAAAAATAGTGAAAAAATGGGGCTGGTTTCCAAAGGAGTTGAACTGGATACCGATAAACTCAGACAATGGATTCAAACCATAGTGGACAATTTGTCAACCGGTATTGCAACACTTCTCGAGAACAGGGATATAGAGGTGGTTCATGGTCATGCCCGGTTTATTGAGGACCATAAAATCTATGTAGATGGAACAAATACCAATATCCGTTTTAAACATGCGATTATTGCAACCGGGTCCAGAATCAACGAGCTTCCTGCTGGAATTGACTTGCCCCTGTGGACTTCTGCAACAGCCCTTAAACTTCCTGAAATTCCAAAGTCACTACTTGTTATAGGCGGCGGATATATAGGACTTGAAATTGGTCAGGCCTATGCAGGACTCGGCAGCCAGGTTACCATGGCAGAGTACAATCCGAAATTTCTTTCCGGGGCAGACCAGGATCTTGTCAATGTTGTGATCAAAAAATGTCAGGAGCAGTTTTCAGCCATCCATACCGGTTCAAAGGTTACAGGGATTAAAAAAATTAAAACCGGGTATCTTGTCACGTTTGAAAAAAATAAAAAAATTTTTAATGGTGAATTCAACAAGATCCTGGTTGCCACAGGCAGAAGACCCAATACAGATGATCTGGGACTGGATGTTCTTGGCATCCAGGTGGACAAAAGAGGTCTGATCGCGACTGATGACCAGTGCAGAACCATTAAAAAGCATATCTTTGCCGTGGGAGATATTACAAAGGGCCCTGCACTTGCCCATAAAGCCAGCCGGGAAGGCAAGGTGGCTGCTGAGGTGATTGCAGGACATTTCTCTGCTTTTGACAATGTTGCTGTGCCTGCGGTGCTTTTCACCAATCCTGAGATTGCATGGACCGGCATCACTGAAACTAAAGCAAAAGAAAAAAATATCCCCTTTAAAAAGGGCAAATTTCCTTTAACCGCTCTGGGACGGGCAAAAAGCATGGGAAAAACCAGAGGATTTGTCAAAATCATAGCTGACCCGGAATCTTTATTGATTCTGGGTGTGGGCATTGCAGGAGAACACGCGTCAGAACTGATCTCAGAAGGAACACTTGCCATTGAAATGGGAGCAACCCTTGAAGACCTGATTGTCACTGTCCATCCCCACCCAACCTTTTCCGAATCAATGATGGAAGCTGCAGAAATGGCTGCCAATGGGTCTGTCCACCTGCTTAAGAGAAAAGATAATGCTTGATCTCTCAAAACCTGTTGTAAAACCATATCCTCTGGATGACCTTCTTATTGATTTGGTGGAAAAAGAAAGAATCCCGCATTATTATTGTTCCCCTTATACGCAAAAGGCTATTGTGGCAGGGCCCGGGGGCAGTCTTTCAAAGGAAATCAGGCTTGACCTTGCAATCTGTGACCTCATTCCCATCTACAGGCGTAAGGGTGGAGGATGTTCCGTCTTCCTTGATCCCGGCAACCTGGTCATCTCTCTGGCTGTTCCTGTAAAAGGTTATGCCGGCATACAAACTGTTTTTAACAAATGTACAGACTGGCTTATTAAAGGGCTTATAAAAACCGGATTAAAGAATATCTACCGGGACGGAATATCCGATCTTGTCCTGAATAATCAAAAAATTGGAGGTTCCTGTTTTTACAGGTCAAAAAACCTTGCCTATTATTCGGCAACCCTTCTTGTTTCCCCAGACCTGGATCTCATGGAAAGATATCTCAGCACTCCGCCAAGGGAACCTGTTTACAGACAGGGAAGAAGTCACCGACAATTTGTTACCATGGTCACCAGACATCTGGATGGAGTAAGCATTAAGAATTTTTCCTCTCAATAAAAAATTTATATTACTCAATCGGCAGTGGTGACTTCAAACTACAAGGCATACCCACCTGACATTTAGCGCAGACATCTGTATTATCCGGCAGGCCGTCCGGCTTCATCAGCATATGATAATTTTCCCGCAAGCGGGCGTAACACGCTGCTCTGTCCATTCCTTTCTCTGACAAAGCATTGATGGGGCAAGTTTTGATACATTTACCGCATTTTTTACCGGCTTTTACCAGGCACAGCTCTTCAGCCGTCACTAAAGGATGGTCTCCTAAGTCCAGGTCTGTGACAAGACTGCCCATTCGGCCACTGCATCCGACTGGAGTGATGAACTGGCAGTTGGTTCCATAGCGGCCCAGGCCGATTAAATGCCCCAGATGTTTGTGTGACCACAGGCTTACCAGCCGTTTCTTATCAAAATTGTGTGTGGCTGGCGTGAGGGCTGCTTTTCCCCCGATATTTTCAATCATCTCTTGCATGGAATTGCCTGCGCGGTTGATCATGTCGTTGGTGGAGGGATAAGCCCTGCCCCAGCTCAGGGAAGGATATTTGCCGCCCGTGTTGTCAAGTTGAATATGAGGTTTAAATGGAATGAACCAGACAATTACTGTTCTGGCACCGGGCAGAAGGTCCTGTGGAAGGGCATGGTCTGGCACGATAATTTCTTTCAAACGCTGGAACCGAATGTCAGCCGGGGCACATGCCATGACAGGCTCTCCCCAGATGTCAATTTGATTGTACTTCTCCGGGTAAGCTGCTATGTAGTCAATGAACCACTTAGAAAGATCATTGAAAGTCATGTTTGTATTCCTTTTCGATTAATAGTGTTTTATCCATTGTTCCACATCATAAAATGTATTAAAAATTATGATATGACATTGAATCTGTTCAACATAACGGATATGGTAATGCAAAACTTGTAATTTTTCAACACACAAAATCTCATTGCTGTCTGGGATGGATAATCATGAATCCCATATGGCAAACATCCAGATTTAATTTAATATTTTCTTGACATATCACGGAATATATACTAATTTTAACGATTTGGTTGAATATTTTGAGGTTGGGTTTTTATGTTCGAAAATTTAAGTGACAGGCTTGATTCAGTCTTTAAAAAACTGAAAGGTCATGGCACTCTAAATGAAAAAAATATTGAAGAAGGTTTAAAGCAGATTCGCATGGCGCTGCTTGAGGCTGACGTCAATTATAAGGTTGCAAAATCTGTTATTTCAGACATAAAGCAGCGAGCCCTTGGTCAGGAAGTAATGCAAAGCCTTACACCTGGTCAGCAGGTCATAAAAATTGTAAATGATGAATTTACAAGGATGATGGGATCCGAGCACCAGGATTTAAATCTTAATGAAAATGCTTTGAGTTCTATCATGCTGATAGGTTTGCAGGGCTCTGGTAAAACCACTACAGCAGGAAAACTTGGCCGCTATCTCCGCAAACAGGGGAAAAAACCATTTCTTGTACCAGTGGATGTATACAGGCCGGCTGCAATCGATCAGCTGAAAAAACTTGGAAAACAATTAGATATTCCTGTGTTTGCTTCCACAACTGAGATGAAACCTCTGAAAATTTGTCAGGATGCACAACTGGCAGCCAGGGAACTAGGATGCGATACTCTGTTAATAGATACTGCGGGCAGGCTGCATCTTGATGAAGAGCTAATGGCTGAGCTCAAAAGTATTAAAAAAGGGATCAATCCTACGGAAATACTTCTTGTGGCTGATGCCATGACAGGCCAGGATGCAGTAAATATTGCAGCATCATTTGATAAAGCACTTGATCTGGATGGGGTTGTACTGACTAAAATGGATGGTGATGCCCGTGGAGGGGCCGCTCTTTCCATAAAAGCTGTTACAGGTAAACCTTTAAAATTCATAGGTGTGGGAGAGAAAGCAGATGCTTTGGAAGCTTTTCACCCTGACAGGATGGCATCAAGAATTCTTGGCATGGGTGATACTCTCTCATTTATTGAAAAAGCCCAGGATGCAGTTGATGAAAAAGAGGCTAAAGCCCTTGAAAAAAAACTGAGGAAAAACTCATTTACACTGGAAGATTTCAGAAACCAGATGAAATCTGTTCGAAAAATGGGATCTATTAAAGATCTTATCGGAATGCTGCCGGGAGTAAATAAAAAACAGCTTAAGGGCATAAATATAAGTGACAGGGAATTTAACAAAATTGAAGCAATCATAAATTCCATGACACCGGGTGAAAGACATGTATACACCATTATTAAAGGGTCAAGAAAAAAAAGGATTGCCAAAGGAAGCGGGACTAAGGTGCAAGATGTTAACAAACTTTTAAAAAGCTATGCCCAGTCCATGAAAATGATAAAGAAATTTAATAAAGGCGGTATGAAATCAATGAAAAGCATGCTGCCGTTTTAAGGAGAAGACAGAATATGGCCGTAAAAATCAGATTGACAAGAAAAGGAACAAAGAAAAAACCATTTTATAGAATAGTGGCTGCTGACAAGGAGATGCCAAGAGATGGGAGATTTCTGGAATTGCTGGGAACATATGACCCAATGGTTGAACCTGTTGCCATTACACTGAAAGAGGAGAGGATAAACTATTGGCTTGGAGAAGGAGCTAAACCCTCAACTACTGTTGCAAGCCTATTAAAACAGAAAGGCATGGTCCAGGCTTAAATATGAAAGAGCTGATAAAATATATTGCAAAAGCACTGGTGGATGACCCTGATCAGGTTAATGTTTCAGAAGTAAGTGGAGATCAGACTTGTGTTCTGGAACTTAAGGTGGCAAAAGAGGATCTTGGAAAAGTTATAGGAAAGCAGGGAAGATCAGCACGAGCTATGAGAACGATTTTAAGTGCAGCGTCAACAAAACTTAAAAAACGTACGGTACTTGAAATTATTGAATAAGTTATGGAAAAAACTGCTTCATTTACCATAGGAAAGGTAACTGGAGTTCATGGCCTTAACGGTAACCTTAAGGTGTGGTCTTTTGCCCACTCCATTGAGAGTTTCAGTCCTGACAGCAGGGTTTTTTTAAAACCATCAGAAAAAAAGGGTAAATACTTTAATATTTTAAAGGTATTACCCCATAAAAAAGGATTTTTACTCTCCCTTGAAAGTATTGATAGCAGGAATCTTGCAGAAGATTTTGTGGGAAGCGAGATTATCATAACCAGAGATCAACTTCCGGAACTTCAGGACGACAGCTGGTATTGGCAGGATTTAATAGATCTTGATGTTTTTGACCATAAAAAAGGGTTTATCGGCAAGGTAAAAGAGATTTTTCCCACTGGAGCGCATGATATACTGGTTGTAAAAGACAATAGTAATGAAACGCTTGTACCCATGCATAGACACTTTGTTAAATCTATTGATACAAAAGAAAAGGCAATAAAAATAAGCCTGCCTGAGGAGTATTAATGGATTTTATAGTATTGACTCTGTTTCCGGAACTCATGGACTCTTTTTTTAGCCATGGCATGATTTCACGGGGTATTGAAAAAAAAATAATTACTGGAAAGAGCATCAATATCAGGGATTTTTCAACAAACCGCCATAACACTGTTGATGACAGGCCCTATGGTGGCGGCAGCGGCATGGTAATGAAGCCGGAAGTTTTACAGGCTGCTATTTTGCATGCAAAGAAAAAAAACCCTGGTTTCAAAGTGATACTAATGAGTCCCCAGGGCAGAAAATTCAACCAGGAAAAAGCTTTGGGATATGCAGCACAGTGCAAAGGACTTATTTTTGTATGCGGAAGATATGAAGGGATTGATGAACGGGCCTTCACACACCATATTGATGAAGAAATCTCCATTGGGGATTATGTAATGACAGGTGGAGAGGTTGCATCCATGGTTATTATTGATTCCACAGCAAGGTTGATCCCGGGTGTATTGGGAAGCAGCAAATCTTACAAATCTGATTCATTTACCAATGACAGGCTTGAATATGCTCAATATACACGACCTGAAGAATTTGAGGATTTAAAGGTTCCACAGATTTTACTGTCCGGGAACCATGAAAAAATAAGGCAGTGGAGAAAAAAGTCTTCTCTTCAAAGGACTTTTTTAAAAAGGCCGGATCTTTTAGAAAAAAGAGATTTGGATGCCAAAGAGAAAATAATAATAAGGCAGTGGGTTAAAGAGTTAAAAACCCTTATTGAATAAAATTGTTGAATAATAACCTTTACCTGGCTTTGATCCATTTTCCTGTGATGAACAAGAAAGATCAGCCCATTGGCTCTGCCCTGACAACAATAGATCTGCATGATATTGCAAGGGCATGTATTACATTTGGTGTAAGAAGTTTTTTTGTGGTGACCCCCTATGAAGACCAGGCAAAGCTTGCAAAACAGGTTGTAGACCACTGGACAAAAGGAGTTGGGGGGAAACTCAACCCCTTTAGGAAAAAAGCCCTTGAGCTGATAAAGGTGAGCAAAACCTTTGAGGATGCACTCAAGGAGATTGAAAAGGAGAGAGAGGAACCGGTTATTACAATTGCCACAAGTGCAAAGAAGATATCTGGTTCAATAACAACAGATAATTTAAGGCAAAAACTTGACAGTCAAGCTTCCCATGTCTTGACTTTTGGAACAGCATGGGGACTGGCAAAGGAATTGATAGACAGTTGTGATTTTATTTTAGACCCCATTGCCGGGAACACTGAATATAATCATCTTTCTGTCAGATCGGCTGCATCAATATATTTGGACAGAATTATAAACTATAAATAAACTAATAAATATAGATATTTGGAGGAGAAATGAGTAACATAATTGAAAAATTGGAAAAAGAACAAATCCGTCTTGATATCCCTGAATTTAATTCAGGTGATACTGTAAAAGTGCATGTAAAAATCAGGGAGGGTGAAAAAGAGCGTATCCAGATTTTCCAGGGTGTTGTAATTAAAAAAACTAAAGGATTTTCAAGTGCACGTTTTACCGTAAGAAAAATTACCGGTGGTGTAGGCGTAGAAAGGATATTCCCGCTTTACTCCCCTGTAATTGATAAAATTGAACTGGTAACCAGAGGGCGTGTCAGAAGATCTAAACTCTATTATTTAAGAAATCTTAGAGGAAAAGCTGCCAGGATTAAAGAAAAAAGATTTGCATAAAACTCTAAGGTTTGACTCTTATGTGGGAATTTGAACACAAAGCGTTAAACAGAGGATATAGAAAAGTAGCAGGTATTGATGAGGCTGGCAGGGGCCCTCTTGCCGGTCCTGTTGTAGCTGCTGCTGTCATACTGCCGGATAATTTTTCCTGCCAGGGTATTACAGATTCAAAAAAATTGTCTGAAAAAAAACGCAGGTCTTTGTTTCCTTATATTAAAAAACATGCCATTTGTGTTGCAACAGGTATCGCCTCACACCATGAGATAGACCAAATCAATATTCTCCAGGCATCTCTGCTTTCAATGAAACGCTCTGTTGAAAATATTTCACAAGCTCCCGATTTTATTATCCCGGACTTTCTTTTGATTGATGGAAAATTCACCATAGAGATGGACATTGATCAATCAGCAATTGTTAAAGGAGATTCAAAAAGTATTTCCATTGCAGCTGCATCCATCATTGCCAAGGTCACAAGGGATGCCATCATGAAAAAACTTCACAAGAAATATCCTTTATACAATTTTATTCAGCATAAAGGATATCCCACAAAAGCCCACAAAGAAGCAATTTTAAAATATGGCCCCTGCCCTGTTCACAGAAAAACATTCAAAGGTGTAAAAGAGGTCATAAATGGTTAGTGAGAAACAAACCCTGGGACAGAAGGGAGAGAGAGCAGCCATCTCCTTTCTTAAAACCAGAAGAGTCACTATTCTTGAGACCAATTATCGGACAAAACCAGCTGAAATAGATATCATTGCCAAAGATAATGACTGTATCTGTTTTATTGAAGTTAAAACCAGGAGAAGTTTAAAAAAAGGGTTGCCAAGAGAATCTGTCAACTATTCAAAACAGAAAAAAATCATAACTGGCGCTATGTTTTATCTAAAAAAAAACAAACTCCTGGAGTCAAGGGTCAGATTTGATGTAATTGAAATTCTTGAGAAAAATGGCAATTTCTCTGTTAATTTAATTAAGCATGCTTTCCAGATCAACTAACCGGCTTCATCAATTTGAACATTGCCAGGCCTTATTGATAGTTTTTTAAAAGTTAAACAAAAACTCGACAGGCTGTTACACAACCCCAATTTTCCCAATTTCGGCGTTGGAAAAATAAATTTAATCCTCGGAATACTGCATGTATGCCTGTGGTTAAATTTATTTCCCGCCTTGAACTTGGTTCAAGAAGAGCTATGCTCACAAAAATTTGCATTATGTAACAGCCTGTCGGCCTGTTTCATGTCTGGCCTAAGGAGTGGAAGGATCTGCGGATGATTGCTCCTGCTCATGTTTTTTTTCATATTCCATACATGCGGATTGCTCACTCTTTTTTTTAAAAATATCTGTTACAAGGCCAATTACTACCTGTCCTGCGAACAAATAGGGGGAAAAGATCAAACTGCCATAGGTTATTACAGCAGATTTCCACGGAATTGCTGTAACAGATGGATTTTTCAAAGAACCTCGTAGCTTAACCGGCTCTGGCCCAAATGAGAGTACTGATTTCTTTTTGGGTAGAAAAACATAATCAATCTGCTCATTTGAAAGATCAATGGTTCCTTTTCCGGCAACGGTCATATTATCACCACTGAGGAAAAATGCATCTGTAGTAACCATACCCTTTTTTATCTTGTAATCAATGACACCACAATCAATGTTAATATATTTTTTTCCTGCGGTTTTATCAAGGGTCCAGCCGACAAAATCAACAAAAAGCAGGTGCAGAAGTTCTTTTCTCAATTTGCCGTTTTTGATGATCATATATACATTCCCATCCAGATTGGAGGCAAGTTCATGCTGGCTTAAACCGTATGAAGTTATATTAATATCAATATCAATATCTGCATCAAAAGTATCTTTAATTTTACTCTGATCAGCTGCTAATGCCTGATATGGATTGATCTCTTTACCAAAGGCCTCAATATTGAATTTCAACTCATTTTGCGTATTAAAACGTACATTTAATTCAAGATTGCCTCGCGGAAAATTTAATTTGGCGGGTAAAATTGACAAATGGCCGGATTCAAGGTCCACCTTAAAATATGCGGATTTAAAACGGGATTTTTCTTTATCAAATGATTTGATATCGACAATGAGATCAATATCTGTTTTCTCCAACCAGTCAAAATTCATGGGCGTCCGTGAGAAGAGATAGAGGTCACTCTCTTCTTCCTTACTATCATCCTTTTTCTCTATATCCGCCAGACCGGGAAAGAAAAAGTTCTCTGCCTGAATAGTCCCGCTTATACGCAGTGGAGTGTTAAGAAAAAAAACACTATTGGTGGCTTTTATCTCAATTTCATCTACAGTCATTGTTGTTTTAAAATTAAGTTTTTCACCCTCTTTTTTCATCAAGCTGTTTAATTCAACAGGCCCGATTGCAGGCCAGTTTTGATCAAACAATACGCCGATTGTTCTCAAATCAACTGCTTTGATCCGGGTGTTCAGGGACAAGGAATCTATTTTGCTAAAGTCTTTGAACTGGCCATTAATATCCAGATCTATGAGTGTTCTGCCCTTGTCACGCAAATCAGACTTAAATGATAATTCACTGGCACCCAGCTTCTGTTGGTTTTCTGTTATTTTTGCGCTTGCCTTAAAACTGCCCATAGACGGAATAACAGTTTCCAAAGAGAAGATATCTGTTAAAGCGGCTGTATCTTCTCCTGCTGCTGTTGCTAAAAGTGTTACTCCCTCTATGGAAGTTTCAGGAAAAAATATAATCTTATCAGCAGAACCGGTTGCTTTAATAAGAAGAGGCTCTGCCTTGCCCACCTGTACTTGGATATCATCAATTCTGTGGATCTGGGAAACCGTATGAAGCCGGGCATTGGCCTTTATAGCGCCAAGTTCCGGCAGTTCTTTTCCGATTATCGATCCAAGGGTTTGAGTATTGTAATTTTTCACATTGACTAACATATCAACGCTTTCCGTGGGATCAGCTTTATCCCAGTCGCCAAACAGGATTTTACCGGTTGCAGATATCTGATCCCCATCTTTTTTTCCAGCAGAGAAATCAATGTTATTCAGTTGAAGTGCCTGGGTATCACCCTGGATTCTGTATGTTAAATTCAAAGGGTCTTCAATGGGCAGATCAAGGCCGACTCTTTCACCCATGAGCGATATTTTTTCTGCAGTCATGATCACATCCAGGTCATAGCCTGTGATGGATCTGTCCGGATCTAAGGGGAATCTTGCAATACGGCCTTTTAAGTCAACTTGAATACCACCCTTGTCCCTGGTTGTGACAACAATGTTTTCAAGGGAAGGATCACCTTTTTTTGAATGGATTTTAACCCGGCCTTTTATGGCACCAAATTCCGGAATACTATCCCAAAAAAACAGGCGTGCCGAACGGGTATCAGGAGCAGCAAATATCAGTGAAAGATTGATATTTTCAGGGTTTAAACCTGAATCATTATTGATCAGATCCAATTGACCTGCTATTTTTATATCAAGTCCATTGACTGTTTTTACATCAATCTGGCATTCTTGCAGGTTCAAATGTTTATAATTACCGGATATTTGTGTTGAAAGCTGAATTTTTGTTACTGGGTCCAAAGTTTCTGAAAAAAAAGCCGGTACCTTAGCAGCATTTGCCTGAACTCTGGTCTCAATTAAAGGGGGCGTGGAAGAAAAATCAATCAGACCATCTGAGGAAATATGTGAGACTTCATTGTTTATAGTCAAAGAAAAAGGCAGCTTCTGTGATTCAAGTATTGTGTGTATTACAGGAAGGGTAGTGCTGACATCAAAAGTATTGCCTGCGAGTTCGGTTTGTAATGTGAGAAGCAGCTTGTCTGTTTCATCAGGTTTAATTTTAACACTGAATTCTTTGATATTCATTGAAGAGAGATTAAATTCCTTGTTTTCACTTATCAACGATATCTGAGAAATTTGGATATCGCCAAAGGTGGGTATGATTGGCAATGATTCAAGCGGCTTTTTTCTTTCTGTTGCATCACTTTTTTTAAGTTCCACCCTTGTATCTCCCAAAGCCAGCACAGGTATCTCCAGCCTGCCAAACAACAAACCCGGCAGGTTGACCTGGATCTTAAGCGAACTGGTATTAAATTTAAGGCTTTTATTTTCATCTTCAAAGACAAAATCATTCATACTGAGAACAGGTGACAATGTTCTTGTGATCCTGCCATCCGTCCCATAAGAAATCCGTGATCCTGCTGCGTGTTCAACTCCTCTGGTGATCCAGGTAATCAGTGTAGTATCACTGACCAAAAGATAAGCAGTTATGACCCCGATTATCAGAATAGTAATAATAATCAATGTTGCAGTAAAAAATTGTTTTAATATTTTCAATCTCTTTTACTCCTCATATGTTCTTCTTTTTTATAACGCAAATAAGAGCTCATTAAAAGGATTTTCATATTTTTATCTCTTGACTTCACAGGGCTGTTCCAATATTTTTTTAACAAAGATTATTGTACAAACTCAGTAGATTCAATTTAAGCAAAAAATCAGAAAAGGATAAATATGAATGCTACCAATGGGCAAAACAGAACAGTGGGTTTGAACCCAAGGCACCGCCGACAGCAAAAAGTGCGCCGCCTCCCAGGCAGGCACAAAAGGGAGGAGCGGCCAGAGGTGCTGCAGGAGGAGCGCTTCTTGGTTTCACTGTTGGTGCAATAGAGCATATTCAGCCTGTCTTGAAGGAAAAGGCTACACTGTAAAATAGACAGATCAAGGAGATTATCATGTCAAAAATAAAAATATTTTGCATAGCCATTATAGCTATTCTTATCTTTCCCGTTCTCACGATTGCCCAGGATTTTGACGGTTCAAAACCTTTGATATGTGCCATTGTTGAGATAAATGAGTGTGCACCTGGTGCAGATTGTCTAAAAGGTATTGCAAGGGATTTTAATTTTCCCCAGTTCCTTAAAATCAATTTTAAGGATAAAACCCTGGTGGGAAAATTTCAAAATCAAAGAATACAGACATCACCCATTGAAAAGGTTGAATCCCAGAATGGGAATCTCATTCTTCATGGTTCCCAGAATGGAAGAGCCTGAAATATAGTCATTTCACAAATAACAGGAGAGATGACCGGTACAGTTGCTGCCAATGGATTTTCCTTTACAGTTTTTGGAGCCTGCATTGCACAGTGATATAAGATTAATGTAATGCTTTAGACTATGCGGGGAAAAATTTGTTACTATTGGAAGCGTAAATACATAACAGGGAATGGCTGAAAGAGAAAAAAGAGTTATATTTAAAATGACCAGTTGACAGCTATCTGCAAAGCTCCTACATTCCAACCATCATCTCCGTCACTGCCGTTTTTCGTTGGATCTGAAAGATGCTCAACAGCGTAAGCTATGGTCAGCTCACATCTCTTGTTTTCTTCTTTACTAAAACTATAACGCAGCCCTGTACTGCCTGAAGCAATTGCATAGAAATCTGACTCAGCAAGTCCTGGCAAATCATCTGAATCTGTCATATATAAAATACCTCCACCAAGTTTTAAAAAGAACATTCCCTTGTGAAAGTTAAGCAGGAACCGGCTTTCCAGGCTGTCACTCTGCCCGTGGTTATCTGTCTCCAGATGTCCTGGTCCGAGGTGGACTTCAAACGACACCCATGGCTTTAAATTTTTCCCCATAAAATAACTGATATTATACCATTTATAGTCATCAACAGTGGCAGGCCCAATACTGGTCCAGGTACTCTCTCCATAAAAAGAGGATACACCATGGTAATCAATGATTTCACCTGCATAGACCGTATTGTGGCTGAGACACAAAGAGAAAACAGCAAATAGACAGACAAATAGATATTTAAACTTTTTTTCAGATCTGCCAGGTCTGTTATTTACAAGGTAACTCTTTTGTCGAGTAGACATCTATTTCCTCCTATACTTAAACGTATTATTCGTGAGGAAATGACACCCCTCACAGAACCCGCCGTGCGGTTTTCCCGCAACGGGCTCTTCGCTAATATTCAC